>JACDZF010000072.1 GCA_013426795.1 Desulfocapsa sp. | reverse complement strand
GAGGGCTTTTTTACTCTTACATCGTCAAGGTCTCTCTTTTTCTACGCTACCAAGATTTTACGGCTCCGGCAAGCTCCTGATAGCGATCAGGCAGCGTCATCGCTTCCCCCTTCAACCAAGGGAAAACATCGATCATCAACATGCCTGAGCTCTGCCGGTTTCGTGGCGTTTCTGATAATGAAATACCCCAGTATTCCGGAAACCGATGAAGCAATCAGGATCCCAAATTTTGCCTCTTCAACAAAGGCGGGGCTGGTAAAGGCCAGTTCGGAAATAAAGAGGGACATGGTAAATCCCACCCCGGCTAAGAAACCGGCGCCGATGAGCAGGGAGCCGGTAAAATCCTCGGGCAGAACGGCCCATTTCAACCTCACAAAAAGGGCGACAAAGCCCACCACTCCCAGCATCTTGCCCAGCAGCAGGCCGAGGAAGACGCCCTGGGTAATGGGACTGGCGAACAGGGTCAGGCTGTGGCTGGAAAAGGTCATCCCGGTGTTGGCGAGGGCGAAGATGGGCATGACGACAAAGGCCACCAGGGGATGGAGGGCGTGTTCCAGCCGTTGCAGGGGGGTCTGCGCCAGCTTGGAGACAGTGCGGATTTCCTTGAGAATAAGGAGCTGCTCGGTGGTGACGGTGGGGAAATTATTGGGACAGGCATTTCGAAAGCGGACGCAGAGGTCGGCCAGTTTGCTGGTGCAGGTCTCTTCATCGTACTTGACCCGGGCGGGAATGGTAAAGGCGGCCAGCACCGCGGCGATGGTGGCATGGACGCCGGAGAGAAGAAAGGCAAGCCACACACCGCCAATGCCGACAATGCCGTAAAAGAGGGCATTGCGAATGCCGAGCCGGTTGCCGATGATCAGGACGCAGAGAAATCCGAGGCCGGTGACCAGGCTTGGCAGGTCAATGGTGGAGGTATAGAAGAAGGCGATCACCAGCACCGCCCCCAGGTCATCGGCAATGGCGAGGGCGGTGAGAAAGATCTTCAGCGAAACCGGCACCCGGTCGCCGAGCAGATAGAGGATGCCGAGGGCAAAGGCGATATCGGTGGCCATGGGAATCCCCCAGCCGCTGGCGGCATCTCCTGCGGGATTGACGAGAAAATAGAGCCCGGCGGGTACCAGCATGCCGCCCATGGCCGCCATAACGGGGAGGATGGCGTTGCGGGGCCGGCTCAACTCGCCGCTGATCATCTCCCGCTTTAACTCAAGGCCCACCACAAAAAAGAAGAGCGCCATCAAGCCGTCGTTTATCCAGTGGTGCAGATTTTTAGAAAGCTGCCAGTGGCCGAATCCGATGGTGAATTTGATTTCCCAGAATCGATGAAAGGCCCCTGACCAGGGGGAATTGGAGAGGATCAGGGCGATGATGGCCGCCGAAAAAAGGACCATGCCGCTCATGGAGCTGTGACTCAGGAAACGCTGCATGGGGGTGACCAGCCAGCGGTCTATGGGATCTTTTCGCGGGGTGGAATCAGTCAAAGGAAGGTCCTTTTTTTACGAGCGGGATGGGCATTATCGACATCAGGGATACATCCGTCGCTGACATCGTGAAAATATCTGCAAGGGATCTTCATTTATAAAGTGGTTGACGAAGAGTGTCAATCTTTAGGGAACCTGGGGATGAAAACCCCAGGTTGCCATAAACGGGAAAAGCACCCCTGAGGGTGCCTTTCCTGCTCTTCAATCCGGAAGAATCTGGAACTCGACGTGGGGAGAAACCCCTGCATGCCAATCTTTGCTCCATCCATGCCGCCCTTTGTCGGTACAGGGTCAGGGGAGGATCAGGGATGGAAACCTTCCCCGCAAGACCGCCGGAGACTCATTCCGGCATGGCCGCCCTGAGCCTTGCAACATTGGCGGCAATATCCCCGGCAAATACCGCCGACACGACGCTGATCATATCGGGACCGTGGGCGGTAATTTGGTGGATATTGGCGATGGTAATCCCGCCGATGGCGCAGACTGGAATGGTCAGGACCGCTTTGGCCTCGCTCAGTACGGTCATGGGGACGAGCTTCGAAGATGGCTTGGTGGGCGAGGGGAAAAAGGAACCGAAGGCAACGTAATCGGCCCCCGCGTCCTGGGCCAGGCGTGCCCTGGCCAGGTCGCCATAGCACGACACCCCGATTATGCCCTTGGCAAAGATCCTCCGGGCCGGGGTGAGCTTCATGTCCTCCACACCCACATGGAGTCCATCGGCGCCGATGGCCTGGGCGAGGTGGGGGCGATCATTGATAACAAACAGGGCCTGATAGCGCCGACACAATCGTTGCAGCCCGACGCAGATCCCTTCGACCTCCCTGTCGCTGCCGCTTTTATGGCGGTACTGGAGGATTTTTACCCCCGCTTGCAGGGCGGTTTCGGCCTGACCGAGAAGGAGATGATCGGGGGTGAGAATCTCATCAGTGATGGCATAGAGTCCTTTCAGCAAGATGGATGCCTCCCTGCTTGTGGTTAATGGGGCCGCGGCCATGGCCGATGGCGGGGGCGTAGCGGATTGCCTCGGTGATAAACTGTTTGGAGCGCCTGATTGCCGCGTCAAGGTCAAATCCCAAGGCCAGGCTGGCGGCAATGGCCGAGGAGTAGGAGCAGCCCGTACCGTGCACGCTGGTGGAGTCGATGAGATCGGCGACATAGACCCGTTTGATGGCTCCGCTGTAGAACATATCGGCGCACATCGTCTCGGTGGCGTGATGCTTGATCAGCACCGGGGCGGGATGATCAAGGAGGATAGCGGGCAAGTCGGCCTCCCCGCCTTCATAGCCAAACAGCCGGTTCGCCTCATGCTGATTGGGGGTGGACAGGGTCACAACGCGGCAAAGGTCGCGCAGCGCGGCAATGGCCTCTTTCTGGATCAAGGGCGAACCTGCCTTGGAGACACAGACCGGATCAAGGACGACGGGAATGGTGAGGGGCTTGATGATGGCGGCCACGGCTTCAATGATTTCCTGATTGTAGAGCATTCCAAGCTTGATCGCGGCGACATCAAAATCACTGAGCACGCTCTCGATCTCGGCCAGGACAAAGGGCACCGGCAAGGGATGGATGGCCTGCACCCCGGTGCTGTTCTGGGCGGTGAGGACGGTGATGGCACTGCATCCGAAGACCCCGAAGGCCTCAAAGGTCTTCAGGTCGGCCTGGATTCCGGCCCCGCCGCTGCTGTCTGAGCCGGCAATGGTGAGCACCACGGGCATGGCTGTCCCCTCCCTTGAAGGATTTTCTCCAGACCCCGCTGTTTCCTTAACCGTCTGATTCATCAGGATTTTTGCAGAAGATCTGCAACCTCAGCCAGAACGCCCAGGGCCTGCATCTCGCCGGAGAGTTCGGCTATCTCTTTGACCTGCCGGCCCGCGGCCCCATCCAGCATCCTTTGCCGCCAGCGCTGCTGGGAATCATATTTTGCCTGCCAGAAGGGATGACAGGTGCATAATTCCGGGGGCAGGGTTTTGTTTAAAATAAAACCATTCACCCCGATGCCGAAGGCGCTGAGCGAGGCCGCGATATTGAGGGCCTGCTCCACCGGCAGCCGCTCGGGATTGGCCACCACCCAGGCGGTGGTGTCGGTTTTCAGCATGGTGATGATCCCGGCGGTCAACTCCCGCCAGCTGTCGATGAGGGACAGGGGATCAACCTGGCTGAAAACCCCCTTCATCTTCAGGTAAATCTTCTGGGCCTGGGTGAGATGGGTATAAAAAAGCTGCTGGATGCAGAGCATGTTCAGCGTGGTCGAGGTGGGCGCGGTATCCCAGACGATGGTCTGGTACAGATTGCTCTGGGCCTTGGTGAGGAGATAGTCGAGCATAAACTCCTCCTCAATGCCCGGCGCCCCTTCGATATAATCAAGAATCTCCGGTCCCACCGGCAGGAACGAGGAGATGACCGCGTACATCTGCTCACCAAATTTTGACCGCCAGAGGGCCAGAACCTGGGCCCTGGTCAACTCCACCGCGTCAAGATTGGGGGCGACCTCGGTCAGGCCCTGATCCAGGGGACGTCCGAAGATTTCGGAAATGGAACCGGAGGGATCGGTGGAAATCAGCAGGGTCTTGGCCGATTGCGCCGATCTCAGGGCGGTGGCCACCGACATTGTGGTCTTGCCCACCCCCCCTTTTCCGGTAAACATCTCAATTCTGGTCATCGTCACAAACTCCATTGGTAAAAGTTGAATGCCCCTTCCATGGGATCATCCTTGTTTTTCGAGACACCAGGCATGGGCATTCTGGAACATCTTCAACCAGGGCGAGGCCTGGATATCCTTCAGGGACTGGGGCAGATAATGGAGCTGCCAGGGCAGGAAGGCCCGCTCGGGATGGGGCATAAGGGCCAGGTGACGGCCATCGGGGGAACAGAGGGCGGCCAGACCGCCGGGTGAGCCGTTGGGGTTAAAGGGGTATTTCTCGGTGGCCTGGCCGGTGTCATCCACATAGACCATGGGGGTCATGGCGCCCGCCTCCACCTGCCGGCGAATGGCGGGATCGGGGAAATGGAGGCGCCCTTCACCATGATCGAGATGAATCCCGAAGACCAGATCCTCCATGCCTTTGAACATGATGGACGTGGACGGTAGCACCTTCACCGTCACCCAGCGCGATTCAAAGCGGCCCGAGGTGTTGTGGGCAAAACGGGGCTGATCTTGCGGAGCGATCCCCTGCCAGGGCACCCATCCCAACAGCCCGAAGAGCTGGCAGCCATTGCAGACCCCAAGGGTGAAGGTGTCGGGCCGGTTATAGAAGGCGTTGAACATGGCCTTGAGCTGCTCGTTAAAGAGGATGGTGGCGGCCCAGCCCTTGGCCGACTCAGGCACATCGGCGTAGGAAAAACCGCCCACCGCCGCCAGTCCCCGGAAGCCATCCAGGCTGATCCGGCCGGCCAGCAGGTCGTTCATGCAGATATCCCAGGGCTCGAAACCGGCGGCATAAAAGGCGGCGGTCATCTCCCGGTCGGAGTTGGAGCCCTCATCCCGGAGGATGGCGATTTTGGGCTTGTCCTTGCTCTCAAGGATGGCCGCTGCCGTCAGCTCCGGGGTGAAGGGGAGCACATAGGCGGGGCCGGGGCGGTGGGCGATGTTCGCCTTTTCCGCATCGGCACAGGCCGGGTTCACCTGCAGGCGCTCGAGCTGATAGCTGGTCTCCTCCCAGGTCTGGCGCAGGGTCGGCATGGCGGCATCGAGCACCGCTGCACCACCCACCCGGACCTGGATCTGCCTGTCACTGGTGCTTCTGCCGATCACCGTATGGGGCACATCGCTTGCGGTCAAGAGCGCGGCAATCAGATCCAGATCCGCCGGCCGACATTCGATGACCAGGCCCAGCTCCTCGGCAAAGAGGGCGGGCATGACCGCGCTGTCGGCAAGCTCGACATCAAGGCCGCAGTTGCCGCTGAAGGCCATCTCCAGCAGGGTGGTGATCAGGCCGCCGTCGCTGCGGTCATGGCCGGCCAGGATCAGGCCGCAGCGGATCAGCTCCTGCACTGCCACAAAGGCCCGTTTCACCAGGGCCGGATCATCCATGTCCGGGCTCTCATTGCCGATCTGGCCGTGCACCTGGGCCAGGGCCGTGCCGCCCAGCCGCTGCTGGCCGCAGGAGAGATCAAGGAGCAGAAGGGTGCTGCCCGGCTCCTTGATATCGGGGGTGATGACCTGGCGGATATCGGGCACCGCGCCATAGAGCGAGATCACCAGCTGCCGGGGCGACTTCACCGTCTCGCCGTCCACCATGGTGGCCATGGACAGGGAATCCTTGCCGCCATCTACGGCAATGCCGATGGCAACCATGGCGTCGCGCATGGCCCGGGCCGCGTCAAAGATGGCCGCGCCCTCACCGGGCAGCTTCGGGGCCCACATCCAGTTGGCCGAACATTTGACCTCTTCCAGATCCTTGATGCCGGCCCAGACCAGATTGGTCAGGGCCTCGCCCACGGCCATGCGGGCCCCGGCGGCGGGATTCACCAGCATCTTCACCGGCTGCTCGCCGATGGCGGTGGCCACCCCGGTGAGGCCGAAATGGCTCTGGGCCACCACCGCCACGTCACTGACCGTGAGCTGCAAGGGGCCGCAACACTGCTGGCGGACGATGAGGCCGGTGACGGCGCGATCCACCTTATTGGTGAGAAAACGCTTGGAACCCACCGAGAGCAGACGCAGCACGTCCTGGAGGGCGGCGGCCACGGTCAGACCGGAGGGCAGCCGCAAGGCTTGCAGACCGGGATCACGGCGGCTGTCGGTGAAGGTCTTGCGGGGAATATTGCCGAGGAGGACATCCAGCTCAATATCCACCGGGGTCGAGTCATCGGCGGCATCATGGAGGACAAAACGGAGATCGCCGGTGACCTCGCCCAGGACCTCGCAGTTCACCTTCTCCCGCTCGCAGATGGCCTGGAAGCGGGCGATATTTTCGGGCCGGATAAGAAAGCCGGTGCGCTCCTGATACTCGGCCACGTAGATCTCCAGCACCGACATGGTGGGATCGCCCACCCGGATATTGCGGATCTCGACGCGACCGCCGGATTTTTCCACCAGCTCCTTGAGCACATTGGCCGGGCCGCCCGCCCCCTGATCGTGGATCACATCAATAAGGGTCTTCTCTCCCATCTCGTTGCAGGCCCGGATAACCCGGTTCATCTTCTGTTCCATCTCGGCATCGCCGCGCTGCACCGCGTTGAAGTCAAGCTCGGAGGCGTTCTCGCCCTGCATCATGCTGGAGGCCGCGCCGCCGCCGAAGCCGACGCGATAGGCGGGGCCGCCCACCTGGACAATGAGCATCCCCTTCTCTTCCTTGCTCTTGCTGGTATGGCGGGCATCAATCTGGCCCACCCCGGCGGTGAACATGATCGGTTTGAGGTAGCCCCAGCGCTCACCATCGGCAAGACGCAGGTCAAAGGAGCGGGTAAATCCCTGGATCAGGGGTTCGCCGAATTTATTGCCGTAGTCGGAGGCGCCGTTGCTGGCATCAATCTCAATCTGCAGGGCGGAGGCCAGATTATCCGGACAGGGGTACTGATTTTCCCAGCCCAGGGCGTAGCCGGGGATGTGGAGATTGCCCACGCAGTAGCCGGCCGTCCCGGCAATGACAAAGCCGCCCCGGCCCGTGCCCTGGACGTCGCGAATACGGCCGCCGGTGCCGGTCTCAGCGCCGGGAAAGGGGGCCACACCGGTGGGGAAATTATGGGTCTCGGCGGTGAGCAGGGGATGATAACGGACATCCTGAACCACAAAGGCAGAGGGCTCGCCGGGCCGCTCCGGGTGCAGGGTTTGGAGATCATAGCCCTCAATGACGCTGGAGTTGTCCTTGAAGGCGATCACCGAACCCCGAGGGTGGGCGGTGAGGGTATCAATGACCAGATCAAAGAGGGTCTGGCTCTGTTCAACGCCGTCAAGCACCTGTTTTCCCTTGAAATAGCCATGCCGGGAATGCTCGGAGTTGGCGTTATTGAGATCCATGATCTCAACGATGGTGGGATTGCGGTGGTGCTTGCCGACAAAATAATCATAATAGAAGAGGCGATCCCACTCGTCCATGGAGATCCCCGGAATCCCCTGCAGGGCATCCGGGCCGCCGGCCTTGAGATCCACTTCATGGACCGCCTCCGGCACCATCCCGGTCTCAAAGCTGTGCAGCGGTTCGGGGTAGGGACACTCGGTCATCCGGTCGTGGTGGGCGGCGATAAAGGCGCGCAGATCCACGTCCTGCGGTACCCGATAGCGGCGCGAACGCTCAACCCTGGTCACGCAGTCCAGGCCGATGGCCCGACAGATGGAGACCATGTTCGACGACCAGGCGGTGGCGAAGTTCAGGCGCGGCCCCACCTCCACCACCCGCTCTCCCGCCAGCATCGGCGCAAGCGACACCGTCTCCGGCAAAAAACCGTCGGCCAGCACCAGGCGCACCCGGGTCAGCTCGCCATCGGTCAAGGGCCGGGAGGATTCCACATTGAAACAAAACGCCCGGTCCTCATCAATCCGGCGATGGAGCTGCGTGACCATTGATCCCATTTTTCGTATCCTTTTCTGTACAGAGCCATGGTGGCGGCCACCAGCCGGCACCATGGGCGTAATTCCATTTCTTAATCAAGCGCTCACTTCGTCGAATGCGCTCCGTCGCTCCTCACCGTACTTACTGTACTGCCTCGTCGCGACTCGCTTTTCTTCTCGTGCACATCTTGATTGAGAAACGGAATAATAAGGCGCGACTGTTCCAGCGCGCCGGGGGTATCTTCCATCCTTCTGATCAACACCTTTCCAACCTTAGCATGAAACAGGCGGACAGGAAAGCCCCGACCATACTCTGCCATATTTTTTCTCCGCCCCTCTCTCAAAACAGGTTTGACATCCTGCACCAGACCAAGTAGTTCTTGCCCTTGCCTTGTCCTTTGTTTCCTTGAGTGACAAAGGGGAACGGATGGTCGTTCAGCCCTTTTTTGGGGGTCGGGCAGTGGATATGACCAGGTATGATAATGGATGGCCATTTTTTTGGCAACGAGCTGAGACTCCCTTCAAAGAATATGTGACAGAACCCAATGGATATTACCCTGACCACCCCAGCCCTGCTTTTTCCGGCGGTGACCTTCCTGCTCATCGCCTTCACCAATCGTTTTCTGGCCCTGGGCTCCAGGATTCGCAATCTCCATGATCGGTATCGGGCGAATCCCGATGATGTCCTGCTGGCCCAGATTGAGATCATGCGGCGCCGGGTTCTGCTGATCAGGAATATGCAGGCCTGTGGCGTTGCCGGGCTCTTTGGATGCGTGGTCTGCATGCTGTTTCTCTTTGCCAGCTGGCAGATGGCGGGGAAAATAGTTTTCGTGGCGAGCTTGCTCCTGCTCCTCTCCTCCCTGGCCATCTCCTTTCGCGAGATTCTCCTCTCCGTGGAGGCCTTGAACCTTGAGCTGAGCTCCATGGAGCGACGCGCCAAGGCCGATCAGTAAAACCAGGGCAAAGGGGGCGGGAAGGGCGCGGATCTTTCCCCCGGGCGGCGGTTTTTCCCTCCGGTGCCCGGGGTGAGGGGCCATGGCCTGAAGCACCAGCCACCATCTCCAGAGACCCGGTTTATCTTCCCCCACCCCCTTGCTCCCACCTTCCTTGATTCACCCGCCCCCGACCCCTCCCGGCACGGGAGGGGAGTTTTGTATACGGGCGGGCTTGAGTTGTCACGCTTGCTTGAGAGTTCGAATAATATGCTGAAATAATTCGGTTTCGCCATTCCTTTGGGCAATCGTGGTGCATCGATTCCCTGCCCGTCCTTCCGGGGTGCAGAGCCCCTTGTCGTGGTTTTCCGTTCCATGTGAAAAAAAATGTGGTAGAGTAAGTCGTTTGACTGTGCCCCCGTTTCTTTGAGATAACCATATAAATTATAAGAAAATATAGATCCATTCAGAGGGGAAAAATCATGAATATGCACAAAATGTATGGCGTGGTGTTTTCTTTTCTCATGGCAGCCGGGGGAGTTTCCCCCCTGTTTGCCCTTGAAACAGCTCCGGTCGCCGTGGTTTCCGAGCAGCAGGCCACCTGGACTGCCCGTCAGGCCGTGCAGTTCGCATTGAGCCATAGTCCCGACAGTCAGGTGGCCATTGAGCGCATCGAGACGGCCAGGGCCCTGCTGAATCAGGCCCGGTCCAGCTACTATCCCCAGCTTGGCCTCACTGCGGAGTACGCCCAGACCAACAATCCGATGTACTCCTTTGGCAATATTCTCCATCAGGGGCAGTTTGAGTCATCCCTTGATTTCAATAATCCGGGCCGCACCGATGATCTGAACCTGCGGGCAGCCCTCCAGTATCGGCTCTATAATGGTGGCCGTGATGAGGCGATAATCGAGGCCGCCGAGGCCGGGGTGGCGGTTTCGCGGATGCAGCAGCAGGCGGTGTCTTCCCAGCTTGCCTTTGAGGTGATCCGCACCTTTCATGCCATTTCCCAGTCCCTGGAGCTGGTGGAGGCGCACCGGGAATCGATCAAGGCCATAGGCGCATCGCTGGTGGTGGCGAGGACGCGCTATAAGGCCGGTGATCTGTTGAAGGCCGATCTGTTGAATATTGAGGTCCAGGAGTCCATGGCCAGGGAGAATCTGATTCTGGCGGAACATAATCTGGAGCTCACCCGCAAGGCCTTTCTCGGACTTCTCGGTCTGCACGAGGGACAGGTCCTCATTGACACGGTGCAGGATAATGAGCAGGAACTGCCCGTGGATCTCAGTTACACGAAACGCCCGGAGCTGAAGGCTTACGAGGGACAGATCGAGGCGGCGGAGGCGGAGCTGCGCATGGCTCGGGGCGGCCTCTATCCCACCATCGATGGGCTGGCCCATTATCAGTATGACAGCGGATTTGTGCTGGGTGGTTCCGGGGATTCCTGGATGGGCGGGGTGCGGGTCAATTATCCCCTGTTCACCGGTGGAAAAACCGAGGCCGAGATTGCCCAGGCCCGCTCGAAATTAGGCAGACTGGCGGCGGAAAAAAATAAACTGGAACTGGCCATGGAGCTTGAGATAAAGCAGGCGGATCTGGCCTACAGTCAGGCGGAGCAACGCCTGCTGGTCATCAATAAGATGTTCGAGCAGGCCCAGGAAAGTGCCCGTTTGAGCAGGGTCCGGTTTAAGGAGGGGGTGATTCTGGCCTCAGACCTTATGGACGTCGAGACCCGCCTGACTGATGCCCGGGTGCGCCAGGCGGTGGCCCGGTCGGCCATTCGGGTGGCGGTGGCGGATTTGCGGCGGGCCACGGGCGCATCCCAGTTCTAGTGACTGATCGATTATCTTCCCCTTTGTTCCCACAGAGATAATCCGCGAAAGGCAGGTGTCCCGTTCCTCGGGTTCAGGGGGAGATGGCTGGTGACGGCAGGCAAGGGCCGGGTCGCTGGGACCGGGATTTTTATTGGATTGAAGAGGGTATGGCGGGAAGGAAGACGATGAGATCAGCGAAGAGGGTGATCGGATATGGCTTGGCGGCGGCACTGGTGGCCCTTTCGGGGTGTAAAGGGGACCATGGGGAGAAGGCCGCTCCCGCGCTTCCGGCGGTTCAGGTAAGGGTCCAGAAGGTGGTGGAAGAAACCATCGGCCCCCAGGTCGAAGTGGCGGGGACGGTGCAGGCGGTGGAGCGGGCCCTGATATCGCCCCGGATCAGCGGCCAGATTGTGCAGTTGCCGGTGGTGCTGGGTTCGCGGGTGGAGAAGGGCGATCTTCTGGTCAGAATCAGCGCCGCCGAGACCTCGGCCCAGGTGTTGCGGGCCCGGGCCCAGCTTGCACAGGTCAAGCGCAATCTGGCCCGGGAAGAGCGGCTGGAGCGGGAGCAGGCCTCCACCCCGGAGACGGTCAAGTCGCTGCGCGATCAGGCGAGGATAGCAGAGGCAGCCCTGCAGGAGGCGGCAGGGCTGCTGGAGTACGCCACCATCCACGCGCCCTTTGGCGGAACCATAACTCGAAAGATTGCCAGTGTCGGGGATCTGGCTGCACCCGGTTCGGTTTTGCTGGAGATGGAGAACGACAGGATCCTGCAGGTCGTGGCGCAGGTGCCGGAGAGGGTCATGCTGAAGATCCGCAAGGGGGATCTTCTCTCCATTTCCCTGCCCGCGGCCGGGGTGACGGTGACCGGCAAGGTGGCAGAACTGGCCACGGCGGCAGATCCCGTTTCACGAACGGCGCAGGTGAAGATTGATCTGGAGCCGGGCGTCGCCGATCTCAGGTCGGGCCAGTTTGCCAGGGTAACACTGGCGGCCATGGAAGAAAAGTCGCTGATGATCAGCGAGAAGGCCGTTCTCCCCTTTGGCCAGATGGAACGGGTCTTTCTCGTGGATGGCGGCGGTGCGTCACCGGGCGCGGAACAGATTGCCCGCTTGCGGCTGGTGCGAACCGGCAGCCGTCACCATGGACAGGTGGAGATTCTGGCGGGCTTGACATCTGGTGACCAGGTGGTGGTGGACGGTGCCGACAGGTTGGAGGATGGACAAGCCCTGAAGGTGACGGCTGAGGACCGCCGGGACGCCCCGGTGCCGCCCGCTCCAGGGATGGAGAAAGGGGGGCCGCCGGACCGGGATGTCCCAGTGCCGCCCGCTCCAGGGATGGAGAAAGGTCGGCAATGAGTGGCTACAGCCCCGAGAACCCCGGCTTTGCGGGCCGGCTGGCGGCAATCTTTGTCAACTCCCGGTTGACCCCGATGGCCATCCTGGCCTCGCTGCTGCTGGGGCTGATCGCCATCGTCATGCTGCCCAGGGAGGAAGAGCCGCAGATCAAGGTGCCGATGATTGATGTCATGGTCTCCATGCCCGGGGCAAGCCCGAGGGAGGTGGAGGAGCGGGTTTCCATCCCCATGGAAAAGCTGCTCTATGAACTGCCCGGGGTGGAATATATCTACTCCACGTCCATGGCCGGTCAGTCCATGCTGGTGGTGCGTTTTTATGTGGGTGAAGACCTGGAAAACTCCATCGTCCGCCTGAACCAGAAGCTGGCCACCAATTTTGACCGCATCCCGCACGGGGTTTCCACACCCCTGGTCAAGCCCCATATCATTGATGATGTGCCCATTCTGGCCCTCACCTTGCACAGCGACAAGTATGATCATTTCACCCTGCGCCGCATGGCGGCCCAGGTCAATGAAGCGATCAAGGGGATCCATCAGGTGGCGGAAACCACCCTGATCGGCGGCACCAGACGGCAGGTGCGGGTGCTGTTTGATCCCCTGCTGCTGGCGGCGCGCAATCTGACCGTGGCCGAACTGGTGCCCAGGATCCAGCAGGCCAACCGTCAGGATTATTCGGGCCGGCTGGAGGGTCTGAACCAGGAAACCCTCTTGCAGACCGGGCAATTCCTGGGCAGCGCCAGGGAGATTGGGCGGCTGGTGGTGGGGGTCCATGCCGGCCATCCGGTCTATCTCGATGAGGTGGCCGAGATCCTTGACGGGCCGGAAGAACCGGATACCTATGTCCTTTTCGGGACCGGCGAGAAGCCCGGTACCGAGGCGGCAGTCACCCTGTCCATCGCCAAACGCCCCGGCGCCAATGCCGTGAGTGTGGTGCAGGAGGTGCTGGCCAAGGTGGAGGAGTTGCGGGGGAGCCTGATTCCCGCCGATCTTGAGGTGACGGTGACCCGCAATTACGGGGCCACGGCGGCGGAAAAGTCCAACGAGCTGCTGCTCCATATGGGGATCGCGGTCTTTGGCGTGGCCATCCTCATCCTCTTTTTTCTGGGCTGGCGGGAATCCACCATCGTCATGCTGGCCATCCCTTCCACCCTCGCCCTCACCCTGCTGGTGTTCTATCTCTACGGATACACCCTGAACCGGATTACCCTGTTCGCCCTTATCTTTTCCATCGGCATCCTGGTGGATGACGCCATTGTGGTGGTGGAAAATATCGTCCGCCATCTGCGTCTGCCCGTCAACCGCAATCGTTCGCTGGTGGATGTGGGGGTGGAGGCGGTGATCGAGGTGGGCAATCCCACCATTCTCGCCACCCTGGCGGTGATTGCCGCCATCCTCCCCATGGCCTTTGTGGGCGGCTTGATGGGCCCCTATATGCGGCCCATTCCCATCGGCTCGTCGGCGGCCATGCTCTTTTCCCTGATCATTGCCTTCACCGTGACGCCCTGGGCCGCGACCCATATCCTGAAGAGGAAAAAGG
>JACDZF010000071.1 GCA_013426795.1 Desulfocapsa sp. | reverse complement strand
ACGCGGCATAAGAGTCCGTAGATGCCAAGGGCCAAGCAAGGTGAAGCCTTTGCTTCGTGCTTAAAGGCGATGTCTGGTGTTATGAGCGCCGCCCCGGGAACAGCCGGAAGGGATTGGCTGTCCCGGACGCGGCATAAGAGTCCGTAGATGCCAAGGGCCAAGCAAGGTGAAGCCTTTGCTTCGTGCTTAAAGGCGATGTCTGGTGTTATGAGCGCCGCCCCGGGAACAGCCGGAAGGGATTGGCTGTCCCGGACGCGGCATAAGAGTCCGTAGATGCCAAGGGCCAAGCAAGGTGAAGCCTTTGCTTGGCCCCTGGCATAACGGACTCTAAATTCTCCTCTTATCAATTACCCGCTGTCCCTTGCCCTCAAAGCGTTCCAGGGTTTTCTCCTCTACCAGTTTCACCGCCACTCCAATGCCCAGCTCGGAGCTCAGTCGTGACTTGATGGTCTCAATCAGGGCACTCTGTTTTTTCATCTCATCAAAGAGATAGGACTCCTGAACCTCCACCAGAACCGTTGCCTTGTCCTGATGATTCTCCCGCTCCACGATGATCCGGTAATGGGGGGCCGTCCCGTCAACATCAAAGAGAACCGACTCGATCTGGGTGGGAAAGACGTTGACCCCTTTGATGATCAGCATATCATCGGTGCGGCCCAGGACCCGGCTCATGCGGGCGAAGGTCCGGCCACAGGGGCAGGGCTCCGGCAGCAGGCGGGTGAGATCGCGGGTGCGGTAGCGGATGACCGGAAAGGCCTCCTTGGTGAGGGTGGTGAGAACTATTTCCCCAATTTCCCCGGGCTTGACCGGCTCCAGGGTCTGGGGATCAAGAATCTCCACCAGGAAATGATCTTCACTGATATGCAGGCCGTTGCACTGCCGGCACTCACCAGCCACCCCCGGCCCCATCACCTCGGACAGTCCGTAATTGTCGGTTGCCTGGATTCCCAGCTTCTCGTTGATCTCCCGGCGCATGGCCTCAGACCAGGGCTCGGCCCCGAACAGGCCGAATTTCAGGGAAAGCCCCCGGGGATTGATCCCCATATCCAGCATCACATCGGCAATATTGAGGGCATAGGAAGGAGTGCAGACCAGGGCCGTGGTCTTGAAGTCCTGCATGATCTGGATCTGCCGTTTGGTGTTGCCGGAAGAGATGGGGATCACCGAGGCCCCCAGCCGTTCAGCCCCGTAGTGGAGGCCAAAGCCGCCGGTGAAAAGGCCGTAGCCAAAGGCAATCTGGATCACGTCATCGGCGGTCACTCCCGAGGAACACAAGACCCTGGCCACCAGATCCGACCAGTTTTTAATATCATTGCGGGTATACCCCACCACCGTGGCCATGCCGGTGGTGCCCGACGAGGAATGGATGCGCACCACCTCACGCAGGGGCACGGCGAACATGCCATAGGGGTAATTGGCGCGCAGATCCTGCTTCATGGTGAAGGGCAGTTTATGAATATCCGCGAGGGAGTCGAAGCCTTCAAAATCAAGCTTCATCTCCCGAAACTTCTGCCGGTAAAACGGGACATGGGTTCCCACCCGATAGAGGGTGGACTGCAAGCGTTCAAGCTGCAACTGCTCCAGGTCAACCCTGGGCATACACTCATTTTCCTTTTGCCAGTACATGATCTTCGTTCCTTAAAAATGGGAATATTCCGTTACCAGTTCCAGCGACTCCTGCGGTTTGCCTGAAGCCTGGTGTTCAGCCTGCGGCCTCTCTTTCTTGAGTAACTTACAGATTATTCTCTTGTTTTTTCCACAAAATAAGAATCCGTAAAAGGCCTTTGTCCCGTTTATCGGGATTCGTCTATTTTTTCCCGGCCCAGATAGGCCCGCTGCACATCCTGATTGTTCAGGAGGTCATCGGCCGGGCCCTGGACAATCACCTTTCCGGTCTCAAAGACGTAGCCCCGGTCGGCGATGGCAAGGGCCGCCCGGGCGTTCTGTTCCACCAGCAGCACGGTCTTGCCCTCATCCCGCAGGCGGACGATAATCTGAAAGATCTCTTTGACAATGAGGGGCGCGAGCCCGGTGGAGGGCTCATCCATCATCACCATCTTTGGTCTGGACATCAGCGCCCGGCCCATGGCCAGCATCTGCTGCTCACCCCCGGACAGGGTTCCCGCCAGCTGGGACCTGCGCTGGGCCAACAGCGGAAAAAGGGCGTACTGATCGTCGAGCAGGGCGCGCATCACCCGCTGCCCCTCCCTGTGCAGGACATGGGCGCCGAGGATAAGATTTTCCTCCACGCTCATGGTGGCAAACACCTGCCGCCCCTCGGGAACCATGACCAGGCCCAGGGGGGGGATCTTCTCCGGGGCGGTGGCACAGATATTTTCGCCCTCAAAGGTAATCACCCCGGACCCGGCCCTGACAAGACCGGCAATGGTGGCGAGCAGCGTGGTTTTACCGGCGCCGTTGGCTCCGATAATGGTCACGATCTCGCCTGGGTCCACATGCATGGAGACATGCTTGAGGACCTTGATCTTGCCGTACCCCGATTGCAGGTTGCGAATTTTCAGCATAAGTCCTTGTCCACCAATAGCTGGAACAGAGAGGAGCGATTAGGGCAGAAGAAGCCGTTAATAAAAAAGAACCGAATGTCTCATCTTTTTTTCTGAACGGCCCCTTCCGCCGCCCTTATTCCCCAAGATAGATTCTGATCACTTCCGGATTCTTCTGGATTGCCGCCGGCAGGTCTTCGGCAATCATCTCGCCAAAACAGAGAACCACAATCTCATCGGAGATATCCATGACCAGGGACATGTCATGTTCCACCAGAAGCACGGTGATCCCCATATCCCGGATCTTGCTGATCAGCCGCCCCACCTCGGCGGTTTCATAGATATTCAGGCCTGCCGCCGGTTCATCCAGCAGTAGCAGCGAGGGCTGCATGGCCAGGGCCCGGGCCAGCTCCACCGCCCGCTGCTGACCAAAGGCAAGACTGGTGGCCAGCACATGGGCACACTCTCCGATCTCCAGGAGTTCCAGGAGCTCCATGGATTTTTCCAAGACTGCCCGCTCCTCGCCCCAGGTCCAGGGCGCATGGAGCATGGACGAAAAAAAACCGGCACGACCCCGCAGATGACAGCCCACCATCACATTTTCAAGGGCGGTCATGCCGGTAAACATCTTGATATTCTGATAGGTTCTGGCCATCCCCAGGGCCGCGATCTCAAAGGGACGCCGTCCCTGAATGTCTTTCCCCTGAAAACGAACGACTCCTGAACTTGGCATCAGGGCCCCGGAGAGCAGATTGAACAGGGTTGTCTTGCCGGCCCCGTTGGGCCCGATGACCGCCTTGATCTGCCCCGCCGCCACCTGGAAGGAGACATCGTTCACCGCGTGCAGTCCGCCGAAACGGCGATGCAGATTTTCCACCGCTAGAATTGCCATCCCTCCCTCAGACCTCCCCGTCCTGCTCAACGGTGGGCACCGTTGCCGCCGGTTTTTTCCGCCCGGCAATCAAGCCCAGGATTCCCTCGGGGGCAAAGAGCATGATCACAATGAGGATCAGGCCAAAGACCGCGTCATCATAACTTCCGAACACCCCGCGCAGGGACAGGAAATTGAGCAGCACCCCCATGAACATCGCCCCCCAGAGATGGGCCATGCCCCCCACCGCGACAATGGCCACATAGCGCACCGACTTCATCACCCCGGCCTCGGACGGCCCGATTCCCCCATTATAATGGGTCAGCAACACCCCGGCGATGGCGGCAAAGACGGCGGAGAGGACAAAGGTCTGCAATTTGAAACGGGCGATGTTCACCCCCATGGCGTCGGCAGCCTCCTCGGAGCCGTGAATCGCGCGCAGGGCTCGACCAATACGGGATTGCATCAGATTGATGAGCAGTATCAGGCCGGACAGGAGGATCCCCCAGGCGAGATAGTAATTCAATATCCGCACCGAACTCTCCCCGCTCACCGTCACCCCGAAAAAAAGCACAAATGGAGGCACGCCGGAGATCCCGTCCGCCTCGCCCAGCCAGGGAGTGGCCAGGACCAGGCGATAAATGATGATGCCGAAGCCCAGGGTGGCCATGGCCAGATAATGTCCCTTCAGTTTCAGCACCGGAATCCCGATGACCACGGCAATCAGGGCCGCCACCAGCACCGCGAACAGCGCCGCCGCCCAGGGCGTCACCACCAGCAGCTCGCCGCCATAGAGATCACGGCCTGCATGGAGCAGGCCGCAGCCATCCAGCAGCCGCACCAGCGCCGCCTCCTTGAAGGGCACCAGACTCCGGGTGGTGAGGGCGGCGGAGAGGTAGCCGCCGATGGCGAAAAAGCCGGCATGTCCCAGGGAGATCTGGCCGGCATAGCCCATGAGCACGCAGAGCCCGATGATCAGCAGCGAGTAATAGGCCGCCATGGTCATCTGGGTCAGATAGAACTGGGTTCCGCTCCAGCTGGTCAGCAGCTGCACCAGAACGACCACGGCCAGCAGGGGCAGGATGGCAAGGAGTCTTTTCATGCTTAAAAGGCCTTCAACCGGGCCGCTTCCCCCGAACCAAAGATCCCGTGCGGCCTGACAAAAAGGATGAGCAGGAGGATGGTGATGGCAATGGCATCCTGAAAGGCCAGGGGAACCACCGACACCGAAAAGGCCTCGATCACCCCCAGCAACAGCCCCGCCGCCACTGCCCCGCCGGAATGTCCCAGGCCTCCGAGGATGGCCACGGTAAAGCCCTTGATCGCAAGTCCGGTGCCCATATCATACTGAGTGTAGGTAATGGGCGACATGACGCATCCCGCCAGGGCCCCCATACCGGCGCTGAGGACAAAGGAAAAGGTGACCATATTGCGGGGATTGATCCCGCACAGAACCGTGGCCAGCCGATTGGCGGCGCAGGCCCGCATCTCACGGCCCACCGAGGTTGCCCTGAAAAACAGATGGAGAACCACCACCATCACCCCGCACACCCCCACCACCCATAAGACCTGCGGCGAAATCCGGGCCCCCATGATGCCGATGGTGGTGATCTCATTGCCGACAAAATAGGGCAGGGCCCGGATATTTTCACCCCAGATATGGACGGCCGCCTCCCGGGTCAGGATGGAGAGACCAATGGTGATGATAATCATCCGCAGCACCGAAGGATTCTCCAGCCAGCGGATAAAGATAATCTCGATGAGGGCGCCGATGACCATGGTCAAGAGCACCGCCAGGGCAATGGCCGCAGGCAGGGGGAGGAAGGAGAGCAGGCTGATGGCAATCATCCCGCCCAGCATGACAAACTCGCCCTGGGCGAAATTGATGATCCCGGTGGTGTTATAGATAATATTAAACCCGATGGCGACAATGGCGTAAATACTGCCATAGGTGATCCCGGCAAAGAGGTACTGGACAAAAAGTTCAGTGGTCATAAACAGAGGTCTGTCTCAGGATAAAGAAAAAGGGCCGGGAGAGTCTCCTTCCGGCCCCTTGTTGTCTGCAATGTTCCCGAAATTGTTTCGCTGATTTAGAGCGGGGGATAGGCCACAAACTTGCGGTCTTTCACCGTCAGCATCTGGAAGGCGTCCTTGGTCAAGCCGTTATGATCCCTCTCCGAAAAGGAAAAGATCCCGGTGGCGGAGGGCAGGTTCTTGAGCTGCTCAATGGCGTCACGCACCTTCTCTCGATCCGTACTGCCGGCTTTTTTCACTGCGGCCTCGAAAATGATAAAGGCATCATAGGCATACCCACCGAAGGCGGAGACGTTTTCCTTATATTTTTCCTCATAATCTTTCTTATACTTCAGCAGCAACTCCTTCTGGGGATGGCCATAGGGCAGGTCGGCGGCAATGAGCAGGCGGCTTGCCGGAAAGATGATCCCCTCCGCCGCGGCCCCGGCAGCCTCAACAAACCTGATGTTCCCGAAACCATGGCTCTGAAAGATCGGCACATCCCATCCCATCTGGCGGATATTCTTGGCAACGATGGACTGGGCCGGCACCACCGACCAGTTGACCACCGCCTGCACATCCTTGTTGGCCTTGACCTTGGCCACCACCGCCGAGAGGTCATTGGCAGCCTTGTCATAGACCTCGTTTTCCACGATCTTGATGTTAAACTCCGGGGCAATCTTCACCAGCTGCTCCTGACCGGCCTTGCCGAAACCGGTATTGTCAACGAGAATCGCGACATTGGCCAGCCCCTGGGCATTCATCTCCTCGAAGATCATCTTCACCGCGTCGGAATCTTTCTGCGGGGTCTTAAAGACGAAGGAAGCAACGGGATCAACGATCACCTCGGCAGCGGCACAGGACAGAAGCGGCGTCCTGCCATCCTCGGCAATTTTTTTAATCTGCATGGTCTCGCCACTGCTGGAGGGCCCGATAATGGCGACAACCTTGTCCTCTTCGATGAGCTGCTTGGCAAAGGAGACCGCCTTTTCCGGATTGCCCATGGAATCCTTGAGGATGAGCTCAACGGGCCTGCCGTTGATCCCGCCCTTGGCATTGGTTTCCGCCACCAGCATTTGCAGGGTTCGGGCCTCAGGGCCACCTAAAAATGACATCGGACCGGTGACAGCCAGAATCGCTCCCACCTTGATACTCTTCGCACCCGCCGCAGGCGTCACCATCAGCACCAGGGCCGCAAGCCCCATCATAACCATCGACACTATCCCTTTCATAACCCATCCCCATGATATTCATTAAGGTTGACAGATGGTTCGTGATCACCACCCACATTCTATAAGGCGCAGACCTGTTCCCCGCTCAACAGGGTGAACCCGTCCTGGAGCAGGGCGGCAATGGCCTTGTCCATCTCATCAAAACGGAAGATCAGCACCGCGTTCTGTCCGGTCTTATTGACAAAGGCGTACATATACTCGACGTTGAGATCGGCCTTTTCAATACTCTTCAAGACGCTGGCCAGGCCACCGCTGCGATCATCCACCTCCACTGCAATGACATTGGTAATCCCGACGGTGAAGCCATTGGCCTTCAAGACCCCCTTGGCCTTTTCCACATCGTTGACGATCAGCCGCAAAATACCAAAATCGGCGGTATCCGCCACCGATAATGCCCTGATATTAATATCATTGTCGGCAAGTGTGGCGGTAATCTCGGCCAGTCGACCGGACTTGTTCTCCAAAAAAACGGCAATCTGTTGTACACGCATACCCAATCCTCCTGGATTTTGGATTGAAAAAAGACCCCTCGGAACGCGGACTCAAGGCTGAAAAACCGGGGCAGAATCAGATCACCCCCCGCAAACCGGCCATTTCACAGGACCCGGAGAAGCCCTTGGGGCTTTTCGTCTTTTCCCTTTTTGTCTTCAACTGCAAAGACCCGCGGCCTGTCAAGCTGTTCCGCCGCCCTACATCTTTCGGTTATCAATCACCCGCTGGGCCTTGCCCTCGCTGCGCTGGATGGTTCGGGGCTCGACGAGCTGCACCTTGCAGGTCACGCCCAGCATATCCTTGATATCAGCCTGAATCTTGCGGGTCAATTTTTCCAGGGTCTTCACCTCGTCCGAGAACAGGGCCTCACTGACCTCCACCCGCACCGCCATGGTATCGAGATTCCCTTCCCGGCTCACCACAATCTGATAATGGGGCTCAACCCCTTCCGTTCCCATGAGCACATGCTCCACCTGGGATGGAAAGACGTTGACGCCGCGGATAATAAGCATGTCATCGGTACGGCCGGTGACCTTTTCCATGCGCACCATGGTGCGGCCGCAGGCACAGGGCTCATGGATCAGCCGGGAGATATCCTTGGTCCGGTAGCGGATCAGGGGAAAGGCCTCCTTGGTCAGAGTGGTGAACACCAGCTCGCCCTTCTCGCCCGGCGGCAACACCTGGCCGGTATCCGGGTCAATGATCTCAGGGAGAAAATGATCTTCAAAGATATGCATGCCGCGATCCGTCTCCAGGCACTGCATGGCAACGCCCGGGCCCATGACCTCGGAGAGTCCGTAAATATCCACGGCCCGGATGTTGAGCTTGCGCTCCACCTCATTGCGCATGTTCTCACTCCAGGGCTCGGCCCCGAAGATCCCCACCCGCAGGGCCAGGGCCTTGCAGTCAACCCCCAGCTCCACCATGGCGTCGGCCAGATTCAGGGCATAGGAGGGAGTGGACAGGAGGACGGTGGAACGGAAATCCTGCATGATGGTGATCTGCCGCTTGGTATTGCCGCCGGACACCGGAATAACCGTGGCCCCCAGCCGCTCCACCCCGTAATGGGCACCCAGGCCGCCGGTGAACAGGCCGTAGCCATAGGCATTATGGATCATATCGCGGGAGGTGGCGCCGGCACAGGACAGGGCCCGGGCCATGACCCCGGACCAGGTCTCGATATCCTTCCCGGTATACCCCACCACCGTCGGCTTGCCGGTGGTGCCCGAGGAGGCGTGCACCCGCACCACCTGATCCATGGGCACGGTGAAGAGCCCGAAGGGATAGTTGTCACGCAGATCATCCTTGACGGTAAAGGGCAGCCTCTGGAGATCGGCCAGGGTTTTGATATCAGCGGGTTTCACCCCGGCCGCATCCATCTTGGCCCGATAGGGCGCAACGGTCGCGTAGACCCTGGCCACCAGGTGCTTCAAACGGGTCAGCTGAACCGACTCAAGCCCCACCCGGGGCAGGGTCTCTATCTCTTCTTCCCAATAGATGGTTGTCATTCTTTACTCCTATGAAAAGCAGCTCCAATCTCCGTCCAACTCTCCAGATCGACCCAGGCAAGGAAACCTACTTGGCCGGATAGGGGACAAACTTGCCGTTTTTGACGGTGGTCATCTGGAAGGCGTCAATGGTCAGGCCATTATGATCCTTTTCGGAAAACGAAAAGACTCCCCCCACGCCCGGCAGATCCTTGATCTGCTCGATGGCCGCCCGCACCTTGTCGCGCTCGATGCTGCCGGCCTTTTTCACAGCGGCATCGAGAATAATAAAGGTGTCATAGGTGTGGCCGCCAAAGGTGGAGACATTTTCCTTGAATTTGCCCTCATACTTTTTCGTGTAGTCCATCAGCAGGGCCTTCTGGGGATGGTTCTCGGGCAGCTCAGAGGCAATCAGCAGACGTCCGGCGGGAAAAATAATGCCTTCGGCGGCAGCACCGGCTGCCTCCGCAAATTTGATATTGGCAAAACCGTGACTCTGGAAGATGGGCACATTCCAGCCCATCTGGCGGATATTTTTGGCAACGATGGACTGGGCCGGCACCACCGACCAGTTGACCACCGCCTGCACATCCTTGTTGGCCTTGATCTTGGCCACCACCGCGGAGAGATCGTTGGCGGCCTTGTCATAGACATCATTTTCGACAATCCTGATATTAAACTCCGGGGCAATCTTCACCAGCTGCTCCTGCCCGGCCTTGCCAAACCCGGTATTATCCGCCAGAACCGCGATACTGCCAATCCCCAGTTTCTTCATCTCCTGGTAGATCATCCGCACCGCGTCGGAATCCTTCTGCGCCACCTTGAACACATAGGAGGCCAGAGGATCAACAATCACCTCGGCTGCGGCGCAGGAGAGCAGCGGGGTCTTGCCGTCTTCGGCGATTTTTTTGATCTGCATGGTCTCGCCGCTGCTGGAGGGCCCGACTATGGCGGTGACCTTATCCTCTTCGATGAGCTGTTTGGCAAAAGAGACGGCCTTCTCCGGATTGCCGGCAGAGTCTTTAATGATAAGCTCCACCGGATGACCGCTCATTCCACCCCTGGCATTGGCCTCCTCCACCAGCATCTCCAGGGTTCGAGCCTCCGGCGCGCCGAGAAAGGACATGGGCCCGGTGACCGCCAGGATCGCCCCAATTTTGATATTTTCCGCCCACGCCGTGGTGGACACCATCAGGCTCAAGGCGGCAGCCCCCATCATGATTTGAGATAGAATCCTTTTCATACTCCGCTCCCCTTCATCGAATTAATCTTTCCCCACCGACCCGTCGTAACGCGCTTGTATCCGCAACCGGATTCAGACCGTTTCCCCATTGACAAAGATGCCGCAATTCTTGCACAGCAGCTGAAGACTAGCCCTGACTGGCCTTGCGGCCGGCGGTAAAGGCCTTGAGGTTCAGGTCTTTAAATTTTTTCGGCACCCTGGCGGCTATGATCTCCTCATAGACCGAAGCGGCCATGGGCAGGAAGGCGGAAATCGCCCCCACCATCACCACATTGGCGGTGCGCACCTCGCCCACCTCGCGGGCCAGATCAAAGGCATCCACCAGCACCACCTTGATCCCCCGGGCGGTGATATGATCCAGCACATCTTCAGGGTAGGTGGCCTTGCCGGTGGCCACCGAAGGCGGCAGGATCTTCTGGGTATTGACGATGACGGTGCTGTCCTTGTGCAGATAGGGCAGATAGCGCGCCGCCTCCATCATCTCGAAGGCCATCTGAATATCGGCGCGACCCGGCTCAATGAGCGGCGAATAGACCTTCTCTCCATAGCGCAGCTGGGCGGTCACCGAGCCGCCGCGCTGGGCCATGCCATGGACTTCGCTCTTTTTTACATCGTAGCCTGCCGCCAGCAGGGCATAGGCCATGATCTCGCTGGCCAGCAGAATCCCCTGACCGCCAACACCCGAAAACAGGATATTTCCCTGGGCTCCCATTACTCTGCCTCCTGCCGGACTATGGCGTCAAATTTACACAATGCCTGACACTGGCCGCAGCCATTGCACTGCACCTCGTTGATCAGGGCAAACCCCTTCTGCTTCTCCTTGTAGCCACTGGCCACCGCCTCTTCCGGGGTCAAGGGATTCCAGCTGATGGCCGGACAGCCAAGGCGGATACAGGCCATGCAGCCGGTGCAGTCAGCAAGCCGGGTACTATAGGGAATATGTTGAGCCTTTTTCATCTCCGGCAGGAGCACACAGGGGGCCCGGGCAATGACCACCGAGGCCTCATCCCGCTCCAGGGCCTTTTCCAGCACCTTGCGGCAGCCCTTGATATCATGGGGGTTGACCACATCCACCTGCATGACCCCCACCGCTCGACACAGGGCCTCAAGGTCAATGGAGTTGGCGGCCTCGCCCTTGATATTCGACCCGGAGGCGGGGTTATCCTGCTGACCGGTCATGGCCGTAATCCGGTTATCGAGGATGATCAAAAGGGAGTTTGAGCCATTATAGACGGTGTTGATCAGGCCGGAGAGGCCGGTATGGATAAAGGTGGAATCGCCGATGACCGAGACGATCTTGCCCTTGGCTTCCGCGCCCAGGGCCTTGGTCATGCCGTGCGCGATTCCCACCGAGGCCCCCATGCAGACGCAGGAGTCCATGGCCGAGAGGGGCGGCAGAAAGCCCAGGGTATAGCAGCCGATATCGCCGGAGACAAAGACCTTGAGGCGGGAGAGGTTATAGAAAATACCGCGATGGGGACAGCCCGCGCACATATTGGGAGGCCGCATGGGCAGAGGCACGGCGCTGAACTGCTCGGCCATCGAGGCCGGGTCCAGGGACTTGCGGACGATGGCGGGATTCAGCTCTCCCTGGTCAGGGATCAGATCCTTGCCGTGGCAGGCAATGCCCATGGCCTTGATATGGAGCTCGAGGAAAGGATCAAGCTCCTCCACCACAATGAGCTCATCGACCTCACCGGCAAAGGCGCGAATCTTCCCTTCCGGCAGGGGCCAGCACATGCCGAGCTTGAGGACTCTGGCCTCGGGGAAGACCTCTTTCACATAGAGATAGGAGACGCCGGAGGTGATAAAACCCCGTTGACCAGTGCCCGGCTCCACCCGGTTAAAGGCGGCGGTCTCGGCCAGGGCCTTCAGCTTCACCATCCGCTCTCCCACCGCCACCCGCCGCACCCGGGCGTTGGCCGGCAGCATGACAAACTTGGCTGGCATCTTTTCAATCCCGGGGGTCACCGGAGAATCGATCTTCTCGCCCTTTTTGACCACGCTTTTGACATGGGCAACCCGGGTGGTTGTGCGAAAGAGAACCGGCGTATCAAACTCCTCGCTCAAGGCAAAGGCCTCCTTCAGGAGCGCCCCCACCTCGGACGGGTCGGAAGGCTCGAACATCGGCAGCTTGGCGGCAAAGGCGTAATTGCGGCTGTCCTGCTCATTCTGCGACGAGTGCATCTCGGGGTCATCGGCGACAATGATCACCAGTCCGCCCCGTACGCCGGTATAGGAGGCGGTAAAGAGCGGGTCCGCGGCCACGTTGAGGCCCACATGCTTCATCGTGGCAAGGGCCCGGACGCCAGCAAAGGAGGCGCCAAGGGCCACCTCCAGGGCCACTTTCTCATTGGGTGCCCATTCGGTATAGACCCCTTCATAGGTCGAAAGATTCTCCAGAATCTCGGTGGACGGGGTACCGGGGTATCCGGATGCCACCTTCACCCCGGCCTCATACGCCGCCAGGGCAATGGCCTCATTGCCGGACATCCAGACTAAATCGTCTCCAATAGCTGCCACAATGACTCCTTCTTTCTAAAAAAATAAAATGAACCAGGGCGCGGCGGCACGCCGGCCCGGCGAGACAGAACCCTGCCTTCAAAAAACCTGGTTCCAGAGTACCCTTGGCCAATGTTCAACAAGTACCAGGGAAAAGTACATATTCTTCCGGTGAGGGAGCTCCCTCAAAACCCCCCAATGGTCAACGGACAAGGAAAAATAAATTACTCCGAAACAAGGAAAACAGGCAAGGTTTTTTTCAGGAAATCAGGAGGGGCAATCCCTTGCGGAAAACGATTCCTGACTTGCATTGCATACCTCATCCACGATCATCAAGAATTATCCCGGAGACTTCGCCCGTCACACTCCATGGGGGAGCTTTATTTGCAATTGAAAATCAGCAGGTTATCAGTGAATTCAAGACCATGTTCCCGGAACTCATTTTGAGTTGTCATTCCCATCCAAGCAAGATAGAGTGGGGGAAATAGAAATCATTTTTCACTCAATCAAGGGGGGATTCATTATGAAACGTATCATCGCATCCATCATCACAATCATTGCTCTGGCGCTGCCGTCTGGCGCATCAGCTTCAACGTGGACTGTCGATCCAGACCACTCAAACCTGGGCTTCAGGATACAGCATTTTATGATTTCTTATGTGAATGGCAATTTCAGAAAGTACACTGGAACCTTTGCCCTGAACGATAAGGATATCACTCAGTCAAAGGTGGAATTCACCATCGATGCCAACTCCATCAACACCAACGTCGAGAAACGTGATCAGCATCTGCGCAGCGCTGACTTCTTTGACGTTGCTCAATTTCCGACCATCACATTTGTTTCCAGGAAGGTCGCTCAAGTCGGTCCGGACAAAATGCACGTCACCGGTGACCTGACTTTGCGTGGCGTAACCAGGGAAGTTACACTGATTTTTGAAGGATTATCCAAAGAGATCAAGGACCCATGGGGCAATATCCGCAAAGGCGGTACCGCCAGCACCAAGTTAAATCGAATGGATTTCGGCATGGGATGGAATAAACCGCTGGAGACGGGCGGCGTTTTCATTGGCGAAGAAGTTCTTATCAATCTCGATATTGAGATGATCAAAGCCAAAGACGCTTGACGCGAAGAATAAAGGGGACATCGGTGAACCTAATGGGTTGAATTCAGGCTCTATTACTGTCCGAGAAATTTGCAGAGGCCAGTGGGCCAAGGAGTGTTGCGCCTATCTCCTAGTGTCTCGTCAACAATCAAGTGTCGGATAAAGGCGCCGTAATTTTATCCGAG
>JACDZF010000070.1 GCA_013426795.1 Desulfocapsa sp. | reverse complement strand
CGGCCGCTGGAATACGAAGTGGATTTGAATTATGTGCACGTGGAGCGCCGGGAAAAGGTCCGGGTGTGGACGGCAACCATCGAGAAGGTGCGGTTGTACCTTCTTGAGGCGGACCGTTTTGCCGAAAAGACTGCGGTGTATGCCTACACCGCGGCGGACGAGGCCATAAATCCGGCCCATACGACAAGCTCGGGGCACATTGATTATTTTGCCATGAATATCCTGCTCCAGAAGGGGGCCCTGGATCTGATGCTGCTCCTGGATGTGCGCCCGGATATTATCCATTGCCATGACGGCCACACCGCCGTGCTGCCGGCGATGCTTGCTGAGAACAGCGGGGTACGGCACTTTTTCCGGGGCACGGGGACGGTGGTCACCATCCACAACGCGGGCCGGGGATACCATCAGGAGGTGGCCGATCTCTCCTTTGCCCATGCCAGTACCGGGCTGCCCTGGAAGGTTATTCTCCACAACCGGCTGGTGGACAGCTTTGATCCCTTTCTGGCGGCGGCTCCCTACGCGGTGATGAATACGGTCAGTGAGCAGTATGGCCGTGAGCTGCAGGAGACAGACGATGACGGCTTGACCGGCTGGCTTGGCCACACCCTCCTGGAGCGGGGAGTAAAACTCTATGGCGTGACCAACGGCATTGATCCCTCCGAGTTTGATCCGCGGGATTGTGGCCGCAGCGGCATTGATGCCCCGTTCAGTCCCCTTGCGCATGGTGCTCTCGCTGGCAAGCGGACCTGTAAGGAGATTCTGCTGCGGGAGCTTGCCGGAGACCGGTCGATCTCCGGCATTGTTCCCATCGGTTCCCTGGATTTTTGTCCCGATCTGCCCCTTTTCACCTTTATCGGCAGGCTGAATGAACAGAAGGGCGTGGGCGTTCTGCTCGCCGCCCTGCGCGCACTGCTGCAGGAAAGAGGGGGAGAAAATAAGGATTTTCAGGTCTTGCTGCTGGGCAGCGGCGGCCATGACGAAGAGCGGGATTTGACCGAGCTGGCCAGAAAAAAAGAGCATCAGGGACGGATCTGCTTCTTGAAGAGCTTCAACCCGCAACTGGCCAACCGGATCTATGCCGCCGGAGATTTCTTTCTCATCCCGTCCCGCTACGAACCCTGCGGCCTGACCGATTTTATCGCTCAGCTGTTTGGCAATCTGCCCATTGTCCACCATGTGGGCGGGTTGGTGAAGGTGCTGGACGGGGAGACCGGATTTGCTTATGGGCAGCATTCACCGGCAGCCCTGAGCGCGGCGATGCAGAGGGCCATGGCCCTGTATCATGATGATCCGGCCAGAATCAGGGAGATGCAGCGTCAGGCTGTGGCCCGCATCCATGAACGGCATACCTGGCAGAAGGTGATGAATCAGTATCTGCACCTGTATATGAAGGCAAAACAAGGGACGCAATCAGAGATGAATCCTGGCAAAGATTTTTTTGCTCAACAATAACTGCTGCTTAAGGAGATGAGATATGACGATAAAAATTGGAATTAATGGTTTTGGGCGCATCGGCAGGAATATCTTTCGGGCGCTCAGCAAAGATCCGGCATTCGCCGATATCGAGGTGGTGGCCATCAATGATCTGACCGACAACGCCACCCTGGCGCACCTGCTGCAGTATGATTCGATCATGGGGATCTACGAAAAGAAGGTGGAAAGTGATGACAAGGGTATCTTTATCGATGGTCGTCCTCTTGCGGTGACCAGTCACCGGAGTCCGGCGGATATCCCCTGGGGAAAGATGGGGGTGGAGTATGTGGCCGAATGCACTGGCATCTTTCGCGATGGCGATTCCCTCAAGGCCCATATCGATGCCGGCGCGAGCAAGGTGATTCTGTCGGCGCCGGCCAAAGGCAATGTCAAAACCTTTGTCATGGGGGTGAACGAGGATGAGTACGACCCCACCCTCCATCATGTGGTCTCCAACGCCTCCTGTACCACCAACTGCCTGGCCCCCATGGCACGGGTCATCCTCGACAATTTCGGGATTCAACGGGGGCTGATGACCACCATCCATGCCTATACCGGCGATCAGCGTCTTCTTGATTTTCCCCATTCGGATCTGCGCCGGGCGCGGGCCGCCGGGCTTTCCATGATCCCCACCAAGACCGGCGCGGCGGCGGCCGTGGCCCTCGTTATTCCAGCCCTGAAGGGCAAGTTTGACGGCCTGGCGGTGCGGGTGCCTACGCCCAATGTGTCACTGGTGGATGTGGTGATGGAGGTGGAAAGGGCGACCACGGTGAGTGAGGTGAATCAGGCCCTGCAACAGGCCGCCAACCGCTATCTGGGATATACCGATCTGCCTCTGGTCTCCATTGACTATAAGGGCGATGCCCGTTCATCAATCATCGACGGACAGTCCACCAAGGTCATCGGCACCACGGTGAAGGTGATGAGCTGGTATGATAATGAGTGGGGCTATTCCAACCGGATGCTGGATCTGATCCTCCATATGGAGGCCAACAAGGCCTTATAATTTGAGGACGGGACAGGCCGCTGCCCAAAAATAACAGTGAAGGATGATGCCGTCACGGCATAACGGACCGCAACAAAACAATGCAAAAAAAAACAGCCGTATCAGTTCCAGCACCAGCACCAGCAGAGATTACATCCGATGCCCTGAAGGCCAATCTGGCGGAGACCGCGGGAGAGGTGGTCATTGACCCTGAACTGCGGGTTCTCCTTGATATTGTAGCCGGCTTTAAGGGCATCCATTCAACTCTGGAGCATCTCCTCTACGAGATCTGCCATCCCTACCGCAACTGGGGCCTGCTGATTCCGCAGCTGCGCAGCTTCTGCCTGAAAAACGGCAGCTACTATCAGCGCCACGATCAGGGGCCGCTGGCCTTCACCCTGCTCACGGGGCTTTTTTTGCAGGCATTGAGCGATTCGGTGAAAAAGGAGACCCTCCTTATCCAGATTATCGAGGCGCAACTGGCCTGGGTGGAAAAGCTGCTGTCCCTCTTTACCACCGCTGATCTGGAGCGGTTCGGGCCGGCCCTCAATGAGTATTTTGACCGTCTGGCATCCTTTGATGCCAGCGATCCGACGATCATGATGCTGCTTACCCAGGGCCAGCATCCCATGAAAAAGCTGGCCCAGCGTCTTCTTGCCTTTTATCCGGAGCAGACCGGGGATACCGCAGCGCCGACGGCCTTCGATTATCGACCGGCCTGTCGGCTCATGCGCATCCTCCTGGACCGCAATTACGACTACTGGCTCCAGGAGGATGATCCTCTGCCCTGGTTTCTTGGCCGTTGCGGGGCGATGTGTGAGGACTTTCATTCCGGCCAGCTTTTTGCGGCCATCTCCCATGATGTCATGCGCCGCCATAAAGAACAGTTGGCGGCCATTGATATTGAGTCCGACGGCTATAAGGGACTGAAGGAGATTCTCGGCCTGCCCGCCCATGTGGATATCGTCCGCCTCTATAAGGAGATTCCCCCTCGTCTGGCCCGCGCTGATGGCCAGGAGGCCGGAGAAGGAAAGGCGACGGCCGAGGGAGGAGCGCCGAACAACCGTTTTGTGGAAAACCAGAAGCTGCTCTTTCTCTTCCGCATTATGGACACCAAGGGGCTCTATCTGATCCATGAAGAGACCCTGCGCGAGATCAACCGCAGTCTGGTGCAGCTCATCCGGCAGCAGAGCTTTGAGGAGATCGAGCAGTTTCTCCTCACCACCTTTCAGCTGCTGCGGGCCAATGTCCGCAAATTTCCCCATACCTCCCTGCAATGTATTCAGGTGCTGGGCGGGGAGGTCTTTGACCGGGGCAAGAGCCGCATGGTGGAGGCCTTTCTCTGGGAGGTGGTTCGTTTCGGTTTCCAGTACGCCGGTGTCACGGGGGTGGATGAAGACTGGCAGCCCCTGACCAACCCCGCCCATCTGGCCAATATCCGGGTCTGGCTCAACCTGATCATGCAGGAGCCGAAATGGTGTTCCACCCTTTTTTCCGCCCTGATCATCAACCTCAAGCTCACCGGCACCTGCGTCAAGGATACCGATCTCTTCCAGCGGGATATCAGCCAGCTGCTCAATCACCCCATCGGGCCCATCTATAATCTGGCCAAGCAGTTCACCAAGCTGATGCCGGTGTTTTTTAACGAGATCGGGGCGGAGGGTGAACTGCGTGAGGTGTCCACCGAGCTTGACGAGATCCACAAACGTCGCGATGTGCTCATCCATTTCCTGCGCAAGCAGAGCCATGTGGAGAGTTCCAATCTCATTGTCGGCTTTATCCAGGCCATCTTTTTGTTCTGGAAGACAAAAAAGAAGGAGCTGCTCCTGCCCTTTCTGCCCGAAGAGGTCTATGCCGAGGTGTCCCTCACCGGCCCCTTCATCGATGACCAGCATATCCTCGCCCGGCGGATCTTTGAGCAGCTCCAGCTGCACAGCATGAATGATCTGCTGTCCTGGAACCGGGAGCAGCGGCAGCGCTATCTGGAAGCCCAGACCGACCTGTCGGTGGCGGAAAGACGGCGTTTTGACCTGCTGGTGCAGATGTTCAAGCTCCTCCACCAGAAATATAATCTCGGCTTTCAGGAGCTTCGCTCAGAGCTGCTGCAGGCCGCCCAGGAGGGCTTTCCTGAGATGGAGACCCTGCTTGGCAAACTTGAATCGTGTGATACCGAGGGGTGTCTGACCGCGCTGCTCAGCACCCTCGAGGGCTTAAAGGAGATCATCCTTTCCCCCGAACATTTCGTGGCCCGCGAGGATATTTATTATAAACGGCATATTGCCGTCGATATCCCTTCGGTCTACGGCAAGTACGCGGAACGGAAGTTTGACAGCCTGGGACTGACCTTCCGTCTCGAGAATCTGGCCAACATCTATCTCGAGAAACTGCCGGAAACCGTCAACCTCTCCTTTATCACCGAGGTGACCTTTACCCGCATCGTCACCTGTCTGGAGCTGTTTATGCGGGCCCTGCGGGTGGATGGCATATCGTCCCGCCGTCTTGACACCTACATGCTGCTGCTCCGCAGTTCGCTCCGGATCAAGCGCTTTTCCTACACCCAGTACCTTGATATCTTCCGCGGCCTTTCGGAAGGGGTCAAGGACATCATTTATTCCTTTTACACCAATATCCATCAGAACAATCTCTCCATCATCATTCCCCAGATCGGCGAGCACAACCTGCTCACCAAGTATCGTTCGCAGTGGGATGACAAGGAGATGGTGAACACCGTCCACCGCCTGTCCGAGTCCTTTCTCCGTGATTTGATTGCCTCGACCTTCGGCCTCCAGCATCTGGATAATTTCATCACCCGGATCATCGGCACCCTCGAGAATCAGAAGGACATCCTTGATCAGCGGCGCCTCGATCTGCTCATGACCTATAATCCGGAAAAGGCGATCTCGCTCGTTCATCGGGCGACCCCGGAGACCCATGACCTGATTCATCTGGGCAATAAGGGCTATAATCTCGTCACCCTCCATGATGATCATATCCCGGTTCCCCCGGCCTTTATCATCACCACCGAGGTCTTTCGCTGTCGGGAGGTGATCTATGGCCTGGCCAAGGCCCGGGATGAGTTTATGCGCCGCATCCGGGCCGCCCTCGATGAGGTTGAACAGCAGACTGGCCAGATCTTCGGTTCCTCGGACCGGCCCCTGCTCCTGTCCGTGCGCAGCGGCGCCGCGGTCTCGATGCCGGGGATGATGGCCACCATCCATAATGTGGGCTTGAACGAGGAGATCATCGAGGAATACGTGCGGGCCCATGGCCAGGGCTATCTGGCCTGGGACAACTATCGCCGTTTTCTCCAGTCCTGGGCCATGACCTCAGGGATGCAGCGGGAGGATTTTCAGGAGCTGATGAACCGGGCCAAGGCCAGATACGGGGTGAATCTGAAGCGAGAGTTTACCCCCGAGCAGATGCGGGAACTGGCCCTGGAGTACCAGCGGCGGGTGCGGCGCCAGGGGCTGGGGATTCCCGATGACCCCTGGCTACAGCTGGTGAACGCGGTGGCCATGGTGCTTGATTCCTGGCAGACGGTGAAGGCGGTGGATTACCGGCGCATCATGGACGTCTCGGATGCCTGGGGAACGGCAGTCATCGTCCAGACCATGGTTTTCGGCAACCGTGATGTGAACGCCGGCTCCGGGGTATTGTTCACCTCCCATCCCTATCGCAAGGTGCAGCGGGTGGCCCTGTGGGGCGACTATGCCTATGGCGATCAGGGCGAGGATATCGTCTCCGGCCTGGTCGTCAGTCTGCCCATTTCGGAGGAACAGGCGGAGCTGGACGGCCGCTCCCTGGAAGAGAGTCTGGAGCAGCGGTTTCCCCTGATCTATGAGCGGCTGCTGGCAATTTCGCGGGATCTGGTCTACAACAAAGGCTGGGATCCGCAGGAGATTGAGTTTACCTTTGAGGGGCCAAATCCGGAGCAGCTCTATTTGCTTCAGACCCGTGACATGATTACCATCAAGAAGAAAGAGCATTTTAACGTCTTTGCCGAAACGCCGGAGTTGGAAGCCGCTTTTCTCGGCAAAGGGATCGGGGTTTCGGGCTCGGCCCTGTCCGGGCGCGCGGTTTTCACGGAAGAGCATATCCTCCAGTTGCGGGCAAGCGACCCCAAAACGCCGCTGATCCTTATCCGCCAGGACACGGTGCCCGAGGATATCAAGGTGATCGATATGGCCGAAGGGCTGCTCACCTCACGCGGCGGTCAGACCTCCCATGCCTCGGTGGTGGCGGTGCGGCTGGAAAAGACCTGTGTGGTCGGCTGCAAGCACCTGAAGGTCTATGAGGCCGGCGGGTACTGTGAGATCGGCAGCCAGGTCATACGTTTCGGTGATCCGCTGTCCATTGATGGCCGCAAAGGTCTGCTCCTGGCCGGGCTCCACCCCATCCATGAGGAGATGCATATCCTGCCCCTGTAAACCAAAAAGCCCGCCGGAGTCCGGCCGGGCAAGGTCGGTGTACGGATCGGGTCAGGATGTTACCAGACCAGGATGGCGGAATTGTGAAGCCAACATATCCAGGGAGGGGAAAATATGCTGCTCAAGGTTTTTCCGGTATCTGAGCTCCGTCGTCTTTTTGCGGTTCTGCAGTCAGAATGGATCGTCGGTCCCGTGAAAAAGGGCAAAGATCAGCATGGACGCGGGAGTCCCATGCACTTGATCAATGAACTGCTGGCCGTCCCCTGGCAGGGATGCCGTCAGCCGGTGACACCCCGGGAGGGAGTGGGGGTGGGGGCGGTGGAGGCCCCCCGGGGGATTTTGTACCACTGTTTTCAGTTTGACCCGGCGGGCAGGATCGTCAAGGCCGACTGCGTGATCCCCACCAGTCAGAATCATGCCAATATCTGCTATGATATTGAGGAGCTGGCCCATTTTTGTGGTGCCCGGGGCAAAAGCGATACAGAGATTGAGCTGCTCACGGAGATGCTGGTACGCGCCCATGACCCCTGTATTTCCTGCTCCCTGCACTGAAGTCAGGGGAGCAATCAAGGAGGAGGCAGGCTTTTTCCAAAACTGTTTAGGGGACGGGGATAGCGGGGATAGCGATGAAGTCACGGGACCCCAGCAAGGGATGGGGGAGGGTCAGTTCTGGTTCCGGATTTTTCCAATGATTCCGGTGGTGGAGGTCTCGGTGGTAAAGACGATGCGCACCACCTTGCCGCCGTTTTCCTTGACTTCCCTTGCCCCGACAATGGCCTCTTCCGGCCAGTCCGCGCCCTTCACCAGCACCTGAGGCAGAAGGGTGGTGATCAAATTCAGCGGTGTATCCTCGCTGAAAAGAACCACGGCATCGACACAGCCCAGCGCCGCCAGTACCCGCGCCCGCTGGAGTTCCTGATTAATCGGACGACTCTCTCCCTTGATTGAGCGGATGGAGTGGTCACTGTTCAGTCCCACCACCAGGAAATCACCCTGCCTTCTCGCCTCCTGCAGATACTCCACATGCCCGGCATGGAGGATGTCAAAGCAGCCATTGGTAAAAACGATGCGCTGTCCCAGCTTTTTCCTGCATTCCATCATCCGCGCGCATTTGGCCAGACTGACGATCTTGTCTTTGTCATCAAAGGCATAATGGGCGGGGGCCACGGTACTGAATTTCTCGCGCAGGAGCTGCTGCGATGGCAGGTCGAGGGATATCGTTCGCAACTGTTCACCCTCCCCCGCCTCCGCGAGGATTGCCCCGCTTGGATCAATGATCATGGAGTGTCCGCCCAGCGTGGGATCCTTGCCGTCATTGCTCGCGCCGCAGCCATTGCCGGCAATGACAAAGGTCTGGTTCTCGATGGCCCGGGCCTGGAGCAGAGTCCGCCACTGGTCAATACGGGTCAGGGGCCATTGCGCTGAAACCACCAGCAGAGAGGCTCCCTGCTGACTCTGGACCCTGGCAAGTTCGGGAAATCGCAGATCATAACAGACCAGCCCGCCGATGGGACCGAAGGGGGTGTTCACCGGCCGGGGACTGTCTCCCGGGCTCAGCCAGTCATCCTCGTGCCAATGGGCAAAAAGATGCTGCTTGCGGATCTGGCCGGCAAGGCCATTCCCGTCGCTGAAAAACAGGGTGTTGTAGAGCAAAGGGCGCCGCTCTTCCTCCACCCTTTCCACCAGGGTTCCAGCGATGACCAGATTATGGAGGGCGGCAAGCTCGCTCAGCTGTTCCAGAATCCAGGGGGTCTGACGGCCCAGTTCGGCCAGTTGCGGATAAACAAAACCGGTGGCCCACAGCTCCGGCAAGACCAGGAGCGTCCCCGGCCGGGGAGGAGAATGATCCAGGGCCGCCCGTAACCGGGCCATGTTCACTGCCGGTGCGGCGGGACTGATGACAGACTGGAAAAAACCAGCCGCTGATAAAAGGGGGGGAGCAGAATGCACAAGAAATTCCTCACGTCCCGGAAGGGAGAGTCAAACGGGTCAGGGCCACCAGGGCAAGTTCCGCCACCGTGACAACCCTGATCTTTCCATGTTCATAGAGCCGGACCACACCGGTATCGGCAGCCAGGGGAAGCAGTGCCGCCTTCAAACCCGTGTTAATCTCCACCACGCCATCCTGGAGACGGGCGAGGGCCCAAACTGCAAGACCCCGCACCTCCACATCCTCGGATTGGAGACAGGGCAACAGGTCAGCCTGGATGCCGCGGGTTGCCAGCTCCCTGGCCTGACCCGCCGCCAGCCTGCCGATTCCCCACACCACGCCCCGCCGCAGGGCCGACAATTCGATATAGTTTCCATCCTGGTGGGCAAGGGAGCCATCAGGCCGCAAATAGGAGATCAGCATGTGGAGATACTCCTGAGCCAGGCCTTCATGGTGCAGCATGATCTCGGCCATGGCCTCGGGCGCGCCCCAACCAATACCGCCGGATTCGTCATTGAGACTCCAGAGAAACCGCCGCATGACAATCCTTGCGGCCTCCATCTCCTTATCGGCCAGACGCGGTACCACCTGCCCGAAGAGACTGATGGCGTGCCAGCGCACCAGTTCCTCGGGCCGGGACAGGGCGGAAAAGAGGGGATTCACCAGGTCTTTCTCAGCATACCTGCACATTTCATCGCCGATCTGCTCGAGATCAGCAAGGGCAAGAAGACCCAGCACCTCCTGTTTGATTGCTCTGCTGCTCATAAGGGACCGAAGCTGAAGACTGAAGGGCTGTCAGAACGGACTCGTGACCCATTGGGCAACCCTTTCCCTCAGTCTTCGGCCTATCACCGTGTTTTTGTTATTGCTTGACCGGCATGACAAAAACCCGTTTGCCCAGCTCACTGTCAAGGAAAAACAGGCCGCTTGAGTCATTGCCGATGAGCCGGAGCCTGTCAACAATCTGGCCCGCAGATGCCTCCTCCTCAACCTGCTCGGTGATAAACCAGTCAAGGAAGGCCTTGGCGGCATGATCCCGGACGTCTTGGGCCACATCGATGAGATTATTGATCAACGAGGTCACATGCTGCTCATGGGCAAGAATATGTTCAAAGGCAAGCAGGGGGCTCTCCCATTTTTCTTCCGGCTTGGCAATGGCCTCCAGCTTTGCCTTCCCCCCGCGCTCGTGGATATAATTATACATTTTGATGCCATGAAACATCTCTTCCTGAACCTGGGCCCGCATCCAGGCCGCAAAACCGGACAAACTGATGGATTGAAAATAGGATTCCATGGACAGATAGAGATAGCTGGAATACAACTCGGCATTCACCTGTTTGTTAAAGGCCTTTTCCATTTCTTTTTTCATTGTTTGAGTCTCCTTGTAAAATTGAAGGGTTTCATGGGTGGGTCACTAGGGCCTTTCCGTTGGCCGTTTTTTTTATCGGTGGCTTCTTTTTCGATATATGCTGTTTCCGCCGGCTTGCCATAAAGCCTCGATGCGAGTGGTGGACATCGCAAAGGAATCTATTGCAAGTTCTCCATGGCACCGCCAGAATGAGGGTCTGCTTCGACGGGAAACTTCCTGGAGAGAACGCTGTTCTTTTTTACTGCTCCCTTATTCTACCAAGGAACAGTGTCCATTGTCATCAGGATACATCACAATGATGAGAATCTGCTGCTGCTTCACACCCAGGTACCGATTATAAAAAAAAACAAATATGTAATATCTCATCGGCAAACACTCTATTTTGTGTTATTGTCAATGGTATGAAACATATCTTTACAAGTTAACATCAATGGACACCTGAAACACCTATTATGCAGGAATCTGAAAATATCTCAAAAGAATTACAAGACCTAACGTGTCTGTACGAAATAACCAAAAGCCTCGCTTCAGCGGTAAACCTCAGTGATTGTCTCGAGCAGATCATGCAGACCCTTGCTGATCTGAAATCCATGGAAAATGGAACGATCACCATCTTAAAACCCTTCACCGGGAAATTGGAAATAGAAGTGGCGCATGGCCTGAGTCCAGAAAACATAAAACGTGGAAAATATATGCTGGGTGAAGGAATAACTGGACGAGTGGTCGCGTCAGGAGAACCGATCATTGTACCCAGCATTGCCGATGAGCCTCTCTTTTTGAATAAGACCGGGGCCAGGGGAAGTACAAGCTTTCAAAACAAATCATTTCTCTGTGTTCCCATTCGAGATGAGCACCAGGTTATAGGATCGCTCAGCGTTGATCGAGTGTATAAAAATGGTCTCAGTCAAGCAAACGAGGATCTGAGATTCTTGACTGTCCTCAGTGGTCTGATAGCCCAAACCACCAGAAGAATTCAAATAGTAAACCGCGAGCAGGAAGGATTACGATTAGAAAATTTAAAATTGAAGCGTGAGTTGTCTGAAAAAAACCAAATCAACGACATCATAGGCAACTCAAGTCGCATGCAGGATGTTTTTGAAATGGTTCATCGGGTCGTGGATTCCAACGCCACCGTCCTCCTTCGCGGTGAATCGGGGACTGGAAAAACTCTGGTGGCAAAATCCTTGCACTACAACAGCCACCGCAAGAACAAACCTTTTTTAGTCGTAAACTGCTCCGCCTTACCAGAAACTTTGCTGGAAAGCGAGTTGTTCGGTCATGAGAAAGGGGCCTTTACCGGGGCGACGGAGCGAAGAGTCGGGCGTTTTGAACAAGCAGAAGGGGGAACTCTTTTCCTGGACGAAATTGGAGAAATAAGCCCATCCGTGCAGATAAAGCTTCTCCATGTGGTCCAGGAGCGGAACTTTCAACGATTAGGTTCCACCCTTACCATACAATGCAATGTCAGGCTTGTTGCGGCCACCAATAAAGATCTGGAACGAGCTGTCAAAGAAGGAATCTTTCGAGAAGATCTTTACTATCGACTGAATGTCTTTCCCGTATACATGCCCCCATTACGGGAACGACGAACGGATATCCTGCTGCTTGCAGAATATTTCCTCGATAAATACGCACGAGAAAACAAGAAAACGATAACCCGAATTTCTACCCAGGCCATTGATATGTTGATTCAGTATCATTGGCCGGGCAATGTTCGAGAATTGCAAAACTGCATGGAGAGGGCGGTTCTTATCTGTGACGATGAATCAATAAAAGGGATTCACCTGCCGCCAACATTGCAGGTATCAGACGCGAGCAAATCCACCAACCTTCCTTCCCTGGCAGGATCGGTGGAAAATTTTGAGAAAGAACTCATCATTGAAAGTCTGAAACACCATAATGGCAATCAAACCAAGACTGCGGAATCACTGAACACCAGTTTACGGATCATTAACTACAAAATTCACCAGTATAATATTGATCCGAAAAAATATAAGATCTCAAAAAAATGAACCTTCTTCTTCATATCTGTTGCGGACCCTGCGCCATCTACCCCGTGGCACAAATGCTCAATGATGGAATAAGGATCTCCGGGTACTTTTACAACCCGAATATTCATCCATATCGTGAATTCAAACAGCGAATTCAAGGCGTCCAGCAATTTTCCCAACTCACCCAGTTGGAGATAGAAATTGATGCGAACTATGGACTTACCGAATATTTAAGAAATGTAGTTTTTCATGAACATGAAAGATGTGCCATCTGCTACAGGATGCGATTGGAAGGTGTTGCTCGGAAAGCTAAAACCAGGGGAGCCGATGCCTTTTCAACCACGCTGCTTTATAGCAAATACCAGAACCACGAACATATAAGAAAAATGGGTGAAGAAATTGGTGAAAAATATCAAATTGGATTTTACTATCAGGATTTTCGCAGTGGATGGCAAGAAGGAATTGAAAAGGCTCTGGAAATGAATCTATACAGGCAAGCTTATTGTGGATGTATTTACAGTGAACAAGAGCGTTACGACAAGGCTTTTTCCAAGATAAAGCAAACAACCAAAAAACCTTAATAAAAGAAACTCCAATGGTTACCATAATCGTCCTGGCCACCAGAAATAAAAATAAAATCCTCGAATTTCAAGAAATTCTCAAAGATTTTCCCATCGAAATTCGAGCACTTTCCGACTTTGGCACCCTTCCGGAAGCGATTGAGGATGGTGAAACTTTTGATGACAATGCATATAAAAAAGCCCTCCATACCGCTAAAATACTTGGATTACCCGCAATAGCCGATGATTCAGGTCTTGTTGTTGAGGCCTTAAATGGAGCACCAGGTGTTTATTCTGCCAGGTATGCCGGGGAGGAAGCGACGGATGAAGACAATGTAGAAAAACTGCTCCATGACATGAAAGGAGTGAAAAACCGAAAAGCTGTTTTTCAATGTGTTCTCTCTATCGCCGTTCCCTCTGGACCTGCGCTAACCTATGAAGGGAGTTGTGAAGGCGTTCTTCTGGAAGAACGATGTGGTAAAAGTGGGTTTGGTTATGATCCCATCTTTTATTTTGCAGACTTAAAGAAAACCTTCGCGGAATGCTCCATGGAGGAGAAGAATAAGGTCAGCCATCGAGGAAAGGCACTGGCTGAGCTGAAAGATGAGTTTCCCAAAATACTGCAATGGTTAAACCAACGATTACTGGAAGAAAAACCACCAAAACCTGATCATGAGGAATTCAAGAATAATGACTGGTCGCACTGAGTTACTGGAAGCTGTTGAAGCAGTTCAGAATGAAGGCATCAAGGAGTTGGAAGGGTAACTGCAACGACAATGCGCCCATGGAAAGCTATTGGGGAACGCTGAAAAACGAGCTTGTTTTCCACTGTTCCAACGAAACGAGAGAACAGGCAATTTGAGATATCACAGAATACATTGAGATCTCAATGTCATTAACTTAAAGAGTCGGCTTGTAAGTTTGGTGAAATTTTCTCTTTGATCTTTGTAACTATTCAGCATCCAAAGTTGATGCAGTACTTACCATGAATGCTGGC
>JACDZF010000355.1 GCA_013426795.1 Desulfocapsa sp. | reverse complement strand
CCTCATCGGTGGAAATCTTAAATTTGGCTTACCCACTTGAAACAGCGAGGAGCCAGATTTATTTACCCACTCGAAACAGCGAGGAACCTTTTTCTTCTTGTAGCGGTTGTAGAAAAAGGGGATGGAAGATACCAGAATCACGGCGATCAGGCCGATGATAAAGGCGGGGGAGATCTGGCCTTTGAGGAGTTAAATTTACTCCGACCCCTTTTATCCCACTATCTGGCCGACTCCACTCTCAAGGGCTCGGCGGCCACGGCCTATATCCTCACCCCCGCGACCACAGTGCGCCGGATGCTGAATATGACGGCCATGGCCATGGCGAGCGCGGCGGCCGCGCGTCAGGATGTCACGGTTTAGGCGATTGCCGGAACTCGCCTTAGCCATCGTCGTCAACCATCGACAAGTGCCCGCTCCGGATCGGCGCAGCGCGGGCCTTGATCATTCCGGCCAGCGCTGCGCATTTGGAGTCCAAGGCTGAAGCCTTGGACTCCGCCGGCCGGCACCGCAGCTGGCCAGAACGATGATCAAGGCCCCTACTGGTCCGGAAATACCGGCCGTAGCGTTTCACGCATCTGCACGAAGCTGGCGGGTCCGATGCGCCAGCGCTTCGGATTGTCGTACTCGAAATCGACATGCAGCCGGCCATCGCGACGACGGATCTGTACCAGCATCTCCGCAAATCCGGGCTGGTCGGGCTGTTTGAGGGCGTCACGCAAGGCCCGCACGTAATCGCCGACCACGCTTCCGGTCGCGGCCACTGGGACCACTTCATCGGTCAGATATGCAAAGCCGCAGTTGGAGACTGAGCCGACACCCAGATCGAACACGATGCTGAGGCTCTCCCAGTCCAAACCGACCAATTTGTCGGAAGCGAGAATCGCATTGCACACCAGACCCACCAATTCGTCTGCATCAGTCATATCGCCCTCGGCTCAAAACTTGGGTATCTGGGATTTCGGCATACGCTTGAAGACCTCGCCAGCCGCGTTGGAGATATCATGCACGCGGGTAAAAACGACCTTGCCGGTCCTCGGGTCTATCACGTCGTAGTCTACCAGCACGCGGTCGGGTCGCACCGCGCCGGGTGGTTCGAGTTAGGTAGTCAAGTAAAAATAGACACTTTTTTGGTAGCGATGTCAATAGGAGACCTGAGAAAAGCCCTCCCGATTACATTTCTATGCGTCAAAGCCGTTGTAGATAAAAGGTGTCAGAGTAAAATTAATCTTCACCGCGATATGACAACAGCCACTGTAGCCCTTCTGTTTCGACGTCGGCAACGTGAAGCGCCTTTTTTAGAATGTTCAGACCAATGGCCGAAGTTCGCGGGACGACACCTGAAGAATAAAATTCCTTAGTGTAGGTGTACCCATCTTCAACGATCTGTAACTATTCAGCTGAATTTATTTTGTATTTTTTAAAAAAAGTTCTTGACA
>JACDZF010000069.1 GCA_013426795.1 Desulfocapsa sp. | reverse complement strand
AGCAGGCCACTTTCTGACTTATCAAAACGTAACTGAACCATATTTCCCTTTCAATAGAGCCTCTTGCAAAATGAGGATTTATGTCCACGAGCCGTCATTCCCGCGCAGGCGGGAATCCATAACACGCTGAATTTACGAAACTGGATTCCCGATAAAAACACTCGGGAATGACGGTGTGGTAATTTTGCAAGAACCTCAATATGTATCTCGCATAGGGGTAAGGCCAACCCCGATGAACGGGATCAGTGCCTTACAGATTCTATTCTTGCAAAAAAACAAGAATAGAATCTGTAAGGCACTGATCAGCCATACCATTTTTATCGATGATTCTTGAAACAATTCCCGCAAAAATAATCGGGAAACTCAGAGAAGAAACAAAAGTCGGAACCTTATGCTGATCACCCTGCTTTGTCAAGCTTCACTTTTTGAGTTTTTTGGACCAATGGAGAATGTTGCGGTCTTATTTCAGGTGGGCCTCAGGCCTGATGCTTGCGATGTTGTGAGGTTGCGGTACAGCAGGTATGCCCTATGTGCCCCTTGACACTGTCATGCATATCAGGGGGAATCCAATGCTTTTGGAGGTTGCTGATTGATAAAGGTTTCCATCGGCAATTCCCGACGGCAATACAGGGAGTTGGTGAAATCGAGACAGCTCTTAAAAACATATCTCCCATTGGCGTGAAGCAATCCGACAGTTCCTGCCAAAACGATAAGATCGTTTTCAGGCTTCTCAATATTCATTGGCTGGCACCTTTTTTCCCCTTGACTGTTTCTTTTCAATATTATACTAACTGACTAGACAGTCAGTTTAGCAAGGCAAACCCAACAGGCGAAGCACAGATGGCAAAGAAATCAAAAAAATCAGCAATCATAGACACTGCCACGATTCTATTTGCCACAAAAGGCTTCACCAATACCTCAATGACCGAGGTGGCAAGCCTCACTGGTGTCGTCGGCGCAACTATCTTCTATCACTTCAAAACAAAGGAAGAGCTTTTTATCTCCGTCCTTGAAAATCTGAAAACAGGGTTACTGGAAGCATTCACCTCATTTTTCCAGGAAGAACACTTCCCCTTAGGGCTGGATATGCTGCTTGGCGCCGTTTCCTTTCACCTCCATCTTTCGGAAGAAAAAAAGGAGTGGTTTCTCCTGCTCCGCCACCACTACACCCATGAGCTTGCCGTGGCCAATCCGGTTTGCCGCAGGTACCTTGTCGATATTTACAGCTGTCTGGTCGAGATTTTTGAAAAACCCTTAACAATAGGTCAACAGGATGGTTCGATACGATCGTTGTCAACGAATAAAACCGCCTTGATTATCTTCGCCATGGTCGACGGAATCATCCAACTCGATGATAATAACTTATATAATGCAGGAACGCTGTATAGCGAACTCTTGACGTCCTGCCGAAACATGGTGCAAGCCAGAAACGAATAGGTGAAGTGCATGCTAACAAAAATCTTTCCATTTTTAGGTTGGGTAAAGGGGTATAACAGCACGAGTTTCCGGCAGGATTTCATCGCCGGATTAACGGTTGCCCTGGTCTTGATTCCACAGTCCATGGCCTATGCTCAACTGGCCGGCATGCCGTCCTATTACGGACTGTACGCGGCTTTCCTTCCGCCGATGATCGCCGCCCTGTTCGGTTCCAGCCGCCAGTTGGCCACCGGTCCGGTGGCGGTTGTCTCGCTGATGACCGCAGCATCACTTGCCCCTCTCGCCACCGCTGGAAGTGAGGGATATATCGCTTACGCCCTGCTCCTCTCCCTCATAGTCGGCACCTTCCAGTTCCTCCTCGGTGTTTTCCGCCTGGGACTTGTCGTGAACTTTCTTTCCCATCCCGTGGTCAATGGTTTCACCAACGCCGGGGCGATTATCATCGCCACATCCCAACTTGAAAAAATGTTCGGGGTCTATGTCGACGGCAAAGATCACCATTATCAAACCATCATTGAGGTGGTCAAGAGTGCCATCCATTACACCCATTGGCCCACATTGATCATCGGTGTGAGCGCCTTTATCCTGATGTTCGTCTTGAAAAAATTTGCTCCGAAAGTTCCCAATGTACTGGTTGCGGTTGCACTGGCCACGTTCATTTCATGGGGGATCAATTTCCAGAATGATGTCAAGGTGAACAGTGCCAGTTTCAAGTCCGATAAGGTTGTGGAATTGCTTGCTTCCTTTAATAAAGCTGTCAAGGCCAAACCAGATATGGAAAAGAAACTGACTGAAGCCAATAAGGTTCTCGATGAAACACGAAAATCCCACGACAATCTGGCGATTCTCCAGGCCGACCAGGAGGTTCAAATCATCCAGCTTGGCATTGCTGATCTCAACCAAAAAGCCGCGGAGTATCGAAAGCAAATACGGAACATCCTCCTCCGGGGAGTGGTCCTGGAAAAAGGCAGGATGGACTTATATCTGGTTGAGGATCTTCCCCAAGGACTCGCCACCGATGGTCGGACCTGGCGCATCAAAATTGGCAATAAGCCCCTCAAAATGGAAGAAATAATCGTGATGGGTGGCGGCGCGGTGGTCGGCGAGATTCCCAAGGGGCTGCCATCTGTTTCCATGCCGCCCCTTGATATGCGTGCGATATCCCACCTGCTGGGAAGCGCGATCATCATATCCTTGCTTGGTTTTATGGAGGCAATCTCCATTGCCAAGGCCATGGCCGCAAAAACCGGTCAGCGCCTTGACCCGAACCAGGAGCTTATTGGCCAGGGTTTATCAAACATCATCGGCTCCTTCACCAGTGCCTATCCTTCTTCAGGATCATTTTCGCGGTCGGCGGTGAATCTTCAGGCTGGCGCTGTCAGTGGTTTCTCCAGCCTCTTTACCAGCCTTACCGTCGGCCTGGTTCTGCTGTTTTTCACCCCGCTTCTCTATCATTTGCCGCAATCTGTCCTTGCTGCTGTCATTATGATGGCGGTCATTGGCCTCATTAACGCATCAGGCTTTATCCATGCCTGGCGGGCGCAGAAATATGACGGGATTATCTCCATCATCTCTTTTCTTTTGACCCTTGCTTTTGCCCCCCATCTCGACAAGGGTATCATGATAGGGGTTGCCCTGTCGCTCGCGGTGTTTCTCTATAAAAGCATGCGTCCCAATGTCTCAACCCTATCCAGGCATGCAGATGAGTCCCTGAAAAATTCCGTGGCACATGGCCTGAAAGAATGTCAGTATATCGACATGATTCGCTTTGAGGGACCACTCTTTTTTGCCAACGCGAGTTTTCTCGAAGATCAGATCACCGATCGAATACGAAACAAAAAAAGCCTTAAGCATATTATTATTGTCGCCGACGGTATGAATGATATAGATGCTTCCGGTGAAGAAGTGTTATCATTAGTGGTGTCAACTGTGCGAAGTGCCGGACTGGACATCTCTTTTAGTGGCGTCAACGAATCGGTCATGGCGGTATTGGAACGAACCCATCTTATTGAGAAAATCGGACGGAACCATATCTATTCGACCATGGAAAAAGCGGTCTGCGCGGTCCACGAAAATTCCCACAGAAATTCACCGGAAGATCAATGTCCGCTTACCAATGTTTGCTATATATCCAAATAATGACGCCATAAAGGAGACTTGTCCATGTCTGTTATAACAATCGTCGGTGCAGCCTTCAGCAACAAATCATCGGTCATTCAGGAGTTGGCAAATTCGTCCCAATATCGACCCCTTGCCATTGATGACATAATTTCAAAGGCAGTGACGACGTCCGGAATGGCGGAAAGCAAAATCGTCGCAGCGTTCTCGTCTAAAACCTCGGTTTTTAATCGTTTCACCCACGAAAAGGAGCGGTCGGTTGCTCATCTCCGTTTGGCTCTCGCCAGCCTTATGAGCGACGACTATTTTCTGATTCCCGGGCCTGTCGGTTTCCTTATCCCGGAAAAAATCAGCCATGTACTGAGGGTTTGCCTGGTAGCCGAGCTGAAATTCAGAATCGCTGAGGCGATGAGCCGCGAAGGTATTGCCGAGAAAAATGCCCTGCAACAAATCAAGCAGCAGGACGAAGACCTTTCCGCCTGGCTGAAAATGCTGAACAAAGGTGAAGACCCCTGGGCCGCAAATCTTTACGATATTGTCATCCCCATGGATAAGACCTCTGTCGCCGATGCAACAGCACTTATTCTGAGCAAGGCGGCAAGTGACGTGGTTGCCAAAACCGCCCACTCCGAGGAGTCCCTTGCCGACTTTCTCCTGGCCGCACAGGTCGATGTGAAACTGGTCCAGGAAGGTCATAACGTTGTAGTCGATGCCCACAAGGGGGCCATTACTCTCACCATCAACAAAAATGTCCTGATGCTTGCGCGCCTTGAGGAAGACCTGAAATCCATTGTCGAGAAAGTGGCAGGAGTCACCTCCGTAACCACGAAGATCGGTGAGGGCTTTTATCAGCACGACATTTACCGGCGATATGACTTTGAGATGCCATCAAAGGTGCTCCTCGTTGACGACGAGCGTGACTTCGTCCAGACCCTGTCGGAACGCCTTATTATGCGGGACATGGGTTCCGCTGTGGCCTATGATGGCGAATCGGCGCTGAGCATGATCAGGGACGAAGAGCCGGAGGTGATGATTCTCGACCTGCGGATGCCCGGAATTGACGGCATCGAGGTGCTGCGCCAAGTCAAGACAACAAATCCGGATATCGAAGTCATCGTCCTCACCGGCCACGGCACGGAAAAAGACAAAGATCTCTGCATGGAACTGGGCGCCTTTGCTTTCCTCCAAAAACCAGTTGATATTCAGGTACTCAGCAAGACTCTGATGAGCGCCAACGAGAAAGTTCAAAGCAGGAAAAGTTGATTTTCATGGTGACCGGATTCTTTGACTCCCAGTTAAAGAATCCGGTCACGCCCTCGAGGTAGGAAAATGTCGATTCTCATCCAGTTCAAGCCTGATTTCTTGCAGGCAGTTCCAACTTCGGACGGACCTTACCGTCACAGCTTTAATTTCCGCAGTATCTGGAAAAAGGCCATACTCATAGCCTTGCTGGTGAGCTTATGTCCTCTCATTTTTATTACGATCATCGATTACAAGTTCACGCAGAATTCGATTCAGTCGGAAAACCTGCTCCGTACCCAGCAGGTTGGGTCTAACGCCAGGCGCTCCATATCATTCTTTCTCAGTGAGCGACTCTCCGCCCTCTCCTTTATAGTGCGTGATAACAGCATCGAAGAACTCAAGGACCCGGAAAAGCTGAAGGGTATTCTGCAGAATCTCATGGCCAGTTTTAATGGATTCGTGGACCTTGGCCTCATCGACCAGAACGGTGTGCAGCTCAATTATGTGGGCCCGTATCAGCTTGAAGGAAAGGACTACAGCAACCAGGCATGGTTCCAGCAAGTAAAAGATAAAAATTTTTCCATAAGCGAGGTGTTCGTCGGTTTTCGCAATGTTCCCCATCTTATTCTTGCGGCAAAATACGTGATGCCCGATGGTTCATTCTTTATCTTGAGAACTGCCATTGATTCCGCTCGCTTCGATGACTTCCTGGGTAACTTGCATCTGAATGGACGGGGCGACGCCTTCCTTATCAACAAGAGCGGAATTATTCAAACGCCGACGCTCTATCATGGCAATTTATTTGAACAATTTCCCTTTGCCGTACCAACGTACTCAATCAACACCGAAATTCGGGAAGAGATCGATAAGGCCGGCAACGAAGTGATTATCTGCTCCGCTTTCATTCCCGAATCTCCATACATTCTTATTATCGTCAAACAAAAAGATGAGCTGATGAAACCCTGGCGAGCCACCCGCATCAAGCTCATCGGGTTTCTGGTAATCAGCATCTCGTTAATCCTGCTGGTCATTTTCGGGATCGTGACCAACATGGTGAACAACATGTATCTTCTTGATCAGCGTCGGCTCAGTTCAGTCCACAAAATGGAGTACTCCAACAAACTCGCCTCCATCGGCAGGCTGTCGGCAGGAGTCGCCCATGAAATCAATAATCCTCTGGCCATTATTAACGAAAAAGCCGGCCTGATTAAAGATATCCTTAGCTACTCAGAAACCCCTGGACAAAACCCGAGGGTGATTGAATTGATTGATTCAGTACTCAGTTCGGTGGAGCGATGCGGGACCATAACCAAACGTTTGCTCGGCTTTGCCCGGCACATGGACAGTACCTTTGAGACAATTAATCTGCCGAATGTAATCCATGATGTTCTCGGCTTTCTTCACAAGGAGGCGGAATATCGCGACATAGTTATTACCACTGATTTTGCCGACGATATTCCGGAATTCAAAAGTGATCGGGGTAAACTCCAGCAGATCTTTTTAAATATCATCAACAATGCCTTCTCTGCCATGAAAACAGCCGGACGCCTCAACATCGTCATTCGGCATCATAGCGATGACAATACGATTGTCGCCACCATCACTGATAATGGTTGCGGCATATCCGAAGGCGATATGGGCAAGATTTTCGAGCCGTTCTTTTCCACCAAAACTCGACAGGGAGGCACCGGGCTCGGTCTTTCCATCACCTACGGATTAGCCATGGAACTTGGAGGGAAAGTAAATGTTACAAGCAAACTTGGCGAAGGAACCAGCTTTTTTATTACCCTGCCGATCAACCCTCCCCAGCAGAAAACGGAGAAATAAGCAATGCGTTTACTCTTAGTGGATGACGAAAACGAATTTGTCACAACTCTCGCGGAAAGACTCGTCATCCGCGGTTTTGAAGTGGATTACGCAACCAAGGCGGTGGACGCACTGGATCTTGCCGAAAAAAACCGCTATGATCTGGTCGTTTTGGATATGAAAATGCCTGGCACCAGCGGTCTGGAGCTGAAATACATGCTGGAACAGATCCGTCCGAATATGAAGTATATCTTTCTGACCGGCCATGGCTCGGAGGAAGATTATGTCGCTGGTTCGCAGCAGGCAACCCATTATCTCGTCAAACCCGTCAATATTTCAATACTTATCAGCAAGATCAACGAGGCGGTCGATACCCATGAATAATCCTGACACAAGCAGTCAGTACGGTCCCATCGGTGAATGCGGGTTACGTTTTTTTGGCAAGGTCAGTGCCTCCATCAGCCATGAAATTAAAAATGTCCTGGCGATAATCAATGAAAATGCCGGACTCCTTGAGGACCTGTCCTTTGCCGCCCAGCGTGGTGCAGCAATAGATCCGGAACGTCTGAACAGGGCCTGCCTGCAGTTCAGCAAACAAATCCGTCGGGCCGATGGCATCATAAAAAACATGAATCAGTTTGCCCACAGTGTGGACCAGTTTGCCGCGCCCGTTGATCTCTGCAACACCACGGAACTGGTTTGCAATCTGGCAGGACGCCTGGCCGCCATGCGGAAAATTACCCTACAGATCATTCCTCCCCACGCACCGGTGGTGATTGACGCCAATCCCTTTCTTCTTGAAAACCTTATCTGGTTGGGGCTTGAATATGCTTTGGAGAACACCTCGGAAGCTCTTTCCCTGACCCTGGCTCCTGAACAGAGCGATTCCGGCACCAGCCTGCGAATAACCGGCATCGATGGGCTCAGCGAGGACTTCTCCGACAAATTGCCGGCAGGTTGCAAAGATCTCTTATCCGCTTCGAACGCTCATCTTGCTGTCGATACAGCACACAAGGCACTCATTATCCACCTGAGCTGAATTTGACTTTCAGACAGATAAACAACCAAACCTTCAATAAAGGAGAACGCCATGTCAGAAAAAATATTACTCATTGATGATGAACAGGATTTCCTCAACATTATGGCCGAACGAATGGAAGCCCGAGACATGAACGTATCCACCGCCTCTTCGGCCAAGGAAGGTCTGGAAAAAGCGGCTGCCGGCACCTTTGATGCCGTCATTCTTGATCTGCGAATGCCGGAAATGGATGGTATGGAGGCCCTTAAGATTTTAAAGGAGAAAAATCCGGATCTTGAAGTCATTCTGCTTACCGGTCATGCCACCCTCAAAGACGGCGTTGAGGCGATGAAGCTTGGCGCGCTGGATCTACTCGAAAAACCGGCGGACATCAACACCCTGACCGAGCGAATCCACTCCGCCCATGCCAAAAAGCTGGTCTTCTTTGAGAAGAAAAACGAGGAAATGATCAAAAATATCATGGGCACCAAAGGCTGGTAAGCGCTCACCCTTGGCCATGCTCATTGCCGCCACGATTTATTGCCGTCAGGATCAGAACTCCTGCTTGAGACTGGAGGGATAGTGTTCTCTCTCCAACTCAAGCAGCAAGTTGCCTCCTCAGATCGTGGCCATGGCTCGCAGCCTCTGCAGGAGGGGGGGATGGGAGTAGTTGAAAAACACATAGGCCGGGTGCGGGGTGAGATTGCTGAGATTGTTGACCGAAAGTTTTTTCAGGGCTGATCCCAGGGCCGTGGCGCTCGAGTGGCGGGCGGCAAAACGGTCTGCCTCATACTCGTTCCTGCGGGAGAGGCTGTTCATGGCCAGGCCCATAACTGTGGACAGCGGTGAATAAAGCAGCGCGAAACTGATCAGGGCCAGATGGAAGCTGTGGATATGGGCGCCGAGGGCCACGGACAGAAGCGGGTTGGCGATAAACAGTGACAGGATAAAGAGCATGATACCGGCCTGACAAAGGGCGACGGCAATCCCCTTTCTGGCGTGTTTTTTCTTATAATGGCCGATCTCATGGGCCAGCACCGCCACCAGTTCCCCCACCTCCAGGTCTTTTATCAGGGTATCATAGAGGACAATGCGTTTTTTGGCGCCCAGTCCCGCGAAATAGGCATTGGCCTTGGTGGAGCGGCGGGAGCCGTCAATGACAAAGACATTGTCCAACTGAAAACCGGCCTGACTGCTGAAGGCCTCGATGGCATCCCGCAGCTCGCCCTGCTCCAGCGGTGTCTGCTTGTTAAAAAGGGGCACGATGAGACTCGAGTAGAACATGACCATAAAGATCATAAAGCCACTTATCAGCAGCCAGGTATAAATCCAGAAGTACCCTTGAGTGACCTGGTAAAACCAGATCACCGCCGCCAGCAGCGGCCCGCCCAGCAGGACGGCGAGGAGCCAGCCCTTGAGCTTGTCGCTGATAAAGGTGAGCTTGGTGGTCTTGTTAAAACCAAAGCGCTCCTCCAGGACAAAGGTGTGATAGAGGGCAAAGGGCAGAAAGAGAATTTCCGAACCAAAAAAAAAAGCAGTCCAAAAAAGAGCAGGGAGACCAGTAATTCCCCCTGCACCATCCCCCGCGCCAGCCCGTCGATGGCGGCAAAGCCGCCACCCGCGAGCATGGCCAGAAGAACCACCAGTTTCAGGCTGGAGGTGACCAGCTCAAACCGGCAGTTTGCCCTCTTGTACTCCTGCGACTGCTGATACTTCTCCTCGCTGTAAATCCCCTTCACCTCATCAGGCAGCTGCGTGACAATACTCCGGCAGTTGAGGAAGCTGAGCCCCCTTTCCAGAAGATAATCGGCTATAACGATGGCAATAATGGTAGAAAGGATGGTTGTGGCGGTCATGGTATTTTTTTGTTGAATATCAAGTTGTTAGCTGTGCATGACCCCGGATTGCAAATCCTGTCAAGACGGTGAAAGAAGAGCGTTTCGCATTGTTTGAAAAAAGCCGGATTTAGACTTCTGTATTATGCCTCCCGTAATTTATTCCCTGCCTGATTTTCCTGAGCAGAAAAAGAAACGAACCAAGTCTTTGCTTGGCCCAAGGGGATATCGCAGGTTACCTGGCTTTTCTCCTAAGCCATTCATATTCGTCTAGCCCAACACTTCCGACTCGAGCAGAAAGCTCATCTGCGATTTTCTGGGCCATAGAATCCTTCAAATCTGCTATCCAGAAAAATTTGTTGTTTTCTTTATCTTGAAATATAAACTTGCCACCTTGCTCGCTGGCTTCTATGGCGTCCTCTGTGATGCTCGTGAACCCAAACACAACTTGGTTTCTTGGCTTCGGTTCATAAAACAGCTTTTTATCAGTCGGCTTGTCTTCTTTATCAAAACACTTGGCCACAATATTAAGCTTGCTGCTGGCTTTTTCCAGAACTAAAAAAGGGAAATTCCAGACCTTGTCCTTTTCTAGTCTTACACTGTCGCATCTGGGTTGCAGGCACAAGAAAAACCGATCTCCATCGCTATCGCGAAGCTGTAGTATGGTTCCGAGAGTTAGGCGCGGGATCCAACCCTCAACCGGTCTTCTGAGTCCAAAAGCCTCTCTCTTCAAGGAGCATAGTCGGGAAAAATCAAGATTTGCTTGTTGCCCCTGCACTTCATTACCCTTTAGCATTTGAGGGATCATTTTTTCGCCAATATCAGGTATTCTATATTTTTTACATGCGACATCGCCCACATCAAAAATTTCTGCCCTTGCAGTTTCTATATTGACCTCGCTTCCTGTTTTATCCTTAAAACCAGGGTCACTTTCAAGCTTCCGTGCCAACCAATCTGTTCTCAGTTCATTAAATATTTTCTTGTGAGCACCTTCACCCTTTTCAACCAATGCAAAGGCGTGGGCACGAGTCAAATGAAATGAGTTATATTCAAGGGGCTCTTTTTGTTCAATTTTGCTCCCAATCCATTGTTTATTTGCCGATTCACCAGCGTAAGTATTCCCGATTTTCTTTAAAGCTAAAATGGAACGAATCTCATCGGAGACAAGGTCCTCGCAAAACCCTTCCGCATCCTCAGGGTGTGGCAGCAAAGTACGATGCCCAACCAGTGCTGAATCCAAATCTTTGTGCAAAACCGCAAGAAGGTGATGTGTACCTTCCCGAATCGCGGCAATGGCTCTGAGTGTTACCGACGGGAGTAGGCCACAATTCAGTCCAGCGAACAGTTCATGCAGTTTCTCGGGAAGTTCGTCAAAATCAACTGGCCTTATGTTGGGGACATGATTTCCAGCCGCTTTTTTTAGCAGGACAGCAATTTTCAACGATCGATTTTGTATGGTGAATTTTTTGGAGTCCTTTAATAATTCGTCGTGGTCTTTGAAGTATTTGAATACTTGAATATAATTGTATAGTTCATCAAGAATGTTACCAGGAATATTTTCCGCAGTATAGATAGCAATCAATCTGAGGCGCCCGCGCTTTTTCAGGTCATTCTCGATAATTCCTTTTATGATTTCCTTAGCCCTTTGGCCTTCAGTCTCACCTTGTTTTTTTCCAAGCGCCCAATCAACGACAACAATATCGGCAACCGAAGCCACGGCTATAGCTCTATCTACAACTTTCTCATCTTTAAGGTCAGGGCGAATGACTGAACATATAACACCGTTATCGGCAAAAGCATTGATCAGGGGTGCAGCCTTCAAGATGTTTTTACTCAACTCATCTGGTGGTTCAGTATCTATACCCTCATCTCCAGCCAATTCCACGGAAGGTGGTTCGATTACATCCGTTTTTCCTAGCGCAGGAATTCTCTGGCCACCAAGAACCCCGGTTGGTGGTTCCTCAATACCTTGAGCAATATCTCTTTGCTCAACCATGCTACATGGTGTTTCACAAAAAATTGCTTCATTATCAATTACAACTACCGTTTGAAGGAACTGAACGGCCGCCTGGTGGCAAAATTGATTAAAATATTCGGCTGTGTAGGTCACTTGCTGACCTCCTCAGACACATCATCCTTCTCGGTGATGATACGAAAAGTCGGCGATTTGTGTTCACCTGGATTTTCCAGAACCAAATCAAAACCATCTTTTCTGAGAGTTTCGCGAGAAATGTACAATCCCATTCCTCGCCCTCCCGGCTTACTAGAAATTCCGAATTCAAAAATGCGTTCCGAATCACGAATACTAATGCCGGGGCCGGTATTGCGGACAATAAACCCTTTATCATCTGCATCGATATAAATACTTCGTTCCCCTTCATTTTTGGTTGTCAGCCAATAAATTGCGTTGTCGACCAGATTGACGAAGGTGGGAAAAAGGGTTGAGGGGAACCCCTTCACCACCTTGCCCTTGAAACTGTCGTCCAAAACAAAATTGATCCGATGGCGACGCAGCCTGCTGTCAAAAATATCCAGAAGGTACTTCGAGATATGTTCACCGCTGATTTCGACCCGCTCACGATTCAAACGCCGACTAAGCGGGGTGAACAGCTTCAGGTAACTGTCCAGATGGTCGAAACTGTCCTTTAGGCCTGAGTAAATATCATTCAGTTTTTTGTTTGCCTTGGCCCAAGGCTGAAGCCTACGAAAGTTTTCCCTTACACCCTTAATCACGCCTTCCAGCTCGTGATGAACGATGCCCACGGCTGTACCGACCTGAGCCAAGTCGGAATAAGTATCCAACTCCTCGATCTTACTTTTCAGAGTACTTTCCAGTGCCGCGGTTTCATCCTCATATGACTCGTTATTCTTAATTGCTTCCGCAAGGGCGTGGATTTGATGAAGGATACTTGCAAGCGCTTCCGACTCAACAGTGGCGGTTTCTGAGATCCGATCCAAAAACCGCTTTTGGAGTTCAACAAGTTCAACGTCGGAAAGTGCCGACGTTGCAGACTGAGAGAATTCCGCATAAATAGCGGTAATCGTCGCATCGATGGTTGCCAGACGTTGCTGTGCCTGTTCGATAACTTTTTGCGATAATTGACTCGCTTCTTCTTTAGCCTTTCGGCTCAGGCTGGCAATTTCTTTTTTTCTGGTGGTACTTACATCGGTCAATGCTTGACCGATGCGCCGCCGCCTGTCAAGAGCAACAGAGGATCCGGCGGCCAAATCATTAATGACTTTTTCAACTTCATACTCAAGGGGAGCGAAAACCTCATTCTCAAGTTTTTCCTGATTTTTCAGGTAGGAATCCCAATCACTAATCTGCTTTTTCGTCAGCCCAATCCCCCTGGCTTTGGAAATTTGATATTCCCCACGCAAACGGGAAATTTCCTTGCGGAGATCCGATTCCATCGTGAGCAAATCCCTAGCGGCTACTTCAGGGATTTCAATAGCACGGATGCCTTCAGCGCTCCGTCGAGTTTTTTCAAGAATTTCATTCGCCTTAGAACTTGGGGTACCCTCTTCCAGGTTTTGGAAAAATTGATCTAAGGTCCCGGCAAATATTTTTTTCCGATCTCGCAGTCTTAACTCCCTCTTTTTCAGAAGTTCAGCATCTCTTACATACTGCGCCTTAATGGCACGATATTCTTCCCCGTATACGGAATCTTTTCTGAAAAAATCTTTGGCCAACTGCTGAAAAAAGTTTTCAAGAATCGCTTTAATCTGCCGGTATGCTTTATTGGTTCTGAACCCCTCACGCCCAGCTTTTTCTATAAGTTGTGGATTGTCAACATGATTGACCTCAACGGCTCCGAGCATTCGTCGATAGGTGAAAAACCAGTCTTTGTGTGCCTTGGCCCGCCGGATTTCTATATTGAGAAAATCAAAATCAGAGTTCCCATAGGGGAGTATCCGAATGCCGTCTTTGTATATATAAAGCCCCCCGATGAGATTTAATTTCCCCGTCATTCGGGCCCACTCTTCAGGCGACAATCTACTTTCCTTCGGATCGCCCTGAACGTAGGCCAAGCGAATTTCAAATGGGCCACAATCCGTTTTAACTCCGTGAGCCTCCGGCCATGCCACCTGATAGTCGACCGCTTCTTGGCGATAAAGACTCAGTTTGCCAGAGAATTGACCGTACTCATTGAATCTCCCAACAAAATTGTGGTCAGCTTCAGAGAATTCTTCAGGAGTGAAAAACTCCCCAGGTCCAATCAATTCATCAATATTGCCATCCCGGCGATGGTCACGAAAACATGTCAATATTGCGGGTTGCAACCGATCCGGGAGCATTGTGTTGGAGAAACCTAGCAGGGTTTTTTGCAATGGTGTTGCGACATCACTTTTTTCGTCAATGTCGAGTTCCAATATCGGATCAGTGGGTAAAATATAAAAATGGTTCTTCAGGATTAAGCGTACTTCGATCAAAAAATGAGCAGAAAAAAGAATGGA
>JACDZF010000068.1 GCA_013426795.1 Desulfocapsa sp. | reverse complement strand
ATGTTGTAATTACAATATGTTAAATTGTTTTTGGTTCTTAAGTAAATGACATTGTCTGCGAAATATGAAAAATGGAGGCATCCAATGAAAAAATCCCCAGACGCCTTGCCTGTGTCTCCGCAAGAAGCACTCACGCGCCGGACTTTCCTGAAATGTGCCTCCATCACCCTTGCAACGGCAGCAACAACAGCCCATTACGCCGAAGCAGCCAATCATCGCCTTGATCCTCGTGAGGTTATGGCCACGTCAGCCACTTCCGCCGACCCCGATGTACGGATTGTCAATTCAGCCTGCCTTGGATGCAATGCCCGTTGCGGTATTCAAATGGTAGTTAAAGATGGAAACCTGGCCACAGTCTCCGGAAATCCCTACCATCCTTACAATACCAGGTTGAATCCTATTGCCTACGACACCCCCCTCAAAAACAGCCTGCAAATCCCCGCCTCGGTGTGCGGCAAAGCCCATGACGCAGCTAACTATGTTGCAAACCCCTATCGGATTATCCGGCCCATGAAACGATCCGGAGCCCGTGGCAGCGGAAAATTTGAGCCCATTGACTGGGATGTTCTAATCCAGGAAATAAGCGAAGGGGGCCAGCTCTTTACCCATCTGGGAGAAACTCGTCATGTCCCCGGCATCAAGGATTTGAACAAAGACACAGCCATTGATGAAAAGGCTGCCGAACTTGGCTCGGTACGCAACGGATTCGTCTTTATGGCGGGGCGGGACCAGAGTGGCCGTAAAGAGTTTACCGATCGCTTTGTCAAGGAGGCCATGGGTTCTGTGAACCGGGTGGCCCATACGGATATCTGCGGGCTTGGCTTTCGCATGGGGAATTTCGCCCTTTCCGAAAAAAAAGAAGTTGAATTCAAGGCCGACCCCTTAAATGCAGAATATATCCTTGTCTTCGGCGCAAATATTTATGAAGCGCTGCAACCGGGGATCAACACCTACGGAGCCATAATCGCCAACCGGGCCTCCTCTGAAAAAGTCAAATTCACCATTATAGACCCGAGGGCCACAAACGCCTCTGTCCATGCCGATAACTGGATACCTGTCAAACCAGGGCAGGACGGAGCCTTTGCGATGGGCCTTGTGCGCTGGATCATCGACAACAACCATTTTAATCGTGCCTATTTGACCGCCGCAAATCCCAAGGCAGCTGAAAATCTGGGACATGGCTCTTACAGCAATGCCAGCCATCTTATTATTACTGAACCCGGACACAAAAACTTTCGACGTTTTCTCCGCATGTCCGACCTTAACCCTTCCTTAACTGACGATGCCGCCAAGGCCTATGTTGCCCTGAACACAGATTCGCAACCGGTTGCCTTTGACAGTCTTGATGCAGGGCAGCTGGACCGTGAGACGGCAGTCATGGACATGGCAGGTAAATCCATCCGGGTGAAAACCGCCTTCCGAGCCCTGAAGGAAGAAAGCTGGAAATATTCCATAGATGACTATGCACACCTGGCTGGCGTAGATCGTTCATCCATTGAAAAGGTTGCTCGGGAATTCACCTCCCACGGCACCAAGGCTGCGGTCTGCCAATACCACGGCGCCGGCAACTACGCAAGCGGCGTCCCGGCAGCCTATGCAGTGGCCGTATTAAACGCCCTGATCGGCAGTGTTGACCGCAAAGGCGGCTATCTCAAGGGTGGTGGTGCAGCAGCCCCGTGGAATACCGGCAGCTATGATCTTAAGACCTTTCCCGGTCAAATCAAACCAAAAGGGGTAATGCTCTCCCGGGAAAAATCTTCGTATGAATCCAGTAGTGAGTACAAACAGAAAAAGGCTGGCGGTGGAACCGGCTATCCCGCCAAACGTCCCTGGTTTCCTTTCAGTGCAGGAGGACTCTGCGTTGAAACCCTGAGTGGCATTGACCAGATGTATCCTTATCCCTGCAAGATCCTTTTCACCTATTTTTTCAACCCGGTGTACTCCATTCCAGGTGGGCAACGCTTTGCACAGACCCTCAAGGATGATCAAAAGGTTCCCTTACATGTCTCCATTGATACCGGGATCAACGAATCGAACTTATATGCCGACTACATTGTTCCTGACATCACCTATCTGGAGGGACATTACGCTTTCCTCACCCCCCATGCCCCGGCAATGAAGTTCACTGCGGTAAGAACACCGGCCATAAATCCTCGAACCGCCTACACCAAGGATAATCGTTCCTTCTGCCTGGAAACATTTTTAATTGATCTGGCAGTGACCTCCGGGCTTCCCGGCTTCGGAGCCAACGCCATCCCCGGTAAAAACGGTGAGTCATTCTCGCTCTTCAAAGGTGAAGACTACTATCTGCGCGGCATTGCCAATCTAGCGGAAGGTGCAAAAGTGAAAGAAGCGGATGACGAGGAAGTACTCTTTGTTGAAAAAAACTACCCGGTGGCCACCTACAAGGCTCTGATTACCGAGAAACAGTGGCGGCAGAGTTGTTTTCTCCTGGCTCGGGGCGGAGTTTTTACCCTGCGTTACGAAGACGGCTTTGATGCTGAAAAACATTTGAACGGGATTAAACGAGTCGTTTTGTACAATGAAGACCTGGCCACCAGCAGGAATTATCTGAACGGTAACTATTTTGCCGGCAGCGCCACTTATATGGCTCCGGAAGACAGCGCCGGCAACAATCTTGAATATACTGACCGAAAGTATTTCTACAACTTGGTTACCTACAAGATGAACCTGCATGCCCAATCCCGCAGCACCTCACACCAATGGGCGATGGAGGTTTTTCCGGAAAACTTTGTCATTATGCATGCAAAGGACGGTGCCAGTCAAGGAATCAAGAATAACGACAAGGTCCTGCTCACCTCGCACAGTAATCCCCAGGGGATACAAGGCAAAGTGAAACTGAGTACTCTTGTACGACCTGGCTCGGTCGCCGTCTCCTTTCACTATGGTCATACCCAGCTAGGTGCCTCTTCTCTGCCGATCAAGGAAGCGTCAAAGCTGTTTTTAGGAGGCAATACAGTTTGCGACATTAAAGGATTAAAAGGAAATCCGCGCCTTGGAACCGGCATCTTACCCAATAAACTTTCCCGGTTGGATGATAATCTTGGTGGCCTGCCACTGGTCGATATAATTTCGGGAATTCCGGACTTCAGCAGCACTCGCGTCAACATTCAAAAAGCAAGCTAAACAAATTGATGATTTTCAAGAAAATCATCTGATGGATGGCTGCGGAAACAAGGCTCTAGGCAGTAGTTCAGTGAAAGCCTTTGAGTCAATTCAAAGCCAATAATGTTGTCTAATCGTAAAGGAGGTAATGAGGCATGAAAAACTTGTTATTTATTTGTATGACCCTGATATTGGGGATCTCTTCCAACGTGGCCCATGGAGCCAGCAGTGCCGCAGGGACTGTGACAATGACGGTTGACATGTCTGCCCAACCGCAAGGCCAGGACGCCAAGTTATGGATTCCCTACCCGGTATCCGACAGCCATCAACTTATCTCAGACATCAAGGTTTCTGGAGATTTTGCCACCTCGGGTGTCTACACGGACCGATCCTTTGGCACTCCCATTCTCTATGCCGAATGGCCAAAAGATGCCGCAAGCCGCAAACTGACCTTTTCCTTTTCTGTGGAGCGTCAGGAAATCAGACAGACCGGATTTCCCACGAAAGAACCTAAATGGAATCCTGCTGATTATGCAGAATATTTAAAACCCACCAGCCTCGGCCCCATAGACGGAGAAGTTAAGCGTCTGGCCGACACGATTACCAAGGGAAAAACCACTGTTCTAGCTAAAGCGGAAGCAATTTATAACTGGACAGTGGAAAGCATGTATCGTGATCCCGCTACAGTTGGTTGCGGCAAAGGTGATGTCTGCGCACTCCTGCAAAAACCGGGCGGTAAATGTACCGATATTTCATCAGTCTATGTTGCTCTGTGTCGTGCGTCGGGGGTTCCGGCACGGGAGATTTTCTCCATCCGTTTGGGCAAAAAAGCAGAAGAAAACATCACTGAATGGCAGCACTGCTGGGCCGAGTTTTTTCTTCCTGACTTCGGCTGGGTTACCGTTGACCCCGCCGATGTAAGAAAAGCCATGCTCGTCGAAAAGCTGGAACCAAATGATCCAAAAACCAAAGAATATCGTCAGTTTTTCTGGGGTGGAGTTGATCCATTCCGTGTTGTGATTGCCCAAGGGCGTGATTTAGTCCTGAACCCGCCTCAGTCAGGAGCTCCGTTGAACACTTTCGGCTACCCCTATGCTGAGGTTGGAGGACAAGTCCTTGATTTTTATGCACCCAAAAACTTTGTGTACCAATATCTCTTCAAGCAAAAATAATTTTGTGATCCATTGAGCTCTACAATCATCACAGAAATGCTAAAAAGGCACAGGCGCGGCAACTCAGCAGTATGCTGAGAAACCGCGCAGTGCTGAAGATGAACACATTCTATTTCGATCAAATTGGCAAACGGCTGAGAACAGAGATATCAAGCAATATCATACTCATAGCATTATGACTAATCAGAATCTATTCATTTGAAAAACCTTCCCCGGAAGAACAATATTTAGCTCTTACTCCGTTTATTGTAGGAGCAATTCCAGACATGACAGCAGAAAAGACCTTACTGCAAAAAATTTTATTCCCCAGAGAGCAAACAACAACCTAAAATTGGAGAGAAACCATGAGTGATTACCGTCAAATGTGGACTGATCTGGGCTTGAATCTGCCTGCCCACGATGCCTTGCTGAACGCCCTCCCCGGTCTGTATAAGGAGATCTATCTTTCCCAGACAGACCGGCCCAAGGGAATGGAATATTTCGATTTTGTGGTCTCCGAGATCCATGGCCTGCGAGTCAGGGAACTGATGGATCACAAGGCCAAAGGCGGCAAGGTGCTGGCCGCCATGTGCGTCTTTGTCCCTGAAGAGGTGGTTTATGCGGCGGGGGCCATCTGCGTGGGCCTGTGCGGCGGCATTGACTGGGCCAGCGACGAGGTGGAAAAGATCCTGCCGCGCAACCTCTGCGCCCTGATCAAATCCTTTATGGGCTTTAAGCTCGACAAGGTCTGCCCCTATTTTGAGGTGGCCGATCTGGTGGTCGGTGAAACCACCTGTGATGGCAAGAAGAAAAGTTTCGAGGTACTGAACGACTATATCCCGGTGCACGTCATGGAAACCCCGCAGATGAAGAACGAGGCGGACTACCGCATGTGGGCCGGGGAAATCCGTCGTTTCATCACCGTTGTAGAAAAGCTCACCGGCAACACCATCACCGAAGAAAACCTGCGCCAAGGCATCCGCAAAATCGACGCCCGGCGCAAGGCCCTCCAGCGCCTCTCCGCCACCCGCAAGGCCAGCCCCTCGCCCATCAGTGGAAAAGACGCCCTGCTCATCAACCAGATTGCCTTTTACGACGATGTGGATCGCTTCACTCTCAAGGTCAACGAACTCTGCGATGAGCTCGAACAGCGAAATGCCGATGCCTCCCCCGCAACCATCGAGGACGATCTGCGGATCATGGTCACCGGCACCCCCATGGCCATCCCCAACTGGAAGATTCCCCATCTGGTGGAGACCTCGGGTGCCCGCATCGTGTTTGACGAGTTGTGTACCGGTGAGCGTTCCTTCCAGAACCTGGTGGGCGATATGGCAGACAAGGATATGGATGGCATGATCGAGGCTATCTGCCGCCGCAGCCTGGAGATCGACTGCGCCTGTTTTACCCCCAACCAGCCCCGCATCGACAAGATCCTGACCAAGTCAAAGGAATACCGGGTGGACGGGGTCATCCATTATGCCCTGCAATCCTGCGACCCGTTCACCATCGAGGGCTTCCGGGTGGAAAAAAGTCTGAAAGAAAAAGGCATCGCCGCCATGCGCTTGGAGACGGACTATTCTCAGGAAGACGCGGGGCAGCTCAAAACCAGGATCGAGGCCTTCTTTGAAACCCTGCGTGAGCGTCGCGAGATGAACGGATGATCGCCGCCGGCATTGACATCGGGTCCCGCTCCATCGGCTTTGTCCTCATGGACGCCGATGGAGCGGTGATCCATCAGGAGCTCATGGATTCCGGCTATGACCCCATTGGTCGGGCGAAAAACCATGTCGCCGCCTTCGACTACGATCTCATCGTGGCCACCGGCTACGGGCGACACGCGGCCAACGCCCAGTTTGCCGATCAGGTCATCACCGAAATCAAGGCCTACGCCCGGGGAGCGCGGCTGGTGAGCCCGGAGGTTCGCTCCATTCTCGACATCGGCGGCCAGGACACCAAGGCCATCCTCCTCGACGAAAAGGGGGCCGTGGAGGAGTTCTATATGAACGAGAAATGTGCCGCCGGTACCGGCAAATTCCTCGAAGTGATGGCCGTGGCCCTGGGTTATACCCTCGATGAGTTTGTCGAATCCCCCTTTGGAGCCACCGGAGATGCGATCAAAATATCATCCATGTGCACCGTATTTGCCGAGTCAGAAGTGGTATCCCTGCTGCACCGGGGCGCGGAACGGGCTGACGTGGCCCGTGCCGTGCACGATTCCATCGCCGAACGAGCCGCCGGCATGCTGAAACGAACCGGAATGGTTCAGCCGGCGATGTTCGCCGGAGGCGGTGCCAAAAACCGCTTTCTGAGAAAGGCCCTGGAGGAGAGACTCAATATCGAATTTATCGTCCCCGAGGAACCACAGCTCATCGGCGCCATCGGCGCCGCCTGGGAGGCAACCCGCCTGTTGCGGAAAAAATAATCCTGCCGCCGCCAAAGGCAGACGCCACTTCTGGTCCCCCGCTCACCCATTTTCCTTCCCCTTCCCCCTGCCCCGTAAGCTCTTGACAAAATCGGGTTTGCGGGGTTAAGTCTGCACCCATATAGAATTGAGGAAAAGGTCCCCTTCAACGTGATCCGTTCCTTCGCTCGCACCCCTCAGTTCGACCTTTCCTGACCACTGAAAATGATTGTAAGCAGTGGAGAACAGGCTGGAGAATACCTCTTCTTTCATGTTGTTTCTCCCTTTCTCCTCCATTCCATCTCTTCTTTGCCGGCAATGCCTCCCATGTCAGAAACAAGCACCCCTCAGGATCTCTCTTTTTTCTACGGTTTCCTTGCCCGGTGCATGCAGTATCCCGATCCCCAATGGATGAATGAGGAGTTTTTTCAGGCCTTCTTCAGTCTGGTGGACACCCTGGGTGCCACCGTGGAAGGCAAGGAAATCCGGGATGCCCTGAAACACTCTCCCGACCCCATGGAAGCCTTGCAGATTGAATACACCCGTCTCTTTATCAACGGGGCTCCCCATGTGGTCGCCCCCCCCTATGCCTCGGTGTACATGGACAAATCCCTGCAGGGCGCCTTCGCCCTGAAGACCCTGAGTTTCTACCGGGAAAAAGGCTATGTCATGGAAAAAGACGCGGACCTGCCTGACCATCTGATCCACGAACTCGAATTTCTTTCCCTTCTGGCCCGGGACAATGACCTGGCCGGAGAGGAAGAATTCCTGACCACACTCTTTCGCCCCTGGTACCAGCAGTTTTGTCCCCGGGTCGGCCAAGAAACTCGCCATCCCTATTACCGGATGGTTGTTAACCTTATTGATTTTTTTACTTCGGAGGAAAAAAAAGATGGCTTTCAATGTAACGAGGCGTAAATTCCTGCAGACGGCATCCCTGGCAGCAGTCTCCATACCGCTGTCCAAGGTCGTCTGCGCGGAGACAGGCGTTACCAAGGCGTCTCTGGAACCAAAGGGCACCATGCACGACACGACGGTGGTGGGCGGGCTGTGCGAGATGTGCTTCTGGCGCTGCCAGATGGTGGGCAGGGTGCGCGACGGTCAGTTGATAAAACTGGAGGGCAACCCTAAATCCATTGATAACGGCACCTCCATCTGCGCCCGGGGCAATGCCGGTATCAAGCTGCTCTACGATGTGGATCGTCTGAAATACCCCTTAAAAAACGTGGGCAAACGCGGCGAGCCGGTGTGGAAACGGATCTCCTGGCAGGAGGCCCTGGATGAATGCGGCAGCAAGCTCAAGGCCGTGGTGGACCAGCATGGCCCCCAGGGCATCTGTGTCTTTCCCCATGGTGCCTCAGCCAAATATCCCATGCACTATTTTGAGCGCACCGTGGGCACCCATAATGTCAGCGAGGCCTCCTTCTTCCAGTGCCGCGGCGTCCGCGACACCGCTTATATGGCCAGCATCAACGAGGCCCCGGAAGAGTTCGTGGATATGGCCAACGCCAAGGTCATCTTCCTGGTGGGCTGTCATTTTGGTGAGAACATCCATGTCTCCCACACCAAAAACTATATCAAGGGACTCCAGAACGGCGCCAAACTGATTGTTGCCGACCCCCGCTATTCCGCCTCGGCGGCCAAGTCCGACATCTGGGTGCAGATCAAGCCGGGCACCGATACCGCCTACCTCCTCGCCATCATGAATTATCTGGTGAAGAACAAAAAATATAACCAGGAATTTGTCACCAACCATACTGCCGGGTTCGACAAGTTTTCCCAGTCCATTGCCGAATGGACCCTGGACAAGGCTGCCCAGGAGTGTGAGATCCCGGCGGCTCAGATCAAGGAGGTGGCAGACCTGCTTGCCGCCAATGCACCCAATGTCACCATCCACCCCGGACGTTTTTCCTCCTGGCATGGAAACGACTTCCAGCGTGGCCGGGCCCTGGCCTGCCTCACTGCCCTGCTGGGCGCCTACTATGTGAAAGGGGGCTGGCTGCCTCCCAAGCGACCCAAACTGAACAAGACCAGCTGGGCCGCCGCCGAGCATGGGAATGAGCACAACCTCAACTACAGCGGCGACAAGATGCAGCACCCCTATTCCCCGCCCGGCACTCCCACCGAACTCATCCGGGACTGCGCCATCAGCGGCAAACCCTATCCCATCAAGGGCTGTGTGGTCTGGGGGCAGAACCCCATGCAGACCATCCCCAACCAGGAGAAGATGAAACAGGTCTTCAAGGCCATGGATTTTGTCATGTGTGTGGATGTCATGCCCACCGATGTCACCATGTGGGCCGACATCCTCCTGCCGGAAGCCTCGTATCTGGAGCGGTTCGACGAGATCAAGGTCGGCGCGGCCTATGCCAAGGCCGGTGATACCGAACCCACCCAGTACATCGCCCCCCGCTATCCCATGGTGGAACCCCAGTTTGAACGCAAGGATCAGGTCTATATCACCAACGAAATTGCCAAACGTATGGGTCATGAGCAGGATATTCCGGTTCAGACCCTGGAGGAACTGGTGAACAAGACTCTGGAGGTCTCCAAGACAACCCTGGCCTCGATCAAGGCGGAAGGCGGAATCCACCTCCAGCCGGGAAAACCGGCCGGTACCGTGCCCGAGGATTTCATGGTCCTGTTGTTCAGCGATGAAATTGCCGCGGCCGGCTTCCCCGGCGCTCCCACCTATATCCCGGTGGAAAATGTCCCCGCCGGTCACGCCCGTCTGCTCTTTGGCCGTGCCCCGGTGCATTCTTTCAGTCGGACCCAGAACAATATCTGGCTCCATCATGCCATGCCGGTGAATCCGGTCTGGCTGAACGATGAAGTGGCGGCCAAACTTGGCCTGAAAGAGGGTGACACGGTGGGACTTGTCAACAGCGAGGGAGTCAAATCGCGCACCACCACCATCGTCAAGGTGACCCCGGGGATCAGGAAGGATTGTGTCTATATGTACCATGGCTACGGAATGGTCAATCCGATGTTGACCATCGGCAGCGGCCAGGGTGTTGATGAGCAGAGCCTGATCACCAAGATCGCCATCGACCCGGAGTCCGGTGTTCATGGAATGCGCAACAATTTCGTGAAACTGACCAGGGATGGCAAGACCCTGGATATGCCGGCTTGAACCAAACCATGATTCCATGGAATCGAGTTGACAGCAAAAGGGAAGGCCTAGGCCACAACATTCCAGCATGAATGCTCCCGCATCGCGCTCGCCAGGGATACCAATGACCCGACCGGTGAGGCTGTCAACCTGCACACACATTGAAACAAAATTATTAGGAGGATTTCTCTCATGCAATATGGAATGATCATCGATCTTGAACGCTGTGTCGGCTGTCACGCCTGCACCATCGCCTGTTTGTCGGAGTGGGAGGTTCCGGTGGAGTTTCACCGCAACTGGGTCCACCGCCTGGGGCCGAGCAAGGTGGAGGGCGAGCTTGCCTCCACCTACTATCCCGGTCTCTGCAATCACTGCACAAAGCCGCCCTGCGTCGATGTCTGCCCGGCCGATCCGGTGAAGATGACCTTTACCGACGCTGCCGGCAAGACCATCACCCAATCCGTGGCCGCGACCTGGAAAGATCCGGTCAACGGCACCGTCCAGATCGACAAAAGCCGCTGTCTCGGCTGTGGCGCCTGCGTCGAGGTCTGCCCTTACGATGCCCGCTATATCAATCCGGCCATGATTGATGATGTCGGAGACGGCAAGGCCGACAAATGCACCTACTGCATGCCCCGGGTCGAGGCCGGACTTCTCCCCGCCTGCGTCCAGACCTGTATCACCAATGCCCGGATCTTCGGCGACCTGGATGATCCCAACTCAGAAGTGGCCAGGTATGTCAAGAAAGGGGCAAAGGGACTGGAGCCCAAAGGCGGCAACATTGGTCCCAACTCCATGTATTACGGCAGGAAGAAGGACATCAGTCTCCTGTTCCGGGACTTTACCCCGGCGGCCTTGGCCGATGTCAATGCCATCAACCGCCGGACAATGCTGACAACCATGGTCAAACCGGCGATGCGAAAGGCGCAGGAGCTTGGCCTTCTTGGCCTGGCCGGGACCATGCTGGTGCAGGGACGGGGCCAGGATGAGGACAAGAAGAAGGGATAAAGGGGTGGATTCTTTTTTTCTTGCTTGAAGGACCACCAGGTCCCTGCTTAAAACAAGGGACCACCCCCAACCCCCTCCTTAAAACAAGGACCACCCCCAACCCCCTCCTTAAAACAAGGAGGGGGCTTGAGAGTCGGGAAGGGAGGGGGATGGTGACAAACAAACGGGGGCTGTCCGCCGGAGTATTTGGTGGACAGCCCCCGTTTGTTTTGGAACATTGTCCCATCACCTCCGTGGCATCGAGTTCCACCTTTATTCTTCCGGCGGCTGAATCAGTCTGGCGATCTTTTCCAGTCCCTTGACAAAGGTCATGGGCGAGGGGCTGCAGATGAGATCGGGATCAACCACAAAGACCTGATCATTCTGCACTGCTGAAATGGGGGTAAAGCGCATCCACTCCTCTTTTTCCCTGCCACCCATGCCCCCCTCACTGCCCATGATCGCAACAATAATCACATCGGGGTTCTGGGCGGTGACCATCTCGTAATTGTAGCGGCCTTCCCGCTTCCCCGCTGCGATATTGATGCCGCCGGCGAGGACGATAAAGTCGTTGGTAAAGGAATCCTCCGCCGAAGAAAAGAGCGGGTTGGCGCCCACCTGCAGGAACACCTTTCTCGGCGGCAAGCCCTTCACCCGCTCCTGGATGGCGCTCACCTCGGCCTGGGCCTCGGCAATGATTTCACGTGCCTTCGCCTCAAGCCCGAGCATCTTTCCAAGCTCCAGAAATTGGTCACAGATGGAGGCAAAGCTGGAGGGCTGATGAAAATGCACCACCCGCACCCCGGAGGCCGAAAGCTGGGCCACCTGCTGGGGACTGGTCAGACCGGTGGCCAGGATCAGATCCGGCTGGAGGCTGAGGATCTGCTCGATATTAAAATGCATCACCGAGCCGATCTTTACCTTTTCCCTGGCCGCCGGGGGATGGATACAATAACTGGTATTGGCCACCAGTCGATCCTGGGCCCCGAGCAGATAGATATTTTCGGTATTGATCGGCCCCAGCGAGACAATGCGCCGGGGATACCGGCCCTCCTCGCTGAAGGCCTCTGGCGCTGACAAGGCAAGGACCGTAAACAGAAGCAGAAAGAGAGTGAGAACTTTGAATTTATTCATTTTTTTAGTGTATTATTCAAATTTTGCTCTCGGAGTCTCGCCCACTCGCCCCCCGGCGAAACAAGCACACCGTCATCCTCGAGCCCTTTTATCGGAAATCCAGTTTGCTCCATTCAGTGAGGTATGGATTCCCGCCCGCGCGGGAATGACGGCTCGTGGACAGACATCTTCATTTTTTTATACTGGATCCAGCCCATCCAATACGGGTTCCCATGCGGCGCGTAGGAACCAGAAGAAAAAGCCCCCTCCTTGTTTTAAGGAGGGGGTTGGGGGTGGTTCTTGTTTTAAGGAGGGGGCTGGGGGTGGTCCCTTTTGTTAAGGAGGGGGTTGGGGGTGGTCCCAGCTCCCGCACCGAATCTACCACGACCACCGCAACCCGCCCCAGATCGAGCGCCCCGGCATGGGGTAGCCCTTGACATAGGCATAGTCTTCATCAAAGAGGTTCCGAAGTTCACCGCGAATGGTATAATCTCCGTATTTTTCACTGCGCAGGAACCGGTAGCTGAGGCTCAGGTCGGTGACGATAAAGCTGTCCAACTCCACCACAGTATAGTTGTAGGGGTAGGAGGATTCATATTCACCCACCTGCTGCGGCCCGGTATAGGTCAAATTAAGCCGACCGGAAAATCCGGCCCCATCGGCAAAGGACAGTCCCGTGGACAATGTCATATCGCTCGTGTAAAGCAGATCCTCACCCGTGGCATCGTCCTCGTAGCGGGTCAGCCAGGTCATATCGACAAAGGGCCGGACCTCCCATGCCCAGTGCAGGGGTTCACCGATATCATAGGAAAGCGCAGCCTCAATCCCGCTGATGCTGGCACTGCCCAGATTGGTGTAACTGCTGACGCCCCCTCCCAGACTCTCAACGACAATTTTATCATCATAGTCGGTGGTAAACCAGGTCAAGGCCCCGGCGAGCCCTGACTTGGTGTAGTCAACTCCGCCTTCCCAGGTCAGACTTGTTTCTGGATCAAGATCGGGATTACCAACGGTACGGCCAAAAGCAGTCTGGATATCATAGGCCAGCTGATTGGCAGAGGGCATGACAAAGCCCTGCGCCACCTGACCCCGCAGCTTGAGGGCATCGGTGAGAAGATAGGCGAGGCCCACTTGCGGCGTCAAATGGGAGGTATCCTCGTCGCGGCCAGCTGGCTCATTGATCTCCACTGAATACCAGTCCTGACGGACGCCGCCGGAGAGGGTCAACCGCTCGTCGAGAAAACCTAACCTGGCCAGCAGGAAAAGGGCCGGGTTTTCATAGGTGGTAAGCTCCGGGCTGTAGGTGTTTTTCACCTCATACCGGAGCCAGTCGAGGCCGGTGGTCAGATGCAGGGCCCCAAATGCCCCGCTTATCTGGGCCTGGGCTCCCTGCTGGTCGGTTTTATTGCTTGTCGCTAAACCGTCATCAAAGCCCGAGGGATTGGAAAACAGAGGAGCGGTCCAGATATTCTCATCCTTGCCGAAGAAATAGCGCCCCATCCAGCGATAGAGTCCAGAGCTGCTTTGGCCGTTGTACGAACTGTCCACGGAGTAGTTGCTCTTGTCATTGAAGTTATCGGTATCGTTGGCACTGAGGTAGTAGGGGTCGCCGGCATGATCCACATCAAAATCGGTGACGATCACCCCGAAACGGTTCTTGGGGGAAAACTCGTACCCGGCATTGAGGCTGGCGCCGGTCTGGGCATCAAAGCCGGTGTTGGCATAGGTGACGCCGCTGCCGGTTTTATAGTCACCTTGGGTGGAACGGCTGAGGGCCCCGGCGAAATCAAAGCCCTTCTCCCTGGCCGTGCCGCCGATGCTGCCTTCCGCCTCGCCAAAACTGCCGCCCCCGCCCTCAACAAAGGCCGAATTCCCCTTGCCCTGGCGGGTGATGATGTTCACCACCCCGCCCATGCCGCCGGAACCGTACTGTACCGCCCCGGGGCCGCGGATAATCTCGATGCGTTCAACGTTCTTGGTCATAATCTTGGCCAGATTGCCGGTTCCCGCCCGGCGACCATCGAGCAGGACCAAAACATGGCCCTGGAGATCGTTGCCATGGGTCTCAGTACGGAAGCCGCGAATACCGATTGAGGTCGCAACGCCTGGATATTTATGGATATGGCCAATACCCTGTTCGGCAATGAGATCCCCCACCGAATCGGCAGTACTGCGTTCAATCTCATCGCGATCAATGACGGTGAGATTGGAACTCACCCCGCTTTGCTTCTCCAGCACCCGGCTGGCGGTGATGGTCAGATAGGTCTTGCCGTTGATGGTCTCAACC
>JACDZF010000354.1 GCA_013426795.1 Desulfocapsa sp. | reverse complement strand
TAGAGAAGAATCTTAAAAATAAAAGGGGTCAGAATGAATTTAAATTTATCTCGACGGTGTTAAACCTTGATTCAAAAAACGAAAAAGCATAGTTTAGCTCGTTGGTATTATTTAGCAGATTAATTTTATCCTGACCTTTTTTGTTATGACCTCACAGGACTTTGTCAAATTCTCTCTTCAGATTTCGGTGATGCTGGGTTTTGCCCTGCTATTCGGGCAGTTCATGCGCCGGATTAAACAGCCGGCTGTGCTGGGCGAGATGTTCGGCGGCATTATTCTGGGGCCGACCGTCTTTGGCCTGCTGGCACCCGGCCTGTTTGACTGGCTGTTCCAGTCCTCAACCAACGTCGTGGCAGTGCGTGATGCCACCATCAAGCTGGGAATGTTGTTTTTTCTTTTTATTGCCGGCTTGGAGACGAATATTTCTGACCTCAAGGAATTGGGGCGGAAAGCCGCTCTAATTGGGTTGGTTGGAACGTTGGTGCCAATTGCGGCGGGTATGGCTCTGGTTTATGCGTTGCCGCGCGATTTCTGGGGCGCGGCGGTTCAGCCCCACTTCTTCGCGTTCGCCCTGTTCGTGGGTATGAACCTGGCAAATTCAGCCAACCCGGTACTCGCCAGGATTCTGATGGATCTAGGCTTGCTCAAAGGCGGCATCGGAACAATGTGCATGACGGCCACCATCGTGGATGACCTGGTCAACTGGACATTGTTCGCAATCATCTTGAGCGACATCAGCCCGTCCGGCTCAGGGAACGCGACTAACCTGCCCATAAGCATCGCTCTTGTGGTCCTCGTGTTTGTCCTGTTCCTGGGGGTGGGCCGCTGGGTGGGGCCGCGCAGCATGCGCTGGATCAAAGGGCACGTCACTTGGCCAAGCGGCTTCATCGCAGTCACCGCTGTGGTTGTCCTTGTATCGGCCAGCATTACGGAAAGCCTGGGCCTCCACGCGTTCTTGGGAGCCTTCCTGGTCGGCGCAGCGTTAGGCGGGCAGGGCGATGAACACCAAGAGGCGCACAACGTGATTGCGCGCTTCGCCCTCAGCTTCTTCGCGCCCATCTACTTTATCTCGATGGGCATGACCACGAACTACATCACGAACTTCGATTGGCGGCTGGTCCTGGTTATTCTGGCGGTGGCTCTGGTTAGCAAACTCTTCGGGGTGTTGCTGGGCGCCAGAATGGTTCGGATGCCCATAGACCGGGAGGCCTGGGCCATTGCCTTTGGGCTCAATGCCCGTGGGGCAACGGGCATTATCCTTGCGGGCGTGGGGCTGACAGCCGGTGTGATTGACGACCGCATCTTTGTGGCCATCGTCGTCATGGCCTTGGTGACCTCGTTACTGGCTGGCCCAATGATGCACTGGTTGTTGTCAGACCGGATTGAATAAAAGGGGGCTGCGAAAAAAACGGCCGCCAGGCTTCCAAGATATTTCCGTGATCCTAGAAAAAACGGGGCCAGGATTTCAAGAT
>JACDZF010000067.1 GCA_013426795.1 Desulfocapsa sp. | reverse complement strand
TGAACATCTCGTTGCATGTTACTCCTGAACGGCCATGGCCTCTGGGTCAGGATAGCTCAAACACTTAAATTTTTCCGCCCGTCCACATTCAATCCCACCCTGCTCGCCAGGATTTTTTTTGGAAATTCCAGGGACAAGAATGAGAGGACAAAAAAATGGTCAAATGAATTCTTGCAAGATTTGCCTTCCTCTGTGCCTCAAGCTACTGTAAGGCCGAACATGATATTGTCGAGACGCAGACCGTTTTTTTCCTCTTTCTCACCCACAACTTTCGCTCCTCATCATCTCTGCCCCTCTCCCGTGAGGCGGGGGTTTTAAGTGAAATGCTGAATCGGTTTTACTCCCAGGGCATTCTCACGCAGGGCCTGCATGGCCATAACCACCGACACCGCGCCGCTGATGGTGGTGGTATAGGGGATGCGCAACTCCAGGGCGGCGCGGCGGATCAGGTACGAATCCTCGGTGGTCCGCCTTCCCAGGGAGGTGTTGACCACCCAGGCCACCTGATGATCGCGAAGCTTATCCAGGATATGGGGCCGGCCTTCAGCGATTTTGTTCACATGATCGCAGACAACACCGTGCTGCCGCAGGTAGTCTGCGGTTCCTCGGGTGGCCAGAAGGGTATATTTCATGAGCAGCAGACTTCTGGCGGCCTCAATAATCCCCTTCTTATCCCCATCGCGCAGACTGATGAAAACGGTGCCGGAAACCGGCAAGGTGACTCCCGCGGCCAGCTGTGCCTTGGCCACAGCGAGACCCAGATTGGCATCAATGCCCATCACCTCGCCCGTTGATTTCATCTCAGGGCCAAGCAGGGTATCCACATTCTTGAAGCGGTCAAAGGGGAAAACCGCCTCTTTCACCGCCCAGTGTTTGATCACCACCTCGGTGGTCAGCCCCAATTCGGCGAGGGTCATGCCCATCATCACCTTGGTGGCCAATTTGGCCAGGGGGACCCCGGTGGCCTTGCTGACAAAGGGCACCGTTCGCGAGGCCCGGGGATTCACCTCCAGGACATAGAGTTCTTCATCCTTCACCGCATACTGCACGTTCATCAGGCCGATGACGCCCAGCTCTTCCGCCATGGCCCGGGTGGCCTGCTTGATCTCTTCAATGAGTGCGGCGGAGAGGGTATCCGGCGGCAGCACACAGGAGGAATCACCGGAGTGGATGCCGGCCTCCTCGATATGCTCCATGATCCCGCCGATGATCGTCTTGCGGCCGTCACAGATGGCATCCACGTCCACTTCGATGGCATCCTCAAGGAACTTGTCAATGAGAACCGGATGGGTATTCTCTGCCATCCCCGGCTTGGCCATGAACTCACGAATTCCCCGTTCACTATAGACGATCCGCATATCCCGCCCACCCAGGACATAGGATGGCCGAACCACCACCGGATAGCCGATCTGCGCCGCCACCGTCAGGGCCTCTTCCAGGGTAAAGACGGTATCATTCCTGGGCTGACGCAGTTGCAATTTCTGGAGAAACTGCTGAAACCGCTTGCGGTCCTCGGCCCGATCGATGGAGTCCGGCGGGGTTCCAATAATGGGCACCCCGGCCTCGGCCAGGGCCACGGCCAGATTCAACGGGGTCTGCCCGCCAAACTGGACGATCACCCCGTCAGGTCTCTCCAGATCGATGATGTTGAGCACATCCTCCAGGGTCAGGGGCTCAAAATAGAGTTTGTCCGAGGTGTCATAATCGGTGGAGACGGTCTCGGGATTGGAATTGACCATGATCGACTCCACCCCGATCTCCTTTAAGGCAAAAGCGGCATGCACACAACAGTAATCAAACTCGATGCCCTGCCCGATCCGGTTGGGCCCTCCGCCCAGGATCATGACCTTTTTCCGCTCCGATCTGACCGCCTCATTCTCCTGTTCATAGGTGGAATAGTAGTACGGGGTGTAGGACTCAAACTCGGCGGCACAGGTATCCACCAGCTTATAGACCGGCACGATGCCGAGTTGCTTGCGGAGGCTGCGCACCTCGTCCCGGGTGCTTCCGGTGAGATAGGCAAGCTGGGTATCGGAGAAGCCGTTCTGTTTCCATTTTTTCAAAAAAACAGAGCTCAGGCCCGATAATCCGCCGGCACCAACCCTTCGTATCTCCTGCTCCATGGCCACGATCTGCTCGAGATTGCGTAAAAACCATGGATCTATCCGGGTCATCTCGTACAAACTGTCGATGGATAATCCGCGGCGGAGTGCCTCATACAAAAAGGAAAGCCGTTTGGAGCTGGGAACCCTCAGGCCCGATTCCAGTTCAAAGAGTTCGAGATGCTCCAGCTTCTCCTTGCCATCGCCCCCGAACCCGGCCCGACCCGTCTCCAGCGAACGCATGGCCTTCTGAAAGGCCTCTTTGAAGGTGCGGCCAATTGCCATGGTCTCACCCACGGATTTCATGGCCGTGGTCAGAACGTCCTCGGCCTCGGGAAATTTTTCAAAGGTAAACCGGGGGATCTTGACCACACAATAATCAATGGTCGGCTCAAAGGAGGCGTAGGTTTCACGGGTGATATCGTTTTTTATCTCATCCAGGGTAAAACCCACGGCCAGCTTGGCGGCAATCTTGGCTATGGGAAAGCCGGTGGCCTTGGATGCCAGGGCCGAACTGCGGGAAACCCGGGGGTTCATCTCAATCACCATCAACTCGCCATCTTCGGGGTTGACCGCAAACTGAACATTGGACCCGCCCGTCTCCACCCCGATCTCCCGGATGATGGCAATGGCCGCGTCCCGCATCTCCTGATACTCCCGATCGGTGAGGGTCTGGGCCGGCGCCACGGTAATGGAGTCACCGGTATGGACCCCCATGGCGTCCATGTTCTCGATGGAGCAGATGATGACGACATTATCCTTACAATCACGCATCACCTCCAGCTCAAACTCCTTCCACCCCAGCAGACTGCGTTCCACCATGATCTCGGTGGTCATGGAGAGATCAAGCCCGCACAGCGCCAGTGCCTCCAGCTCCTGACGGTTATAGGCAACGCCGCCGCCGGTTCCGCCGAGGGTGAAACTGGGCCGGACAATGACCGGAAATCCTATGGAATCGCCGGCTGCCATGGCATCCTCGAGGGCATGAACGATCTCGGAAGCAGGCACTTTCAGGCCAATGGCCTGCATCGCCGCCCGAAACTCCTCCCGTCCCTCCGCCTTCCTGATAACCTCAATCTTTGCTGCCAGCATCTCCACCTTATATTTGTCAAGGACTCCGGACTCGGCCAGCTTGATCGCGGTATTCAGCGCGGTCTGGCCGCCGAGGGTGGGCAACAGGGCATCAGGCCGTTCTTTTTCAATGACCTTGGCCACAATCTCCGGGGTGATGGGCTCGATGTAGGTGCGGTCGGCAAGCTCGGGATCGGTCATGATGGTGGCCGGATTGGAGTTGATGAGAACCACTTCATACCCCTCTTCCTTCAGCGCCTTGACCGCCTGGGCGCCGGAATAATCAAACTCGCAGGCCTGACTGATAATAATCGGGCCGGAGCCAATAATCAGGATCTTGTGAATATCAGTTCGTTTTGGCATGGAAAAATCAAAGAAAAAGTTAATTTGAGAAATCTATGACTGAGCTATACAGATTGGAGCACAGATGTGGGGAGTTTATAAAACGCACGTGACAAGAATATGGCGCGAGCACTGCGGTGGAGAAACAGGAGCCCTTGCGTATCTTCCAGGTTCGGCACTGCGATCGGAAAGTTCAGGCTTTTTTACTGCGCATCATCTCAAGAAAGCGATCAAAAAGATACAATGAATCATGGGGCCCGGGGGCATGTTCAGGATGATACTGGACGGAAAAGGCGGGGTAACGGCGGTGCCGCATCCCCTCCAGGCTGCCGTCGTTGAGATTGATATGGGTCGTCTCAATGAGCTCTTTATCCAGACTGTCAGGATCAACGGTAAAACCATGATTCTGGGAAGTAATCTCCACATGTCCGGTCACCAGATCCTTGACCGGCTGATTGCCGCCACGATGGCCGAATTTCAGCTTGGAGGTGGTGCCGCCATAGGCAAGCCCGAGAATCTGATGGCCAAGGCAGATGCCGAAAACAACCGTTTTTCCAAGAAGCCCGCGCACCGTTTCCACCACTCCCTGCACCCCGGCCGGGTCACCCGGCCCGTTGGAGAGGAAAACCCCGTCCGGCTGCATGGCAAGGATGGTCGCAGCATCGGTTCCCGCCGGCACCACCTGGACCTGACACCCCTTCCCGGTCATAATCCGAAGCTGATTATATTTGACTCCACAATCAAGGGCGACCACCCTCAGCGGATTATCGATTCCCTGCTGCACCGTGGAAAATCCGGTGCCGGCCACGGGCCGATTGTCCGCCCAGCCGTAGGGCTGATCGCAACTTACATCCCTGACCAGATCCAGCCCGATAAAACCCGCCCAGGCCTTTGCCCGGCCCACCAGCGATTCCCGGTCCAGATCCTCGGTGGAAACCATGGCCTTCAGCGCTCCCACGGTGCGGATATGACGCACCAGGGCCCGGGTGTCAAAGCCCTCCACCCCAAGCACCCCGAAATCTGCAAGAAAGTCGGAGAGAGACTGCCGGGAACGAAAATTGGAGGGGACCGGGTTGTACTCCTTCACCAGAAAGGCCCTGGGATGCACCGCTGCCGACTCCATATCCTCGCTGTTCACCCCGTAATTGCCGATAAGGGGATAGGTCATGGTGACAATCTGACCGGTATAGGAGGGATCCGTCAGGATCTCCTGATATCCGCTCATGGAGGTATTGAAGACCATCTCGCCTGTGGCCTCACCCCTGCCGGTAAAGGACTCACCTTCAAAAATGGTCCCATCTTCCAGGGCGATCAACGCTTTCATAGAGTTCTCTTTCCTTATTCCCCGGGAAAAAATGACCTGCTCCCTGGAAAGCCCGTGACTCCAGAGGGACTCAAGCCATTTATCTCTTAAAAAAACACCACTCAAGTGGACAAAAAACCATGGTATTTAACCCAGAAAGCCCCTGCAAGTCAATGAGAATCAAGCGCAGGAACAGGAAAGAACGGCGGAATTATCACCCTGCACGCACCAAAAACAGATGATTTCTGATTGACAAGCAAGGGGCATCTGCTTATAAATTTTACCCTGTTTGGAGAGTTGAGACACCAGGGAACTCCTGTTGTTCTTCTCCACCACAGAAACTCATGGCGCTTAGCGGAGACAAACTGGTGCGATACCTGACCAACCAGTCTTCTGGCCCTACCCTTATCCACCACCCCAAAATGACACGGCACGGCTTGCTGAATCAAGGTCAGGCGCTGTTCACCCTTCTTTCCACATGCCGGTTCGGATACCAGTCCCGACCAAGAGGAAAAACGATGCGCACCATCACGTTGGTCTTTTTCTACGCCCTTACTCTTTTATTCCTTCTATCTGGAGAAACACTCATGGCAGAAACGCAACTCAAAGACGGCCTCTACGCGAAATTCATCACCGCCAGGGGCGAGATTATCTGTGCCCTGGAATTTGAAAAAACCCCGCTCACCGTCGCCAATTTTGTCGGCCTGGCTGAAGGCACCAAAAACTTAGGGGGCGGTGCCGGTAAAGGTGGTGCCCGGTTTTATGACAATCTGACCTTTCACCGGGTTATCCCCGATTTCATGATTCAAGGCGGCTGCCCCCTGGGAACCGGCACCGGCGGCCCCGGCTATACCTTCCCCGACGAGATTGACCCCAGCCTGAAACACAGCGGCCCGGGCATCCTCTCCATGGCCAATGCCGGTCCCGGCACCAACGGCAGCCAGTTTTTCATCACCCATGTCGCCACCCCATGGCTGGACGGCAAGCACACCGTCTTTGGCCATGTCGTTGCAGGCATGGACGTTGTCAATAAGATCAAAGGCAATGACAAGTTGAATTCGGTGGAGATCATTCGCGTGGGCGCCAAGGCCAAGGCCTTCAAGAGCGATCAGGCCGCCTTTGACGCACTGCTTGCGGGCATGGAAAAACGGGGCAAGGAAAAAGAACTGGCGGCCATGGAGGCCCAGGTCAAACAGATCAAGCAGCAATGGCCGGATGCCGTCAGCACCCCCTCCGGCCTTCAGTATGTGATTACCCAGAAAGGCACGGGCACGGCCACACCGGCCTCCGGCGTCATGGTCAAGGCCCACTATACCGGCAAGCTGCTGGATGGCACCAAGTTTGACAGCTCCGTAGATCGCGGCGAACCCATCAGCTTTCCGGTGGGCAAGGGCCGGGTCATCCAGGGCTGGGATGAGGCCTTCCTGGCCATGACCAAAGGCGAAAAACGGGTTCTTATCATTCCCTCCCACCTGGGTTACGGCCCCTCCGGACGCGGCCCGATTCCCCCCAATGCCACCATGATCTTTGAGGTGGAGCTGGTGGACTTCTAACCCCGATAAGCGGATACCTGTCTTTCGCAGATTCTATTCTTGTTTTATTGCAAGAATAGAATCTGTCCGTCCCGCATTCACACTGAGAGCGGCCTGTCATCATCCAGGCACCCTGAAACGCTTTCCCCAATACAAAAAGGCCTTATCTGTCTTCAGATAAGGCCTTTTTGTATTGGTCTTTACGGCCTGGGCTCTTGTTTCCAGGCTTCTTCCATCCGGCCCCTTTTTAGTATTTCAGCCCCACCCGCTGCCGCACCAGATCAAGGGTCACCATGGCCTTGGCGCGGGCCTTTTCCGCACCATTTTTCAGGATCTCCCGCAGCAAGGCCGGATCAGCAAGATATTCGGCTTTTTTCTTGCGCGCCCCGGCAAAATAATCACTGAGAAGATCAAACAACTCCAGCTTGATATATCCATAGGCAGCACCGCCATTGAGATACAAATCTCGCACCTCCTGCAATCGCCCTGGCTCAGCAAAGAGTTTCAGCAGGGCATAAAGATTACACTTATCCGGATCTTTAGGGGCCTCCACCGGCGTCGCGTCGGTCTCAATGGCCATGATCCTTTTTTTCAGGGCCTTCCCTTCCAGAAAAATGGGAATGGTGTTGCCATAGGATTTGGACATCTTCCGCCCATCGAGACCGGGAACGGTGGCCATCGCCTTGTTGATGGCGGGCTCAGGAACAACAAAGGTCTCGCCGAAGAAATGATTGAACTTTTGCGCCAGGTCGCGGGCCACCTCCAGATGCTGCTTCTGATCCTGCCCCACCGGAACCTGGTCCGCCTGATAGAGAAGAATGTCGGCGGCCATAAGCACGGGATAGGAAAACAGCCCGTGACTGGGCTCAAGGCCATTGGCGATCTTGTCCTTATAGGAATGACAGCGCTCAATCAGACCCATGGGCGAGATGGTGGACAGAATCCAAGTGAGCTCACACACCTCGGGCACATCCGACTGCACCCAGAAGGTACAGCGTTCAGGATCAAGCCCGAGGGCGAGAAAGTCGGCAGCGGCCTCCAGGGTGCCGGCGGCCAGACGATCACGGTCATGGACCGAGGTCATGGCATGGAGATCGACGATAAAGACATAGAGGTCGGAAGTCTCCATGTGGGAGATCATGGTCTGCATCATGCCGAAATAATTTCCGATATGAAGCTGGCCGGAGGGCTGAATTCCAGATAAAATTTTCATGGGAGTGGCAAGAAGGAAAAAGGATCCGGTGCGAAGCAATGGGAATTCATTGCAGATTACAAAAAAAACAAAAAGACGCTTATGAACATCAACAAGGCGGCATTATACCGTAAAAACAAAAAAAGGGAGCGAGAAAATTGACTTTCCCCGCTCCCTTTTTTTGACCATTCACCTGAGAACCGGCCACAGAATCGTGTTCACAAAAAGACCTGCCGGCACGACTGGCCTGTTATTTCTTGTCGTCTTTCACCTCTTCGAAGTCGGCGTCCACCACATCATCATCCTTGGGTGCGGCACCGCCGCCGGTTCCGCCGCCAGCCGCATGGGCGCCGTCATCGGCTCCCGGCTTGGAGGCCTGGGCGTACATGATTTCGGCGAGCTTGTGCGACGCCGTGGTCAGGGCCTCGATGGCACTCTTCAAAACATCGATATCATCGCCGGCGGCAGCCGCCTTGACCTTCTCGATCTCTTTTTCAACATTCCCCTTGGTCTCCGCGTCCACCTTGTCGCCAAGTTCCTTGAGACTTTTCTCGGTGGCATGGATCATGGAGTCGGCACTATTCCGGGTATCAACCAGTTCACGGCGCTTGTGATCCTCGGCGGCATGGAGCTCGGCATCCTTGGTCATCTTCTCGATATCCTCCTTGGAAAGACCGGAAGAGGCGGTGATGCGGATGGACTGTTCCTTGCCGGTCCCCAGATCTTTGGCCGAAACGTGAAGGATGCCGTTGGCATCAAGGTCAAAGGAGACCTCAATCTGCGGCACACCGCGCGGGGCCATGGGAATATCCGACAACTCAAAGCGACCGATGGTCTTGTTATCCGGGGCCATCTCCCGCTCACCCTGAAGCACATGGATGGACACCGCCGGCTGGTTATCGTTAGCGGTGGAGAAGATCTGACTCTTCTTGGTGGGGATGGTGGTGTTCTTCTCGATCAGTTTTGTGGTCACCCCGCCCAGGGTTTCAATGCCCAGGGAGAGAGGAGTGACATCCAGGAGGAGGACATCCTTCACATCACCGCCCAGAACGCCGCCCTGAATGGCCGCGCCAATGGCCACAACCTCATCGGGATTAACGCCTTTATGCGGCTCTTTGCCAAAGATCTCCTTGACCTTGGCCTGCACTTTCGGCATCCTGGTCATGCCGCCCACCAGAATAATCTCGTTGATATCCTTGGCGGTCAGGCCGGCGTCTTTCAAGGCCGTGCGACAGGGGGCCACGGTGCGCTCGATGAGATCATCCACCAGGCTTTCCAGCTTGGCCCGGCTGAGCTTGATATTCAGATGCTTGGGCCCGGAGGCGTCGGCGGTGATAAAGGGGAGATTGATATCGGTCTCCATGGTGGTGGAGAGCTCCATCTTGGCCTTTTCCGCCTCTTCCTTCAGGCGTTGCAGTGCCATTTTATCGTTGCGCAGATCAATGCCCTGGCTGCGGTTGAACTCGTCGGCCAGCCAGTTGACAATGCGCATGTCAAAGTCTTCGCCGCCGAGAAAGGTATCGCCGTTGGTGGATTTTACCTCAAAGACGCCATCCCCGATCTCAAGGACAGAGACATCGAAGGTGCCGCCGCCCAGGTCAAAAACCGCAATCTTCTCCTCGCCTTTTTTATCCAGGCCATAGGCCAGAGAGGCAGCGGTGGGCTCGTTGATGATTCGTAATACATTTAATCCCGCGATCTTGCCGGCATCCTTGGTGGCCTGACGCTGGGCATCATTGAAATAGGCCGGGACCGTGACCACGGCATCCGTGACCTCTTCTCCCAGATACTCCTCGGCCGTCTTCTTCATCTTGCCCAGGATCATGGCCGAGACCTCAGCCGGGGTGTAATTCTTGCCATCCACCTCGATGCTGGCAGCCCCGCCCTTGCCGGACACGATCTTAAAGGGGCTGATCTTCACGGATTTTTTCACCTCGGCATCATCGAAATTCCGGCCGATCAGCCGCTTGACCGCGTAGAGGGTTCGCTCAGGATTGGTGACCGCCTGACGTTTTGCCACCTGGCCCACAATCCTCTCATTATTATCGCTGAAGGCCACAATGGAAGGAGTTGTCCGATTCCCCTCAACGTTTGTTATCACCTTGGGCTCACCGCCTTCCATAATGGCTACGCATGAGTTGGTGGTTCCCAGATCTATTCCTATTATCTTTCCCATAACCGTTCATCTCCTTTTCTCAAAGATACAAAAGAGGTCATTGTACGGAGCATTGTGCCCGGATGACCCTTGTTATTTCCAATGTCTGAAGTTCTTATTTTTTCTTAAAGCCGCATGGTGCTTGCCTGCGGAAAATATTCATCTCTCAACCACGTTTACAATGTGTATCATCCTTCCGTTGTCAAGGGAATTCCTCCTTCTTTCACCCCTTGCTCGCAAGCTCCGCCAACAAAAACCCGGGCCTGACAAAAGGCCGGGGCGGCATAACAGCCGTAAAAAACAGGCCCCAGCGAGCAGGCCCGCTTTCCACCCCTGCAATCAGGCGGCGGCCTTGCCCGATGAGACAATCACCTTGGCAACCCGTAGGAGACGATCTTTGTAAAAATATCCCTTTTCAAACTCACTCAGGACATGACTGGCCGGCAACTCATCACTGGCCTCCATGGCCAGGGCTTCGTGAATTGTGGGATCGAAGGGCGTCCCAACGCTGTTCAACGGTCTGACCTCAAACTTTTCCAGCGCCGCCAGCAGAATCTTCAAGGTGAGCTGCACCCCTTCCAGCAGAGACGCCATATTTTTCTGCGCATCCACACCCGCCAGCACGCCCTGGGACAGCGCCCGCTCGAGGTTGTCAACCACCGGCAAAATCTCACGCAGGACCGATTCGCTGGCATACTTTAATGAAGACAGGCGATCCCGCTCCATCCGTTTTCTATAGTTGTCAAATTCCGCAGCCGTCCGCAACATCTTGTCCCGGAGTCCGGCCAGTTCATCCTCGGCTGCGGCCAGCTTTTCCTCCATCGACGTTCCCGCTACCTCGGCCACGGTTCCTTCCAACCCGGCTGCCTCCTGCGGCCCGACCGTCTCCGAAATAACCTCATTTTTTTGTCCTTTCCCCACCTGCGCCTCCCCCTTTCTAAACCAGCAAAATCAACCCTGCACCCCTGCCTATCAATAAAAAACAATAATCAGAACTCCTTGCTTTTATTGACCTTCAACGTGAAGCGAACAATAAGGAGCCCCATTTTCCTTGTCAAGACAGGAAAACAGGGCAACATTCTGTTTTGTCCATGAGCCCGACCGCTTCCACGCCGGGATCAAATGGCCTGGTTCACCCTGGGTCAGGGGTATCAGCCGGAAGAAATCCGAAACAGACAGCGGCATGGGAATTCAAGCCTTACGACCTGAGAATCAGGCAAGGGCCCATCCTTCAAAATGGCATCCACCCCGCTGCCACCGGCAACTTTCGGACAAACTTCTCAAGTTAGCTTGAGATTTAGGAGAAAAGGCCATATATTACCAGCCAGTTTTCCCCCATCTCCAGACAACGAAGGTCTGGATTCCTTTGCACGGAGTCGCCGCATGGATTTTGAACCAAAATGGATCGCCTGGGAGATCACCCGGCGCTGCAACCTGAAATGTGTCCATTGCCGGTCTTCCTCCACCCTTGAAGCCAATGACCATCCCGACTTTCCTTTCAGCGAGGCAACCCGGATCCTCGATGAGATCGTCGCCTATGCCAACCCGGTGATCGTCCTTTCCGGCGGCGAACCCCTGCTCCGTGAAGATGTCTTTGAGATTGCCCAATACGGCACCAACAAGGGTCTGCGCATGTGCCTTGCCACCAATGGCACCCTCGTCACCCAGGACATCTGCGCCAAGATCACGGCTGCCGGGATCAAGATGGTTTCTTTAAGTCTCGACGGAGCCAAGGCCAAGACCCATGATGATTTCCGCAACCAGCCAGGTGCCTTTGCCGGAACGATGAACGCCATCCGTCTCTTCAACGAAAACAAGATCCCCTTTCTGATCAACTCATCGTTCACCGTCCGCAACCGGGAGGAGATTCCCGATATTTACCAGCTGGTCAAAGGCCTGGGGGCCTCTGCCTGGTATATGTTTATGATCGTCCCCACCGGACGCGGCGAGGATATCACGGAAGAGCTGATTCCGGAGAAGATTTATGACGAGATCCTGGAATGGCATTACAATGTGGAAAAGCAGGAAAATGAGCTGCTCATGCGGCCCACCTGCGCCCCCCACTACTACCGCATCGTTCGTCAGAAGGCCAAGGAAGAGGGGAGCAGCTTTCAACGGCGGAATCTGAAATTCTCCACCGGCGGTTCCAAGGGCTGCCTCGCCGGTCAGCTTATCTGCCTCATTGATGTGGACGAAAATATCCTGCCGTGCAGCTACTTCCCCAAATCCGCCGGCAATCTCAAAGACCTTCCCTTCAAGGAGATCTGGGAAAAGTCCAGCCTGTTCCAGGAATTGCGCGACTTCAAGGGCTACAAGGACAACTGCGGAAGCTGCGAATATGTCAATGTCTGCGGCGGTTGCCGGGCCCGGGCCTATGCCATGACCGGTGACTATCTGGCCCAGGAACCATTTTGCAGCTATGTGCCGGGGAAACTCACAGCCCCTGATAAATAAATTCCGTTCATCCTTTTTTTCTTATCCCTTTATTTGCAGAAACAATCATGAATGATACCTTCCTCAAGGCCTGCCGTGGCGAAAAGACCGACTACACCCCCATCTGGATGATGCGCCAGGCGGGGCGTTACCTCCCTGAATATCAGAAGGTACGGGCCAACCGCACCTTCCTCGAGCTGTGCAAGACCCCGGAGCTGTGCGTTGAAGTCACCCTGCAACCCGTTGACATCCTGGATGTTGATGCCGCCATTCTGTTCTCGGACATCCTTATTCCCATGGAGGCCATGGGCGCTCCCCTCCATTTCCATGAAGGCCGCGGCCCCATCTTCCCGGAACCGGTCCGCACCAGGGAGGCCCTTGACCTGCTCATCGTCCCCGACCCCGACCTCCACACCGGCTTTGTCATGGAGACCATCCGCCTCCTGCGCCAGGAGCTGAAGGTACCCCTCATCGGTTTTTCCGGTGCCCCCTTCACCCTCGCCACCTACCTCATCGAGGGCGGTTCCTCCAAGGTTTTCTGGGAGACCAAGAAGATGATGTTCACCCAGCCCGAGCTCTTCCATGGCCTGATGGAGAAGATCACCGCCTGCACCAGCCTCTACCTTCAGGCCCAGGCCCGGGCCGGCGCCCAGGCCCTGCAAATCTTTGATTCCTGGGCGGGAATCCTGGCCCCCTGCGACTTTAAAGAATTTGCCCTGCCCTATGTGCAACAGATCATCGGCGATCTCAAGGCCACCGGCCTGCCCATCATCTATTTTGCCAATAACGGTGCCACCCTGCTTGAGCTCTCGGTCCAGTCCGGGGCCGATGTCCTGGGGCTGGACTGGCGGATCAATATTGGAGATGCCGTCAAGGTGGTGGGGAACAGGGCCGTCCAGGGCAATATCGACCCCTTTGCCTTGATGCTGCCCAAAGACAAGCTGCGCCAGCGCATCGGCAACCTGCTCCATGGGGCCAGAAACGCCCATGGCCATATCTTTAATCTGGGCCATGGCATCCACCAGTTCACCCCCCCGGATCAGGCCCGAATCGCCATCGACGCGGTGCATGAGTTCAGTGCCAAACTCAGAAGTTAAGGATATCATGGGCGGAAACATTCCCACCAGAGAGCAATGCCTGACCCTGATGGAGCAGTATGGAATGCTTGCCAATATCCGGGCCCACTCCCTGCTGGTCACCAGGGTCGCCGAGGTACTCTTAAACGGGCTGATGGCGGGAAATCCGAGCGGCGTCGGGCTGCCGGAAAAGGAACTGGTGCAGGCCGGGGCCCTGCTCCACGATATAGCCAAGACCATCTGTCTGAATCAGGACTGCCTGCATGCCCAGAAAGGACGGGATATCTGCCTGGAGCACGGATACCCGGCCATCGGTGAAATCGTCTGTGAGCATGTGCTCCTCAAGGAGTTTTCCCCTGAACGTTACGCCCAGGGGATCTTTTATGCCAAGGAGATCGTCTACTATGCCGACAAGCGGGTTTGTCACGACACCATCGTCTCCATCGAGGAGCGATTGACCTATATCCTGGAACGGTACGGGAACAATGATGAGGAGCGGTTTCAGCGGATCAGGGATAATTTCCGGCGCTGCCGGATTCTGGAAGACTCTCTGTTTTCCCGGATCCACTTTGCCCCGGAGGAGTTGGCGGAAAGGGTTGCAGATTCTGCAAGGGGTTGAGGCTACTCCCTGAAATCCAGGACTGGGCCCTGGAAGATCAAGGGATTGGGGGGAAATGAGGGGGGGAGATTGGCGGGAAGCTTAACTTTTTTTATTGTTGAGCTGCCTTGTGTGCCTTCTGGTTTTTGGTGCTGTGGACGCTACTCCGTGGTGCGGTCGGGCGTCTGGGTTTTGCGGGCGGCCCTGGTTCCTGGTTCGTAGATGCCAGGGGCCAAGCAAGGTAAAGCCTTTGCTTCATGCTCAAGGCGCTCTCTGGTGTTATAAGCGCCGCCCCGGTAACAGCCGGGAAAGATTGGCCTTGGATGCGGCATAAGAGTCCGTAGATGCCAGGGGCCAAGCAAGGTGAAGCCTTTGCTTCGTGCTTAAAGGCGATGTCTGGTGTTATGAGCGCCGCCCC
>JACDZF010000066.1 GCA_013426795.1 Desulfocapsa sp. | reverse complement strand
TCCCGTTCATCGGGGTTTGAAGATATGAAAAAAATATCATGATTATCGAAACAGCATTTATCCTGGCCAGTTATCTTGTGGGAGCCATTCCCTTCGGGCTGCTCATCGGCCGGCTTGCCGGTGAGGATGTGCGCCTGGCCGGAAGCGGCAACATCGGCGCCACCAATGTCATGCGTCTGCTGGGGAAAAAATTGGGAGTCCTCACCCTGCTCTGCGATGTGAGCAAGGGCTTTGTGCCGGTGTGGGCCGCGGCCCATCTGGTTCCCTGCTCCTCGCCGAACCGCGAGTTTATTCTGGTGTTGTGCGGCCTGGCCGCGGTGGTCGGCCATATGTTTCCGGTCTATCTCAGATTCAAGGGCGGCAAAGGCGTGGCCACCGCCCTCGGGGTTTTTCTGGCCTTTTCCCCCTTGAGCAGCCTGATCAGTGTGCTGCTCTTTGCTGCCGCGGTGGCCGTTTCCGGCTATGTGTCGGTGGGTTCCCTTGTTTCCTCGGCCCTGATTCCCCTGTGGCTCTGGCTTATGGGTAAGTCCCCTTTGGTGCTGGTGATGGCTGTTGCCATTGTCTTTCTCGTCTGGTGCAAGCATAGCTCCAATATCGGTCGACTGTTGCGGGGAGAGGAAAAGACCTGGAAGAGGGAAAAAACATGACCAGGGATGAATGGCAGGCCATTGATGCGGCCCGGCGGTTATTGCATCTGGAGGAGCGTGCCACCCTGGGGGAGATTAAACGGGCCTACCGCAAGATGTGCAAACAGCACCATCCCGATACCACCGGCGATGAGTCGCTCCAGAATATCACTCTTCTTCGTGAATTGACGCAGGGATACGACCTGCTCATGGGGTACTGTGACCGGTATCGTATTCCTCTGATACCCGCCGCCGGAGAAAATATTGATCCCGAAGACTGGTGGATGGATCGTTTTGGTCGTGATCCACTGTGGGGTAAAAAAGAAGGGGAATCTCAAAAAAAAGGATAAACAGGATGGCAGAACAAGAAAGAAGGGAACAGGAACGCTTTTCTCTTCACTTGCAGACCAAGATCATGGCTGAATCCAGAACGGGAATTACTCCTTTCCTTGAGTTTGTTACCGCTGACATCAGCGCCGGCGGTGCCTTCATTGAAACCAGCCGGCCTTTGCCCATGGCCAGCAGGGTGCGCTTGGAGTTTTTCCTTTCCCTGGATGAGCTTGCCATGCTGCGGTTTATCCTGGCCCGGGAAAGTCTCAAGGCCTGGCAGGGTGAACGGGCCTGGGTCAGTGCCACCGGGGTGGTTATCCGGGTGGAAGAAAAGGGGATCGCGGTGATCTTTGATCAGAACTATCAGCTCTCTGCCATTCACCGAGTGGATACCGCGCCTGTCATCGGGGCAGAATAGGGGATCAGACTGGTACCAGGACTATCCTTTGGTAAAAAGAAGTGCCTCCCACTCCTTTTGCTGCTCCTGCCGTTTCAGGGAAAATCCCAGCTTGGTAAAAAAGGAGACGATGCTTGTCACCTGCGGCCCCGAAAGGATGCCGGAGAGGATCAACTGACCGCCATCTGCGGTGAGCCTGGCAAGATCGGGGGCCAGTTCCAGCAGCACATCATGAACGATATTGGCGATCACCAGGGAATAGGGCCCTGACAGGGAGCTCAGCGGGGTGCCTGCCACCTCCATGATCCCCTGCAGGCTGTTGCGCACGGAGTTTGCCGATGCCGCCGAAACGGCCTCGGGGTCGTTGTCGATGGCCATGACCCGGGAGGCGCCGAACAGGGCGGCGGCCATGCCCAGTATGCCGGTGCCGGTGCCCACGTCAAGGACGCTGATGGCGGAGCACCCGCCCAGGGCATCGCGCAGAAGCTCCAGGGACAGACTGGTGGTGGCGTGATGGCCGGTGCCAAAGGCCATGCCCGGATCCATGACGATCACCTTTTCATTTTCTTTCCCATGATACTCTTCCCAGGTGGGAGCAATGACCAGCCCCGGGATAATGGCAAAAGGCTTGAAGTGCTCCTTCCAGGTCGCCGACCAGTCCTCGTCCTCGATAAAGGTGGTGGTCAGGCGTGGCACCGAGACTTCAAAGATCTCTGCCAGTTCCTGCAAATGGCCGGTGAGCTGCCTGATGATCCCTTCCGTTTCTGCCTGATCGGAACGGCTTTTGTCAAAATAGCCGTGGATCAGAGTCGTTTCTCCCGGTTGATCCACGGTCAGCTCCACTCCCGCGTCACTGATTCCCATCATAAAATCTTCAATCGCGTCGGTTAAGGCCGGATCGGTTTGAATGGTAATTTTAAGCCACTGGCGGGGCTGGGTCAGCGATGGGGTCATGGGGTGGTTCTCCGGCGTTGAGGGGCGTATTTTTTTATTTAGATCAAAATTTTTTATTAATACTATCAGGGATATTTCTTGACAAGGTCTTGCTACCTGTTATTTTTTCATCGGTACAAAGAAAAGACTGGAAGAACTTGGAATTTTTAAGAAGGCAGACTTCATGGAACATACCATACACTTTTTACCCGATGATATCCGTGTCAAAGTAACGCCGGGAGAAAATTTACTCACCGCCGCCGCCGCAGCTGGAATTTATATCCACGCCTATTGCGGCGGAGAAGGGGTCTGCGGGAAGTGTAAGGTGCAGCTCGAAGAGGGAGAAGTGGAGTGCGACCCTGCCGCCACCCTCAAGCAGGCCGACTACGACAAAGGCATTCGGCTGGCCTGCAAAACCCGGGTGCTCTCCGATGTGACGGTGCGTATTCCCGACACCGTCAAGTCAGACGGCAAGGCCCTGAAACGGGAGCCCAAGACCACCAGGGCCATCTCCGCCCGCTCCATGGAAACCCTGGTGGGCACCTGGAAGGTTGACCCGCCGGTGCGGAAGGTGTTTCTCAAGCTGCCGCCGCCCACCATCGATGATAATATCTCGGATATGCAGCGGCTGATGCGGGGCATCAAGATTGCCCTGCCGGAGAGCCCCGAGCCCAGCTATGACCATCCCCAGTTGATCCGGGAGTTGTCCGAGATTCTGCGCGAGGCGGCCTGGGAGGTCACGGTTATCCTCCTGCACGGCAAGGGCTCCAATGAGCCGGACCGGATTATCGCGGTGGAACCGGGGGACAGCACCGACCGCCTCTATGGTCTTGCCGTTGACATCGGCACCACCACGGTGAACGGGGTCCTCATTGACCTGAACAGCGGCGAGGTCATTGCTGAAGGGTCAGGGTATAATTCCCAGATCGGCTACGGCGAGGACGTTATCTCCCGGATGATCTACGCCGCCCGGCCCGGCGGGCTGAAGGGCCTCCAGGAAAAGGTGGTGTACACCATCAACGGGATCATTGAGGAGATGTGCCGCAAGGTGATCATCAGCCCCAGCGATATCAGCTATATCATGACCGCCGGCAACACCGTCATGGCCCATCTCCTGCTCGGCATCAACCCCCGCTATATCCGCGAGGCCCCCTATGTTCCCAGTGTCAGCCAGTTCCCGCTGACCAAGGCGGCGGAACTGGGGATCATGGCCCATCCTTCGGTGCGGCTCTTTCTCTATCCTTGCATCTCCTCCTATGTGGGCGGCGATATTGTGGCCGGGGCCCATGCCTGCCAGATGCATAAGAGCGAGCTGATTTCCCTGTTCATTGATATCGGGACCAATGGTGAGATTGTGGTGGGCAACCAGGACTGGATGGTCTGCGCCGCCTGTTCCGCCGGTCCCGCCTTTGAAGGCGGCGGCATCAAGCATGGAATGCGGGCCAGCCAGGGGGCCATTGAGAATTTTCATATCCACCCTGAGACCTACGACCCGATGATTGTCACCATCGGCCAGACAAAAGCCCGGGGAATCTGCGGCTCCGGGCTGATCTCCATCGTCTCCGAGCTGCTTGAGGCAGGGGTCATTGACCAGCAGGGAAAATTCAACCGCGAGCTGGATCATCCCCGCATCCGTGAGGGTGCCGACCGTTGGGAATATGTGCTGGCCTGGGGGCAAGATTCCATGACCGGCGAAGATGTGGTCATCACCGAAGTCGATCTGGACAACCTGATGCGGGCCAAAGGGGCCATGTATGCCGGATATCAGACCCTGCTTGAATCCGTGGGCTTGAGTTTTGGCGATCTGGACCGGATTATTCTGGCCGGAAATTTCGGGGCCTATATCGATCTGGAGCGGGCCATTCGCATCGGGCTGCTGCCGGACATCGAGCGGGAGCGTTTCTATTATCTCGGCAACGCCTCCCTGCTCGGCTGCCAGATCAGCCTCCTCGATCATCACCGTTTTCGCGGGCGGGTCGAGGTGCGAAAACTCATGACCAATATTGAGTTGTCGGAAAGTCCTGATTTCATGAATCATTACGTGGCCGCCCTGTTTCTGCCGCACACTGATATGAGTCTCTTTCCGTCGGTGAAGCAGGGATAGGGGTGGTCAGTGCTGGTCGGGGGCAGGCTCGAGACTCCTGTCATTGACAGGGCCCCGAATAATGGGTAAAAAATAAAAGTTTTGGTTGAAGGCATTATTTTGTTAAGAAAACTCACACAAGCAGCGATAAGGAGAACAGAATGTCACAGAAAGTAATGGCGATTGCCGAAAGTATCAACATCATGGGGAAACGCAGCGGCACAGCCATGAAAGAGCGGATTGCCGGTCCGGTTCAGGAGATGGCCAGGGAAGAGGCGGCGGCCGGTGCCTCCTATCTTGACCTCAATATCGGCCCCGCCCGCAAAGACGGGGTTGAGCTGATGCCCTGGATCGTGCAGACCGTGGAGTCCGTGGTTGACACCCCGCTGTGTCTGGATACCACCAATATGGATGCCATGACCGCCGGTTTCAAGGTGGTGAAGAACCGGGAGCTGGCGATTATGAACTCCATTTCCGCCCAGCCCGAGCGGATGAAGAACCTGATTCCGGTGGCGGCCGAGGCCGGATGCAATGTCATTGCCCTGCTCTGGGGACCCGATGGCATGCCGCGTGATTCCAATGAACGCGCCGCCATGGCCGTGGATCTGATGATGGCCCTGAGCGAGGCCGGGATTCCCAATGAGAAGATGCTTTTTGATCCCATCGGCACTCCCATTACCCTGGGCGCCGACCAGATCGCCTCCGGCCTTGAGTTTATGATGATGCTGGCCGATATTGCCCCCGGAGCCGGTTCCACCGTCGGGCTCTCCAACGTCTCCAACGGCGTAGCCGAGCATCTGCGCAAATATCTGGATCGGACCTACCTGATCATGCTCATGAAATACGGCATCAGCACGGCCATTGTCAACGCCTATGACGCCGAGCTCATGGCGATATGCAAGGGTGAGCGACAGAACCATGTGGATATGGTGCACGCGATGATGGACGGCGATGATCCCGATCCGTCAACCCTGAAAGACGAGGCCATGCAGCATTATAAGACCTACAAGGTACTCTCTGGCCAGGCGGTGTTCTCTGAGTCCTGGCTTGATTTGTAAGCCTTGGCCCTGAATCGTGTCGGCCAGGCTGTGGTCCAACGCGAACAGGGTTTCATTGAATAAACAGTTGTCGCCAGAGTTTATTACAAAACCCCTTCGCTTGCCGCCAAGGGGTTTTGTTGTTGATGGTTTTTTATGCGGTGTCTCGCCGCATTGTCTGGCGGATGACACTTTGCGAGAATAATTGATGCATTGATGCCACAGAACATGAACCCGCCCGTCAGGAACTTTCGTGGCCCAAGTTCCATGGCAAACTGAGTGCCTTTTACAGATTCTATTCTTGTTTTTTTCAAGAATAGAATCTGTAAAAGGCACTTATCCCGTTCATCGGGGTTCGATTAAAATTCATTCATCCCTTGATGTGAGGGATGTTTTCGGGAGAGGGAAGAGTCACCATGAAGGAGGATATGCATGAAGAAATTTAAAGATTTTGGGATCTTTTTCAAAATTATGGCCATTCCGGTTTCGACATCGGTGGTCCTGATAATGTCAATGATATTTATTCTGGTGCCGTTTATTCACCAGCTTATCATGAAGGAAAAGCAGGCAAATGTTACCAATCTGGTGCAGGAGGCAATCAGTGTGGTGGCCTCATACCAGAAACAGGTTGATGCCGGAAAACTCACCATGGAGGAGGCCCAGAAAGAGGCGGCTGAGCGTATTGCTGCCATTCGCTATAATGAACAGGATTATATCTGGATTAATGACCTGACTCTCAGGATGATTATGCATCCGGTCAAGCCGGAGCTGAATGGTACGGATCAGAGTGCATCCAAGGATTCGGACGGGAAGTTGCTGTTTGTGGAGTTTGCAAAGGTCTGCAAGGAGAAGGGGAAGGGGCTGGTTGAATACAAATGGCCAAAGCCGGGCGCCGCTAAACCCCTGCCCAAATTGTCGTATGTTGAACTCTATCAGCCCTGGGGCTGGATTGTGGGGACTGGAGTTTATATTGATGACGTAAGTGCCCAGATCCAGAAAATTGTGATCATGGTGAGCCTGTTTCTCTTTATGCTGATGATTTGTGGCTTTTTGGCAGCTTTTTTCATAGCGCGATCAATAACGGCTCCAGCGTCGGTACTGGTGAGCCAGGCCCTCCAGGTAGCCAGGGGTGAACTTGACGTCCAGATTGTACGTTCTTCAGAGGATGAGATAGGACAACTGGCCTCTTCATTCACCACCATGACGGAGAGTCTGCGGACCCTTATCCACGATATTATCGATGGAGTGCATAACCTTACGTCCTCGTCCAGTGACCTGGACAATGTGTCCAGGCAGTTGTTGGCCGGGGCGCACAATATGGCGGAAAGGTCCAGCGCCGCCACCCATGCCACCGAAGAGATGAGCAGCAACGTGCAGTCTGTGGCCGCTGCCATGGAACAGTCGTCGTGTAATATCAATATGGTTGCGGCTGCTTCCGAAGAAATGACGTCGACCATCTCCATGATTTCCCACAATGCCGATAAGGCCCGGGCTATTTCTGAAGGAGCGGTCACGCAATCGCAGCTTGCTTCCCAGAAGATGGCCGTACTCGGTCAGTCCGCCCTGAAAATCGGCAAGGTGACCGAGACCATCACCGAAATCTCGGAACAGACAAATCTCCTGGCACTAAACGCCACCATTGAGGCCGCCCGAGCCGGGGAGGCAGGGAAGGGATTTGCCGTGGTGGCCAACGAGATCAAGGAGCTGGCTCGCCAGACAGCGGCGGCCACCGTGGATATCAGAAGTCAGATCAAAGAGATGCAGATGACCACTTCAATGACAGTGGCCGATATTGAAAATGTTTCCGCGGTGATCGCAGAAATCCACGATGTCGTCAATGGAATCGCCAGTGCCGTGGAAGAACAGTCAGCCGCCTCCTCTGAGATAGCCAGCAATATATCCCAGGCGTCCCAGGGCATCGCGGAAGTAAATGTAAACGTGGCCCAGAGCACGGTGGTGATCGCTGATATCACCCAGGATATCTCGGGCATTCATCAGCAGTCCGGGCAAGTGGAAGAGGGAAGCAGAAAGGTGCAGTCGAGCGCCCAAGGCCTCTCGGAACTGGCCCGTCAGCTTGAGGCCCTTGTCAAAAAGTTTAAAATTTAAGAAATGCTGTTTTTCTCTGCTCTGTTCGGGTCAGAGAAGGGAGCTTCCGAGGAGGTCTGAATCATGCGGTGCCCCCCCACTCATCATCTCGTCTATGGTACCCTGCACGACTATCTGACCGGCGAGGAGCTGGTGGATACCGATGACGAACGTGCCCGGCAGGAACTGTCCCGCTTGATGGTGGAGGACAAAAAATATGGCAGGGAGAATCTTGAGCCCCGCCGTTGCATTGAAACCCTGTTTGCCACTGAGTTCGTGCGCTCCAATATAACGCTTACGGTCAACCTGGAAAGGAAACGGATTATGGTGATCCGCTACGCTCCAGGCTCCCTGGTCAGCCGGGAGCGGTCCGCCATAGCCGCGGCCCGGGTGCTGGAAGAAGAATATCAGATCCCCCTGGCGGTGGTGACCAACGGCCGGGACGCGGAACTCCTTGACACTGTGACTGGCAAGGTTCTCGCCACCGGCATGGCGGCCATCCCTGATTCCAGACAGGCCCTGGAGCTTCTGCCCACCCTGGTTTTTCGCGAGTCCCTGGATGATTCCAGACGGGAACGGGAGCTGCGGATTCTTAATGCCTTTGACGTGGAGATCTGCTGTCGGAAATAAGGTGTCAGAGTGTCGGCCAGGGGCAAAGACGCGGCAACGCCAGCGCCTCTCGAGTTTTTTTAAACCCCTTCGCCTGTGGCCAAGGGGTTTTGTTTTTTGATGGACTCTTTTATGTGGCTTGAGATATCGTCTGGTGTATGATGCCCTGTAAGAATGAATGATATCGGGAGACGTGGGCAGGCTTGTCATAAAGCCGTCTGGCTGCAAGTTCCATGGAAAACTGAGTTGAAAATCAATCCATCCCTTGATGTGAGGGATGTTTTCGGGAGAGGGAAGAGTCACCATGAAGGAGGATATGCATGAAGAAATTTAAAGATTTTGGGATCTTTTTCAAAATTATGGCCATTCCGGTTTCGACATCGGTGGTCCTGATAATGTCAATGATATTTATTCTGGTGCCGTTTATTCACCAGCTTATCATGAAGGAAAAGCAGGCAAATGTTACCAATCTGGTGCAGGAGGCAATCAGTGTGGTGGCCTCATACCAGAAACAGGTTGATGCCGGAAAACTCACCATGGAGGAGGCCCAGAAAGAGGCGGCTGAGCGTATTGCTGCCATTCGCTATAATGAACAGGATTATATCTGGATTAATGACCTGACTCTCAGGATGATTATGCATCCGGTCAAGCCGGAGCTGAATGGTACGGATCAGAGTGCATCCAAGGATTCGGACGGGAAGTTGCTGTTTGTGGAGTTTGCAAAGGTCTGCAAGGAGAAGGGGAAGGGGCTGGTTGAATACAAATGGCCAAAGCCGGGCGCCGCTAAACCCCTGCCCAAATTGTCGTATGTTGAACTCTATCAGCCCTGGGGCTGGATTGTGGGGACTGGAGTTTATATTGATGACGTAAGTGCCCAGATCCAGAAAATTGTGATCATGGTGAGCCTGTTTCTCTTTATGCTGATGATTTGTGGCTTTTTGGCAGCTTTTTTCATAGCGCGATCAATAACGGCTCCAGCGTCGGTACTGGTGAGCCAGGCCCTCCAGGTAGCCAGGGGTGAACTTGACGTCCAGATTGTACGTTCTTCAGAGGATGAGATAGGACAACTGGCCTCTTCATTCACCACCATGACGGAGAGTCTGCGGACCCTTATCCACGATATTATCGATGGAGTGCATAACCTTACGTCCTCGTCCAGTGACCTGGACAATGTGTCCAGGCAGTTGTTGGCCGGGGCGCACAATATGGCGGAAAGGTCCAGCGCCGCCACCCATGCCACCGAAGAGATGAGCAGCAACGTGCAGTCTGTGGCCGCTGCCATGGAACAGTCGTCGTGTAATATCAATATGGTTGCGGCTGCTTCCGAAGAAATGACGTCGACCATCTCCATGATTTCCCACAATGCCGATAAGGCCCGGGCTATTTCTGAAGGAGCGGTCACGCAATCGCAGCTTGCTTCCCAGAAGATGGCCGTACTCGGTCAGTCCGCCCTGAAAATCGGCAAGGTGACCGAGACCATCACCGAAATCTCGGAACAGACAAATCTCCTGGCACTAAACGCCACCATTGAGGCCGCCCGAGCCGGGGAGGCAGGGAAGGGATTTGCCGTGGTGGCCAACGAGATCAAGGAGCTGGCTCGCCAGACAGCGGCGGCCACCGTGGATATCAGAAGTCAGATCAAAGAGATGCAGATGACCACTTCAATGACAGTGGCCGATATTGAAAATGTTTCCGCGGTGATCGCAGAAATCCACGATGTCGTCAATGGAATCGCCAGTGCCGTGGAAGAACAGTCAGCCGCCTCCTCTGAGATAGCCAGCAATATATCCCAGGCGTCCCAGGGCATCGCGGAAGTAAATGTAAACGTGGCCCAGAGCACGGTGGTGATCGCTGATATCACCCAGGATATCTCGGGCATTCATCAGCAGTCCGGGCAAGTGGAAGAGGGAAGCAGAAAGGTGCAGTCGAGCGCCCAAGGCCTCTCGGAACTGGCCCGTCAGCTTGAGGCCCTTGTCAAAAAGTTTAAAATTTAAGAAATGCTGTTTTTCTCTGCTCTGTTCGGGTCAGAGAAGGGAGCTTCCGAGGAGGTCTGAATCATGCGGTGCCCCCCCACTCATCATCTCGTCTATGGTACCCTGCACGACTATCTGACCGGCGAGGAGCTGGTGGATACCGATGACGACGCGCCCGGCAGGAACTGTCCCGCTTGATGGTGGGAGAAAGAAATATGCCAGGGAGGAGCTTCTGCCCAGCCTGGTCTTTCGCGAGCCCCTGGATGATCCCAGACGGGAACGGGAGCTGCGGATTCCAATGGCTTCTTAGGCCATTGGCTGCCTGACCTGACCTGACTCCAAAAGGGATTACGACTTTTTAACTTCCCACAACCCTTTAATCTCCTCAACAGCCTGACCTGGCTCAAGAGGGGAGTACGACCTTTCTCTGACCTTATTGCGAATTCCACACCAATCCGGCCACCCATTCCACACCAAACCGGCCACGGATTCCATTTCATTCCGGCCACTTCAAACGGGGTATAGCGACGCAGAGAGACAAGTGGCGTTGAGTTTTTTTTGAATTCTATACAAAGGAGCCCCCATGCCGAAAGAGAGGTTCTCTGTGCGAAAGTTCCGAGAGGTATTTCGGCTCAAGTATGACCTTGGCCACAGCAACCGTGAAATAGCCCGTAGCTGCGATAGAGGCAGCCACGCCGTGAGTGATTCTGTCAAACGTGCCGGGATGGCCGGGAATGGGTGGCCGGATTCATTGGAATACGCAGCAATAGACTCTCCTTGTTGAGGGTGGTTGTTTTCAAATACCCCTGAATGGCCATTTACGCATACTCTTTTACACCCTCGCAAGGCCGCAAGGCCATGCAATGCGGGTGCTTCCACACTCGCAGCCTTTCCCCTTTTCCCCAGCCACGGCTCCACCTCCAGGTAACGAAGGCGCAGAGGTGCTCTGCCTCCGGCGGTGCTCAGGGTGAAAAGCTGTGTATTTCCGATGGAAGGTGATGAGTCGTCGCGTCTTCCTCTTATACTTGTGGTCAGATTCCTGGTCAGATCGTCGGACGTTAACTCTTTACAATATCGTCTGCTTAGCATATAGATATACATCGATAACTTGCCGGAAAGAAAGAGTATCATTCTTCCATGCGGCTCTTTGTTACTCCAGTGCTTCAGTGGGGGCAATAAATGTTTTCTTAACCTTTGTGAAAATTGTGGTGGCATTTCCTCTGCTGATCAGACCAGAAAATACTCCAGCGTGCCTTCGTTTCGTCTCTCTTTCCCTGAATTCACAAGTGAATTGATCGATGCCACACCAAACATCCCTGACAGAAAGTAACGTCTTGCAGCAGATGTTACCGTTCTTCCTTGAGCAAGGGGGGTACATGGTGGTGTGCATGAATGCCCAAGGGGTTGTGGAATATGTCAACCAGACCTTTGTCGCCTCAACCGGCTATGCAAAGGAAGATATTGTAGGCAGGCACCTGTCAACCTTTACCGCGGACCAACATCCCCTGGCCATACAATCTGAAAAGCTGGAAGCCCTGAACAAGGGACAATCGTGGTGCGGAGACGTCTATGTACTGCGGAGCAGTGGTAAGGGCTACTGGCAGTCTTGCCGTTTTTTCCCAAAGGTAAGCGATCACGGCACGCTTATCGGTATTCTTGCCCTGCTTGAAGATATAACCGAACGAAAACAAATCGAGGATGCCTTTAAGGAGCGCTTGGCTTTCGAAGAACTTCTTTCCGATCTTTCCGCGCGCTTCGTCAATCTTCCATCGGATCAGATTGATACGGAAATAGAGCGGTCCTTGCAACGGTTGGTGGAGTTTTTCCCCGCGGATCGCTGTGGATTGCTTCAGGCCTTACCGGACCAACAAGTTTGGAGGGTTTCTCACCTGGCCTGTTCAGCAGATGTTCCCACGGTTCCTGTATCCATTGAATTTCCGGGGTCGATTTTTCCGTGGGTGTTTGAAACTGTGGCGATACAACGCCAGGTGGTAGCTTTTTCAACCCTCGACGATCTCCCGCAACAGGCAACCATCGATAAGCAAACGTATCGGGATTGGGGCATCCGTTCCAGCATGCTCATCCCCATCGCTTTTGACAAATCCGTTGTTTATGTGATTGCCATCGATGCATTGAAAAGTGAACGCTGCTGTCAGCGAGGATTGATTCCGAGACTGCGGCTTCTTGGTGAAGTGTTTGTCAGCGCTCTTCTGCGCCAAAAGACTGACCGGGATTTGCAGACCAGTGAGGAGCGATTGAATCTTGCCTCCACCGCAGCTGAGGTGGGGTTATGGATGATCAACATGGAAACCGGCGAGGTTTGGGCAACAGAGACTTGCTGGAGTTTGTTTCACCTCTCGGGAGAACAGTATCGAAGCATAGAGGATTTTCTAGAAGTGGTGTATCCCGAGGATCGTGGGAGGGTTCGTCAGCTTATCTCGAAAGGATCCCAACTCTCCAACCTTGAAAGTATCGAGTACCGTATTCTGCGGCCCGATGGCAGCCTTCGCTGGATTGTCAGTCGTGGCCAGTACAGTAACAGAAAACAGGAACAGCCTGCCTCGCTCATGGGGGTATCAATCGATATAACCAAACAGAAAGAACTGTCGTTTCGTTTGGAGCAGCAGTTGGCGGAAATCGATTCGCTCAAACGTCGATTAGAAAACGAAAACCGCTATCTGATCGATACAGTTAAAATGGAACAGGGATTTGGTTCGATTGTCGGTAGCAGTGACGTCTTGCAGTATGTCCTGTTTCGAGCCAAACAGGTTGCCCCCACCGACTCCACGGTATTAATTTTTGGCGAAACCGGCACCGGCAAGGGGCTGGTGGCAAACGCCATACACGAAATGAGTGGGCGGAGCAAGCGGCCGATGGTCACCGTCAATTGCGCTGCCCTCCCTGCAAACCTCATTGAAAGTGAACTCTTTGGGCGGGAGAAAGGCGCATTCACTGGTGCCCATGCCCAACAGGCCGGCCGTTTCGAAATCGCCGATGGCGGCACCGTATTTCTCGATGAAATTGGAGAAATGCCAATTGAACTCCAGGTAAAACTCCTCAGGGTCTTAGAGGAAGGTGAATTTGAGCGGCTCGGTGGCACTAGAACCATCAAGGTCAATGTTCGTGTGATTGCCGCCACCAATCGGGACTTGAAGGCTGACGTCGCTTCCGGCAGGTTTCGTGAGGATCTCTATTATCGTCTTCATGTTTTTCCCATTTCGCTCCCCCCGTTGCGGATACGACATGGCGACATCCCTCAACTCGCCTATTATTTTGTCGACCGATACGCCCGCAAATGCTCCAAACGAATCACCAGGATTGCCGAAACGACTATGGATGCGCTCTTGGCCTACCATTGGCCTGGCAATGTCAGGGAATTGGAGCACGTCATTGAGCGCGGTGTCATCACCAGTCAAGAGCCGGATTTTCATTTTACCGATCTGCTCGAGTCTCAGCCTTCGGCAATCGTTGCCCAGCCAACCTCTTCTGCGGAACTTGACACAGTCACCCGCGCTCATTTTCTCCTGGTTTTGCAGAAAACCAACTGGAAGATCGAGGGGAAGGGTGGTGCCGCCGCAATCCTCGGCCTCCATCCCAGTACTCTCCGTTTTCGCATCAAGAAGCTCAATATCAAGAGACCATAGCGGCTACCCCTCAAAAGCATCCCTCAACATATCGCAGTTTCTGCAATATGTTGAGGGCTTCTGGTTGTGGGTATGTATCTGTCCACGTTGTTCCTCTGCGCAATATCTGACCTAGCCGTTAATTTCGCCCCCCTCATCAGTGTGGCATGGTTCTTGTACCTGTTGGTTGATCCACGAGAAATGCCCCCGCCGCATCCGCCGATACACTGCACGCCGACAAAGAGAGCCTTCTCTGTTTGTTCAGTGACAGCATACGGAGACATTTATGGAACTTACCATACGCTTGAGAGCCAGATCAGGGAAGTCACAAGAGCTTTCCCAATTCCTGGTGGAGTTGCATGACACGATACGCACAGCCCATGGCTGCCGTGAAAGCTGTATCTATCACGACATAAGTGGCGATGAGAACTTATTGCTCTCTTCCCAATGGGAGAATGGCACAGCTTTCGAAAAGTACATGCAGTCCAAACATGGAGGTATTTTTCTAGGAGCGATCGATCTGCTTGGAGAAAAAGTAGAGATATCGATTTGCGAGAATGTCCACGTG
>JACDZF010000353.1 GCA_013426795.1 Desulfocapsa sp. | reverse complement strand
CGAAACCCTGAGTTACGCAAAAAGAGAAAGGAGCTCTTTCTCGATGAATCCACACAAGGTTGATCGCGGTCGGGTGAGGCTGCTCACCGACTTGCCCAATGTGGGCAAGGCCACCGCCCAAGATCTTCGCGCCCTTGGCTTCCACTGGCCGGAGCAGCTTGCCGGCGCGTGCCCGTTTACGATGTATGAACGCCTGTGCCGGGAGACCGGACGGCGTCATGATCCCTGCGTTATTGATGTTTTCATGTCCATCGTCCGCTTCCTGGGGGGCGAGCCGCCCCGCCCCTGGTGGGAATTCACCGCCTTCCGCAAGGACATCCTTGCCCGACGCCGCAAGAAATAAGGCTTGGCTCTTCAATCACTTACCTTCCGTTTGTTGCCCCCCGCCCGTGGTCGCCAGCCTGGTCATGCCGGTCACCTTCCGGCTGAATTAATCCGGATTGTTACTTGGACATTGCTTGCCCCCATGGCATCAGCCATGCCTGGAACAGGCAGATTTGGCCGCCCACCGTTTTGGCAAGGAGAGCGCTGCGATGCGAGCAGTCACTCCGCAAAGCGTGCCCATCTGTTTTTGGGGCCATACCAAACTGAAAAAGCCCGTATCGGATTGAAGAAAGGATGGGCAATTTTTAACCATGCTTTGTCATTGACTTTCCCATTTCCCTCCCATATTATTGACCCGTGCAGAGAAAAGAACCCGAAGAAATCAGGGAGATGGCGCATCTTCGGAAATTCTGAGGACAGAATATTCAATTTTCCGCAGACGACATTGATTGACAGAGTGTTCCCGGAACTCTTCCAGAAGAGCCACCGGACTGGAGCAAATTAAAATAAAAAGGAGATTACCATGAAATCAGATTCTGCCAGCTGTTCCCATTGGTCTGCAAAACCGGGAGTATGGTTCAGCATTGTTGCCATCATTTCCCTGATGTGGAATGTGGTGGGCGCAGTGCAATTTATCAATTCCGTAACCACTTCCGAAGCCGGCATGAAAGCGGCGATGATGACACCTGAACAGATAAAGGTCCTTACCTCCATACCATCATGGGTGACTTTTATTTTTGGTGTCGGGGTTGTAACATCGCTGATTGGCAGCGTGCTTTTGTATCTGCGCCATCGTGGTGCTCAACCCGCCTTTATTGTATCGTTTTTAGCTTTTACACTCCTGACCATTGCCTACGTTATTTACGGTGTATTCAAAGCTCTTGGCACACCACAGATAGCCGTGATGAGTACTGTCGTCGTTGTCGCATTCATTTTGGTCCTTCTCAGCCGAATGATTCATCCCTGTAAACTCTAGGTGAGTGCCGGTTATGACGTTCTGAAATGAAGAACCGGGCGAGTTCCGGCAGAAGATTTCCCCGCAGGCGACCCGGGAGCTATCTCGGCGTCGCCCCATCATTTTTGGAAACGGAACACAAGGCCCAACCAGACAACGCGGCGAACGAGAGCCAGCTCGGATTCGCTGACAGACGAATCAAACCTCAATGGCGGC
>JACDZF010000352.1 GCA_013426795.1 Desulfocapsa sp. | reverse complement strand
AGGCTCTGAGGGCAACGCATTTCCTCAATACCAAAAAACTCAACGGCAGGAATCCATCCTCGATCCGTATCGGCAGACGATAGACGATTACCTTGCTGCCGATGACTATCAAGCGACCTGGCTCTTTGACCGGGTAAAGAAGATGGGCTATCCCGGTTCTTATGAAACGCTGAGGGACTATGTCCGCTCAGTCAAAGAGCGCCGTATTCGGCTGGCCTATGCCCGCTTTGAGACGGAGCCTGGTGTGCAGGCCCAGGTCGACTGGGGTGATTTCCAGATTGAGAATCCTGACGGCTCAACCGAGACGAAATACATGTTCCTGATGATCCTTGGCTACGGCCGGGCCATGTATGTTGAGTTTGTCGATCGCTGCACTCTGGAAACATTCATGGACTGCCATATCCATGCTTTTCAATACCTGCGGGGTGTCCCTGGCGAAATTCTGTATGACAACATGAAACAGGTGGTGATCAGCAGAAACAAAGGGGCGGCAATTTTCAATAACGAGTTCCTGCACTTTGCCCATCATTACAGTTTTGAGCCCAAGGCCTGTCCGCCATACAGTCCCTGGGTGAAAGGAAAAGCAGAGCGGCCCATGGACTATGTCCGCCAGCGTTTCTGGCGCGGCTACGCCTACACCACCATGGAAAAACTCAACCATGATGTGATGATCTGGTTGAATGAAACCGCCAATATCCGTATTCATGGGACCCACCGGCAACCTGTTCTCGAGCGCTGGAAGGAAGAAATTCCATTTCTCAGTCCTTTACCGCGCACTGACTACGATACCTCGATCAAGATCTACCGAAAGGTGTACAAGGACTGTCAGCTCTCCTATGACGGCAATCGTTACCTGGTCCCCTATCACATGGTCGGCAAGAAGGTTCTCCTCAAGATCAAACACCATCGGATCAGCATTTATGATGACAACGTCCTGCTGGTCAGTTATCAGGAGGCCCAGGGCAAACATGAGCTGGTCGGCAACAGGCTGTTTTACGAGCAACTCAAGCGTGATCAGCAGCAGGTGAAGCGTAAATACGGCAACAGCAAGGGTAAGGCAACCCGGGGTTTAACCTCAAATAGCCTTTTCCCCCAGGTGGATCAGCGATCTCTTGCTGAATATGACCAGTATGCGCAAGGAGGTGTTCAATGGAACAACTGATCTCTGAACCACTCAAGGACAACCTCACCCGCTTAAAACTCAATCGCACGACAGAGGTATTGGACACCGTTGTCCAGCAGGCCATGGAAAACAAGAGCTCATATTTTTCTTTTCTGGATCATCTCCTTGAAGAAGAAGTGGCGGCCAAAGATAAACGCCGCATCCAGACAGCCATGAGGACTGCCGGTCTTCCCGGGGCCAAGACCATTGAAGAGTATGACTTCTCCTTCCACCCGCAACTGGATCAGGGGGCGGTCATGGAGCTTTTTGATTTCTCTTTTATCTCCAACAAGGAGAATGCTGTCTTTCTTGGTCCCCCGGGTGTCGGCAAAACTCA
>JACDZF010000065.1 GCA_013426795.1 Desulfocapsa sp. | reverse complement strand
GAAATAATAAAGGGTCAGGGCCAGCATAAGATATTTCACATTTCCTGCGATTTTGGCAACGGCCCCATGGAGACGGACTTTAAAGATGGAGATGTCAGCCAGAAACTCGGCGATCATCCCGGCGGGACAGGCCCATCCGCAGAAGGCTCTGCCGAATATAAGGGCGGAAACGGCAATCCCGATCCAGCTCCACATCCAGATTGAACGACCGGGGCATTGGAGAACCGGGCAATTCCCGCAACCGATATAGGGCACCGCAAAGGGACAGCGGAAAATGCCGTAAAAAGACCACTCTCCCAGGAGAAGAAGGAAGAGCGTCTGGCTGATCCTCTGCTTGTAGTGACCAATCTGAAAAAAATTAAACATCTTTCACCCCATATTTTGCCGTTAATCGTTTTCCCTCTTCTGATTCTGCCGGAATAAACCCTGCCATGAGAAAGAAGTGTTGGCCCGCATCAGAAAGAATAAATTTGATATACTCTTCCGCAAGCTCCCGGTCTTTGGCCCATTTCATGACGCCGATGGTGAAGGGGATCGGCGCGGGCGGGTAGTGTTTCTCGGGAATATCAATGACCTCCACCTTGCCCTTGAATTGCGGTAACTGGGTCAATCGGTATTCCACCACCGCCACATCTCCCTTGCCGCTGATGATATCAGGCACCGACGTCTGCACACAGTCACCTCTGGACACGGCATTCTTGACGGCGGCATCCTGAACCCCGGCCTTTTTCAGGATAACCATGGATGCCTGGCCGCCTGGAGGAGACGCGTCTGGGATGATTACCGGTTTGATCCCCGGCTTGTTGATATCCTCTATGTTTGCTATGCCGGCCGGGTTCCCTTTGGGGGTAATAATCACATATCTGGTGTAGCAGAGGGGGGTGTAGTGCAGCATTTTCCCCTGAGCCTTGAGTTTTTGGGCAAGCTCAAGGACCCGGGGAGCGAAAACCTCCGTCTGTGCCCCTCCCGTGAGGAGGGATTTTCCGAGAGCGCCGGCAAAGGCACCGGTGTAGGCGATACTGCTGCCATTTTTCTCGGTAAACTGGGCATTGGCCGGGATCATGGCCTCTGCCAGGCCGCCACACGACCAGACCTGCAGGCTGCCGCTTTTAAGCTGGGTGGCGTGACTCTTTCCCGGAACAGCCAGGGCGAGTGATGCTCCAAGGGCAACACCGGCACTTTTTAAAAATAATCGTCGTGTAGTGTCTGTCATGGTGATTCCTCCTGGGTGGATTCCCGCTTCGTCCCCCGTACCGGTGCCCTTTGGGGCAGGGTTTTAGTTTTCCGGGGTAAGCAAAGCGTGAGATATATTTTGTGTCTGTTCCCATCGGGAAAAGAGCAAGGGACGATGCATCGTGGCTTGGAGAAGCAGCCCGAGCGCAAGCTTGACTAAAGTTGGTGAAGTGGCCAGGATAGAGCCGGAGGAAGGATACGAGTCCAATCCACCCCTGGGGAAAGGGTTTCTTCGCACAGGGGTGGATTCCGGTTTTATTGAATCGTATCGACTGGAAAGCCGGCGCCCTTCCAGGCGAAGATCCCGCCCAGATAGCGGTACACGTTGGTGTATCCGAGTTTTTTCGCCCAGGCAGCGCCATTATGGCTGCGGGTACATTTGACGAAACCGCAGTAGACCACAATCATTTTATTCTTGTCGGGACCGAGAAGGGCCTTGAAGTCCTCGACGCTTTTGCCGTCGGTTTCCTTGGCATCCCATTCCTTCATCTCCGGGATGGGGAAGAGGAACTGCTTAGCGCCGGGAATATGATTTTTTTTGTACGAATCTTCAAAGGGCATGGTGTCGATGATCAGCATGTCCTTGCCGGCATCGATCATTCCCTTGAGCTCATCCGTGGTCACAATGCCGTACCCGCCTTGCTGTACATCCCGAATCACCTTGACCGTCTCTTTCTCTTTGACAAGCTCTTCCTCAAATTTATTGTCGGCAGCGTAAGAGAGTGTTGACACGCCCATGGCCAGAAGAAACAGGCCCACCATGAATCCCCGAAACCCACCTTTTTTTTGCATCACTCGTATCTCCTTTTATTCCAGTTGATTTTTCAAACGACCGGCCCACGTTGAGTCCGGGCGCGACCCCAATAAAGAAATACCAATGCTGCCATCATTCCCGCATCCCGCACCAGGGCGGCCTTGAGTCCTTTGTAGGCCTGTTCCGGGTCTTCGGGGCCGAAGCAGCCGCAATCAATGTCCAGTCCCAGATGGATTCCGTAGACAAGGACGGCAATAAACATGAGCAACATCGCGGTGATCACCGAAAGACTGCCGCGAACAGCAAACATCAGTCCGATCCCGGCGATCAATTCCAGGGAGGACATAAACAGGGCGGCGGGGAAAAGAAACGGCTTGGGTAGCAGCCCAAAGCCGGAGATGACCACGGCAAAGGAAGATGGGTCCATCAGTTTTATCAACCCGGAATAGATAAATATGGCTGCTATCGCCCACCGAACCAGGCGCTCCATCGTGGTGAGAGAGAACCAGGAAAAAAATAATCGGCAGGCGCCGTTCTGAGCGGTCTTCATGTGCTGATACGCCTCGGCTTTTTTCACTTTTCATTTTTTGATGATATCGAGGAAATTAATAATCGAAAGAAAGCGGTGCGGTCAAATTGATAAAATCAATGAACAAGAGATGACGGATAGGCGATATACCTTGCTCTCGACACCTTGGGCCTCCCCAAAATAAAAAAGGGTGAATATCATGGCCTGCTGATATTCACCCTTTTTGGGCAGCGACTGTTTCGCTGCTTTGATTCAAATAAAACCGGTACTGATAAACAGGTCTGGAGTGTCCTTCTTTGACCTTTCTCCTCGTCATCGTATTCAGGGAATGGTCACCTTTGTGGTCGAGGGAACGATATGTTTTCTTTGGATTTTTTAAGGCCTTGGCATACCCTTAAAGATCCTGCATCTCTTTTTTCTTCATTTTTTCGAGCAAGGTTGTTCGCTTCAGGTTGAGCAGTTTCGCCGCTTCCTTTTTGTTGCCGCTGGTGATTCGCATGGCCTGAACGATCAGTTGTCTTTCAAAATCATCAATCAGTTCATTGAAGTCCACCTGCCCACTCTCCCAACTGATATCAACTGTTGTTGTGATCATGGATTCGGTCTCCGCTGATTCCGGAGGTTGGGGTCGTTCTGTCTGCGGGAGGATGTCTGCGGGCAGTGGCAGGTCCACAGGAATGGACGGGTCAAAATCAGCGGTGAACTTCTCCGGTAAATCTTCCAGACGCACCGTCTTTCCAGAGTAGAGAATGGACATGTGCTGCACCAGATTCTCCAGCTCCCGCACATTACCGCGCCACATATAGCCCATTAAGGCCATGAGGGCGTGCGGTTCAAAGGTAAAGGGGGCGCGGCCGCGCTGGGTTGCGTAGCTGTGGATAAAGGCCGTCAGGAGCAGGGGGATATCCTCTTTCCTGTTTTTGAGCGGCGGAATGGACAGCGGGATGACGCTGAGGCGATAGTACAGATCTTCCCTGAATCGCCCTTCTTTGACCAGTTGCTCGAGATCGCAGTGGGTGGCGGCGAGAATCCGGGTGTCCACCGGACAGGCCTTGAGGCCGCCCACCGGCTCAAATGCCTTTTCCTGCAGGACGCGGAGCAGTTTTGCCTGGAGGGAGGGCTTCATGTCCCCGATCTCGTCGAGGAAAAGGGTGCCCCCATTGGCGTATTCGATTCGCCCGATCTTGTTCTGGAGGGCACCGGTAAAGGCCCCTTTGGTATATCCGAAGAGTTCGCTTTCGAGAAGATCGTCGGGGATGGCGGCGCAGTTCACCGGGACAAAGTTCTTGGCGCTCCGCCTGCTGTGGGCATGAATGGCCTTGGCCACCAGTTCCTTGCCGGTTCCCGATTCTCCCCGGATCAGCACTGTTGCGAATTCGTCCTCGGCAACCATGGTGATCAACTCAAAGAGTTGGCGCATACCTGGACTCTGTCCGATCAAGCCATGGAAGGATACCGCTTCCGGCTGGTTCTCCCGGGCCGTGGGAGCCCTGTGGTGATTGAGCTTGGCCAGTGCGCGCTGGAAGGCAATACGGATTTCGGCGGGATCATAGGGGGTGTGGATGTAAAAAAAGAGGTCAAACTGTTGGATAGACTCGATAAGATCCTCAGCCCCTTGCGGCACAACGGCGATGATCAGCAGCTCAGGGAAGGTCGCCTGAATCCTTTGGAGCAGAGTGATGGCGATATTTTGGTCAAAAAAAGTCAGATCGTAGAGCAGCAGTTGGATTGCGGACTGACCGAGAAGAGAAAGAAGTTCTTTTTCTGACTTGAATTGGATACAATGAAAGGCGTTGTTTCTGAGATGGTCGGTGAGGGTTTGGCTCTTTTCCTGGCCACTATCCGAAAAAAGTATGGTGATGGGAGCTTGCATGTTTCTGTATTATCGAGATAACTTGCTGTTTTTCGTGAATATTGTTGCCTCGTCTGGGTCTTTTCGGCATATTAGGAGTTTCCCCTCACTGGCCGCAGGTTCTCGATCATATCAAAAAGAACAACAAGATGCCAGCTTTCTTGTGGAATGATAACGAACAAGGTTAGATTGTGAGCGCGAAGCGAACCGCAATCTGAAGCGGTGGCTGGACAAGCCCGACCTCGAGAGGCGATGAAACTAAGCTGATAGCGCGTTTACAGGGAAAGACGGAGAACATCTGAAAACCGGCATGCTTAGTGATATTTTGAAAATATCTTTTTCTACAACATTTCAGTAAGTTGGAAAGAATGCATGAGCGGCGAAATAAAGGAATTCGGAGATGATTCTGCGTTTTAGTTTGAAAAAAAATCTCCCAGAAAAAGACGTAAGATTCCTTGCTGGCTTATCCAATAATCGTATAACTGTATGATGATACCTTTTTAGTTCAAGCATTCGCAATGGGCAACATTCAGCGATTGGGGAACCGCAAGAATCAGTATCATTTGTGGCCGATAATACTCCTTTCTCAACTGCTGGATGTGCTCCGATTGTCTGCCGCAGCAGCGGCTTCGTCCAACAAGGCGTTTTGCTGGTGGTTGGTTTTGTGGTTTAGGAATTATGTACTTTCATTGCTGGCTTCGGTTTTACTGCTGTCAGCTTAGCTCTTTGTTAGGCGTCAAACAAATAACTATGAACATTCGCGTCGCTACAACTGATACAGAAATTAATGATTGTTACCCAGTCATGCAGGAACTTCGTCCGCACATTGCAGAAGGGCAGTTCCTCTCCCGAGTTCGAAGTCAAGAAAATGCAGGGTATCGGCTTGTCTACGTTCAAACATTAAATAGTGTGGTCGCCGTTGCCGGATTTCGAATCGGAGAAAACTTGGCTTGGGGGCGTTTCCTGTATGTTGACGACCTCGTAACTCTGTCCGAGCAGCGCTCAAAGGGTTACGGTGCCGATTTGCTTTCTTGGCTCAAAGATGAAGCTGCAAAAAAAGGTTGCGAGCAAATACACTTGGATTCAGGAATTCAAAGAAAAGAAGCGCACCGATTCTATGAGCGTGAAGGTATGTCTGTGGCAAGCTTTCACTTCGCAGAAAAAGTCACGCCCAAACGAACAAGGTTAGATTGTGAGCGCGAAGCGAACCGCAATCTGAAGCGGTGGTTGGACAAGCCCGACCTCGAGAGACGATGAATTTAAGCTGATAGCGCGTTTACAGGGAAAAGACGGAGGACAACTGGAAACCGGCATGCTTAGTGCTATTTAGAAAATGTCTTTCCCTTTAACATTTCAATAATTTGGAAAGAATGCGTGATCGGCTCAATAAAGGGATTCGGAGATGATTCTGCATTTTGTTTGAAAAAATGTTCCCAGAAAAAGACGTAAGATTCCTTGCTGGCTTATCCAATAATCGTATAACTGTATGATGATACCTTTTTAGTTCAAGCATTCGCAATGGGCAACATTCAGCGATTGGGGAACCGCAAGAATCAGTATCATTTGTGGCCGATAATACTCCTTTCTCAACTGCTGGATGTGCCCCGATTGTCTGCTGCGGCAGCGGCTTCGTCCAACAATCTGGAGAAGAAGTCCGTGGTATGTCGGCGTAATGGCATGACTTCCCGGTTCTGGCTGATTGGTTCTTTGCTGATTTTCTGGGGCGTTCTTCTTCAGGATGCCGGAAAATGTTGGGCCGGGGTCGGCCTTGATCCGGTTTTTTCGGCCCGGGTCAGCAAGGTTCTTGATGGTGACACCATTGAGGTGATGAGCTCTGGAGATACCATCCGGGTTCGACTGTGGGGGATTGATAGCCCTGAATGGCAGCAGAGATTTTCCCATAAGGCAAAGGAATTTACCCAGTGGCGCCTGGCCGGGCGCCGGGTGGAGCTGCGGGCCAAGACCTGGGATACCTATGGTCGTCTGGTGGCCCTGGTCCTGGTGGAGGGGCACTCCTTCAATGCCGAGTTAGTTCGGGAGGGGCTGGCATGGGTCCATATCTATTACTGCAAGGAGCCCATTTGTCGGGAATGGCGGCAGCTTGAGAGGGATGCCAAAAGGGCCGGGCGCGGCCTATGGCAGGATAAAAATCCGGTTGCGCCCTGGAAATGGAAGCAGACGCACAGGGAAATTGGCAGGTGAGGAGCCGAAGTCCCGTTCTGGTGGAGGTGGGAGTTTGGTAAATTCAGTTGAGAACTATCCGGTTTGCAAGCCGGTGCCGGGAGGATTCTATGTTCAATGCGGAACAGTTGCTGGGAAAAATGATGGCGGAGATGGTTGGATCTGGCAGTGATCATAAAAAATATAAGAAAAACAAGGGCAGGGGGATTATGAATTCTCTGACGTCAACGCTGATGTCAGGGCAGGGATTGATGACCGCCATTGGTCTTGGGGTGGGCGCGTATGAGATATTAAAAAACAAGCAAGGGACAAGTCCGCCCTCCGTCTCTTCCATGGGTGGTCTCCCTGTCGCCCCTCCATCTGTCGGGTATGGGCCGGCGGCTTCGTCTGCTTGCGCGGCATCAACTCCGCCGCCAATCCCGGGGGTGGCCGCTGCTTCTTCGCGAGATCCGCATTCCTCCGCCAGCTTGGAGGAAAAGCTGGCCTTGCGGCTCATTCAGGTCATGATTGCCGCCGCCCACGCCGATGGCAGCATGGACCATGATGAAGAAGGAAGGATCCTGAATCGCCTGCAGGGACAGGTGATCAGCCGGGAAGAGAAGAGTTTCCTTCTGGCCGAGATGCATGATCCCAAGTCCATTGAACAGCTGACGGCTGGGGTCAATGACCCGCGGGTTGCCCAGACCATGTACACCGTTGCCGCATCGGCGGTCAGGGTTGACACCCAAAATGAGAGGGCCTGGCTGGATCAACTGGGGACAGCCTTGTCGATCAGTGAGAGTATGCGGCGCTTTCTCGAGGAGGAGGAATAGGAGAACCTGGGGGAGCCTGTCAGCGGGAAGCTGCTCTTCCCGCTGACAGGCCTGTTTGAAATTTTGCTCTTTGCGTTTGCGTTATTTCTGCAGCAGATTGCCCAGGGCGCCAAGCACTGAACCCTCGCCCTGGGTGGAGAAACCGGCGTTGTTCTGGGGAGCGGCCTCATGGATGCGTCCGGCAAGGCGGGAGAAGGGTAACGATTGCAGCCAGACATGACCGGGACCCCGCAGGGTGGCAAAGAAGAACCCTTCTCCGCCGAAGAAGGCCGATTTCACACCCCCGACAAACTCGATATCATACTGGACCGTCTGGGTCAGGGCCACCAGGCAGCCGGTATCCACCCGCAGAATCTCTCCGGCCTGGAGTTCCTTTTCAATGATGGTGCCGCCGGCATGGACAAAGGTCATGCCGTTTCCTTCCAGCTTCTGCATGATAAATCCTTCCCCGCCAAAGAGGGCGACGCCGATCTTTTTCTGGAAGGCAATACCGATGGACACCCCTTTGGCGGCGCAGAGAAAGGCGGATTTCTGACAGATGAGCCGGCCGTTATAGTTTTTCAGATCGAGGGGGATAATTTTCCCGGGATAGGGGGCGGCAAAGGCGACCGTTCCCTTGCCCCGGCCCATGAAGGTGAACACCGTGGTGAACAGGCTCTCGCCGGTGATAAGGCGCTTGCCGGCTCCCAGCATCTTGTCCATAAATCCGCCATTCTCCGAGGCCTGACTGCCGTCGCCGAACACCGTTTCCATCTGGATTCCGTCGGACATGTACATCATGGCCCCGGCCTCGGCGATGGTGCTTTCCTGGGGATCAAGCTCAATCTCGACAAACTGCATCTCATTGCCATGGATCTGGTAGTCGATTTCATGGGCCCGGGTGCTGCCGGTGTTCATGGGTGGCGGTGAGAATGTCGGCTGCTGCAACTCCGGCACCTGCGCCATGGTCAGCCAGTTGGCAAACCCCTGGCGCCAGACCAGGGTGTCCCGGGTGTAGATTCCGGCGGATAGTCCCTGCTGAATCTGGGCCTGACTGAACGGCCCCTGCTGCTGCCCGCCCACGGCGATATACCAGATGTTCATGCTCGTTCCTCCCTGTAATTATTGGTATTTTTCTTTTAAGTCGTAGAGTTTATCAAGATAGGCCTCTTGATACCGCAGATGTTTGCCGCCCGTTTCCATCTCGGCCGTCAACAGGTCAATGGCCGGTTGGAGTTGCAGGCCGTCCTGATTTTTCCCATCCAGATTTGCCTGGTGGACAGTGAGGATGGCGTAATAGGTGATCAGCATCCGCGTGCCCGAATCCCTTCTGGCCAGGTAGAGCCTGCCGCCCATGGTGTTGAGAAAGAAGCTGGCGTATTTGAACATGGCATCTTCCGGGATGTTCAGAGAAATCAGCTGGCCTGAGGAGATCGGTGGCGTCATCAGGAGATAATATCCGGCCAGCAGGTCTTCGATCCTGTCCTGTTCCTGGTTGAGAATTTCTTTGAGGAGCAGGATAGTGTCCCTTCCCAGAATTTTGAAAAAATGGCTGTTGTTTTTAAGGATGGTGAGAAGGTCGTCTGTTTCCCGGATGACCACCGGGGGAGAGTTCAGTAATTTCTGGATCAGAGCGGTAAAGTAGGTCTGACTGGGGGCGCTGACATGTCGTGCCTGGATGTATCGCTGCTGGTCGAGATGGATATAGAAATTTTTTATCTGCTCAATGGCCACCGGGATATTCTCTTTGCTGACGGAAAGGGGAGAAGGGGCCGGTTTTGTCTGCTCCTGATCGTTGCCGGCGGTTTCGGCCTTCAGCTCCTCCTGGCCTGGAATGGAGGGCTCGGCCTTTGGGGCGGAGAGTATCGGCAGTTTTTGGGTGGCGGATGGCGGCTGTGGGCTTTGCTCCGGACTGTTGCGGGTGAACAGGAACCAGAGGAGACCTGCGGCGAGAAGGATGAGAATGGCGGCCGGTAAAAGGAGAGACCGGGACTGTCGGGATGATGATTTCATGCCGGAACCTCTATGTGAAGGAGAGTCGATACGGTTCAATTTCCGAGATGAAATGTACCTGAAAAGTCCGCTAAAGTCACGATGCATTTAAGGCCGTGGCCCTTGCTGGAATGATAGCGGGGTATGAACCATGGAGGGGTCGTTTTCTCTTTTTTCTCCTTGACTCCCCATGGCGAACGCACTATTGTGGCGGGGAAATATCAGAATTGGAAAATGTGGTAGAACAGGTGCAGTGCAGAGGCAGTAAAGGAAATCGTCCGTGCCGGTCGATTAAAATAATTCATTATGTATGGAGGAATACCCGATGACAATTTGCGTAGTAGGTCACTCTAACCCGGATACCGATTCAGTAACGTCAGCCATCGCTTTCGCAGCCCTTCTCAATGCCCAGGGTCAAAGCGCCAAGGCCTGTATGCAGATCGAGGTTTCCAAGCTTAACCCGGAATCCACCACCGTTTTGAAACGTTTTGGTCTCGCTGCCCCTGAAACCATGATGGATGCTGCCGGTCAGAAAGTTGCCCTGGTGGATTTCAGTGATATCGGACAGGCCCCTGCCAACATCACTTCCGCCGAGGTGGTGGCCGTTGTGGATCATCACAAGATTGGCGATATCACCACCAATCAGCCGATCTTCTTCCGTGCCGAGCCTGTGGGCTGTACCGGTACCGTGCTCAACAAGATGTTCAAGGATGCAGGGGTTGCCATTCCCAAGAACATTGCCGGCGGCATGCTGTCAGCAATCCTCAGTGATACCGTTAACTTCAAGTCCCCCACTTGTACCCCCGATGACAAGGCCGCCGTGGCCGAGTTGAAGGTTGTGGCCGGGGTTGATGACACCGACTCTCTGTTTATGGAGATGCTGCGTGCCAAGTCCTCCATCGATGGCGTTCCCATGAAGGATCTGGTCTTCCGTGACTACAAGGACTTTGATATGAACGGCAAGAAGGTCGGGATTGGTCAGCTTGAGCTTGCCGCCATTGATCAGGTGGCCGGTATCCGTGCTGAGCTGCTGAAGGCCCTGGAAGATGTCAAGAAGGAAGGTCGTCATTCCGTCCTCTTTATGCTCACCGATGTTGTGAAGGAAGGGACCGAGCTGATAGTTCTCTCCGATGAGCCAGCCGTCATTGAAGGCGCCTTTGGCGGGAAGATTGCCAATGGGACCATGTGGGTGAATGGCATGATGAGCCGCAAGAAACAAACCGTTCCACCGCTGCAGAAGGCCTTTGGCTGCTAATTGCAGAAACACTATTCTTGACGGCATCTCAGCCCTGTAGAATACTCTGATAAAAAAAGCCCCTGTTCCAGTGCTGGAACAGGGGCTTTTTTTGTTGTATGGGGTGGAGCAGGAGTGCAAGCCGGTGCGGCTTGCGGGCAAAGGGCTATTTTGCCGGACAGGCAATACGCTTTACTTTTTCCTGGTAGTTGAAATTATTGTCATGTTGCGGGGTGTGGCAGGAAAGGCATATCCGCTCTTCCATCTGTTTTCTCATGTGAAATTGTTCAGGGTTTGCGGCGTGCGCTTTGCCCGGGCCGACGTGACAGTTTTCGCAGCCCACCGTCTGCAATGATTTGGGCAGGGAGAGAAGCTGGTCACGCTGCACGGGGGTCTCGGAGCTGGAGATGACATGGCAGGGAAGGCACTCCAGGTTGAAGGCCTGATTGACTTTTTGCAGGGTCTCCCAGGCCCTGGAGTGGCTGGTGCCCCGCCAGAAGGCGGTTTGCACCGGATGGCAGCTGGCGCAGCCATCATGCCCGAGGAAGGGAAGATTTTCCTCTTTCCTGCTGACCTTTCGATTCATATCATGAATCTGCTGCTTGATCCCGGTGAGGATGGCCCTGATTTCCGGGGCTTCGGGCAATGACTGTTTCAACGCGACAAAATTAAAGCTGAAGCTGGATATGGCGGGGCTGGATTTTTTTCCATTCGTCGTATCCATCTCCTTGAACTCCGCAGTCTTGATCTGTCGCGCCACCGAATCCCTGTCCATCTCTATCATTTTGACTTTGGCAAGATACTCCTGTTGCTGGGGATCCGCCTGCTGCTGCATCCGTTGCAGCTGCCAGTTGAGGGCGGCCAGCCGGTTGCGCAGGGCGCTCAGATCTTCATTGGTGGAGGTTCCCCATTTCCCGTTTTTGTGCCAGTCTATGGTCAGCACCCCTTGATATTTCCCCTGGCGGTCGGTCTGGGTGATCAGGCTCTTGTTGACCTGCGTCGGGATCATATTGCCGCTGTCCAGGACGGCTGCCAGGATGAGATGGAGGGCTGAAAACTCTCGGGCGATTTCCTGATTCTCGGCAGGGGGCAGGCTGGAAAGCAGGATAAGGATATCGCATTGGCGGGCGGTTTTTTTAATCAGGTCGGGAAGCAGAGTCCGCCAGTCGGCCTGACGAACACCGCTGAGCGGTGCTTTGAGCGGGCCGGTCAGGCCAATGATCCCGACCTTCACCGCCCCGATTTTTTTGATCCGCGCCGGTTCAAAGAGGGGCTGGTCCTTGGAGTCCAGGAGATTGGCGGAGAGCCAGGGGAAACCCTGTTTCTGACTGGCCAGCAGCAGCTCCGTCCCTGCCGCCAGGTCCATGGGGGCCACGGCCACCGCATCGACCTTCATGCTGGTATAGATCTTGATGATGCCCTCGGCGGTCAGCCGTTCCTGCGATGGACCCTCCGCAATCCTTGCCTGTTTGAAGAGCAGATTGCCGGAGTCCACAAAGAGGGCCGGTTTGTGCTGTTCGCTGGTAATGCTCCTGATCTGGAATGCTTTTTTGGACAGCCCGCCCAGTTGGTTGGCGTGTCAGCCGCAGGGCTCGGTCTCCCCCATGATATTGTTGGAGTAGAAGAGCAGGAAGGATTCCAGGGGGGCCGCGTGCAGTTCCGTTGGCCGGGGCATCATTGCCACGAGCATGGCGGCGACAACGGCCAGCAGGCGGAAGCTGCGGAAGCTGCCGGAATAAAATGGGCGGGGGAGGGACTTATTTCTGTGCTGTTTCATGGTCGTGTTTTCTCTGTTGAAGGATTTGTCGCCATTTGGTGAGCCGGTCTTTGATCAAGGCCTCGTATCCTCTGGCGGTGGGGGTATAAAAAATGCTGCCGACAAGCTCCGGCGGCAGGTGATTCTGTTCCACCAGACCTTGCGCCTGGTCATGGGCATACTGATACCCCTTGCCATAGCCAAGTTGTTTCATCAGGCCGGTGGGGGCGTTGCGCAGGTGCAGGGGCACCGGCAGGGAGCCGGTCCGGGTGATATGGCGCCGAACTCCCGACTCTGCTGTGTAGAGGGCATTGCTTTTGGGGGCGGTGGCGAGATAGACCACGACCTGGGCCAGGGCCAGGGTTCCTTCCGGGAGGCCAAGGGTCTGGAAGGCCTGCTGGCAGGCAATGGCCTGACTGAGGGCCTGGGGATCGGCCAGTCCGATGTCCTCGGAGGCAAAGCGGATCAGGCGGCGACAGAGATAGAGGGGCTCCTCGCCCGCTTCAAGCATGCGGTACAACCAGTAGAGGGCGCCATCGGGGTCGGAGTCGCGCAGGCTCTTGTGCAGGGCCGAGATCAGATTGTAATGCTCTTCGCCATCCTTGTCATAGCGCAGGGATTTATGCTGTCCCGCCTCTTCAATATCAGAGCCGGTGATGGTGGGGTTTGCCGGGTCTGCCCCCTGGGAGCTGCGACCCAGGGCAACGGTGGTGGCAATCTCAAGGATGTTCAGGCCCATCCTGGCATCGCCGTCGGCAAGGCTGATCAGCTGGGAGAGCGATTCCTCGGTAAAGCGCAGACGGTAGTTCCCCAGGCCCTTTTCCGGATCGGCCAGGGCCCGCTCAAAGATGGCCTGGAGATCGTCGCGGCCCAGGGATTGCAGGACCAGGACCCGGCAGCGGGAAAGCAGGGGGGCGGTGACGTGGAACGAGGGGTTCTCGGTGGTGGCCCCGATGAGGGTAAAGAGGCCGGATTCCACATGGGGCAGGAAGGCATCCTGCTGACCTTTGTTGAAGCGGTGAATCTCATCGATGAAGAAAATGGTGGCCCTGTTTTCGACTTTGAGGAGTTCCTGGGCCTTCTCGACAATCTGCCGGACCTCTTTGACGCCGGAGAGAACGGCGGAGAAGTGGACGAAATGGGCCGAGGTGGCATGGGCAAGAATCCTCGCCAGGGTGGTCTTGCCGGTTCCCGGCGGGCCCCAGAGGATGAGTGAGGGAATGGCGCCGGACTCCATCACCGAACGCAGCATCTTTCCAGGCCCGAGGAGGAGCTCCTGACCGGCAAATTCGTCCAGGGTCCGGGGCCGCATCCGTTCGGCCAGGGGGGTCAGTTCATGGAGAGGGGTTTGGGGCTTGCTCATGGGGCTCACGCGATCTTTGATTCTGCCGGAGTTTCCGGAAGATGATACCCGGTTGCGCGGATTGATGCCAGCACATCCCGCAGGGCGGGCAGATCTTTGCTGTCATAGATCATCTTCCGGTATCGGGCGCTCTCCGGCAGCCCTTTCAAATAGCGGCCCAGATTATTTTTGATGCTGCCGGGCAGGTGGCTGGAGGGAAGCTCCCCCTCGATGAGTTCCAGATGGCGGGAGACACCGTCCAGCAACAGGGAGAGGTCGTCGGGTTTGCCGCCGGCAGAAAAGACCCAGGGGTTGCCCAGGGCCGCGCGCCCGATCATAACCCCGTCACATCCGCTCTGCGCCATCATTGCAAGTCCCTGGTCGTGGGAGTGGATGTCACCATTGCCGATGACCGGGACGGATACCGCCTCTTTTACGGCGGCGATGGCCTCCCAGTCGGCACTTCCGGTGAATCCCTGGGCCCAGGTTCGGCCATGCACGGTGATGGCGGCCACCCCTGTCTCCTCTGCCATTCGGGCAAAGGAGACGGCCGTGATATGGCGACTGTCCACGCCGATTCTGGTCTTGACGGTGACGGGAACGGTGCTGTTGTCGATTACATTGCGGATAATCGCCTCTGCCAGTTGGGGATTCCCCATCAGGGCGGCGCCGGCGCCGCGTTTGGTCACCTTCTTGACCGGACAGCCCATATTGATGTCGATCAGGTCGGGATGAAAGGAGCTGAGGATGGCCGCGGCCCGACCCATGATATCCGCATCGGCCCCGAAAAGTTGTATGGCCAGCGGCCGCTCACCGGGATGTGAGGCCAGCATGGCCAGGGTTTTGCCCTGTTCATAGAGCAGGCCATGGCAGCTGATCATCTCCGAGACCACCATCCCGGCCCCGAATTCCCGGCAAAGCCGGCGGAAAGGCAGGTCGCTGTATCCGGCCAGAGGGGCGAGAATAAAGGGTGAATCGAGGGTCAGTCCGGCAATCTGAAGCATACTTTTATTGCTGATATTTTTTTATAAAAGGGGTATTTAGAACCCGTTAAGAATTGAACAAGTCTTTTGTTGTTCAATTCTTTTACGGGTTCTTATGCCGCGTCCA
>JACDZF010000064.1 GCA_013426795.1 Desulfocapsa sp. | reverse complement strand
CAGCCTTGGCTGATTTCCAGCCAAGGCCGGATTCAAGGCGTGCCTTGTCGAGCAGGGTCAGTGCTTCCTTGCTTCGGGTCAGTGCAAGATGGGCCTGCCGCTCTTCCTGTTCTTTTCCTTGCACCTCGGCAACAAGGGCGCGCAGCCCGGCCAGCTCCTCCTGACTGCCCTTCAGCTCAAGGCCCACCCGTTCCGCCCAGGACTCAAGTCCCCCGCCCTGCCCCAGATCGGCCAGCAGCTTGGTACACAAGGCGGTATCCTGTTCCATTCGCCCCTGGAGTTCCATCTGCGCACGGGCCGCCTGCTCATGATCCTTCCCCGCGCGGACCATCTCCTGTCGCAGCACTTCCAGCCGCTGCCGCATTTCACCCACCGCGGCACGGGCCTGCTCCAGCTCCTGCTGCCCCGCATCCAGGGACGGAATATTGCCCAGGGCATAGGGGTGTTCCCTGGCCCCGCACAGGGGACAGGGGGCGCCGTCCACCAGACGGGCCCTCTCCGCCTCAAGATCACGAACCCGATTGAGGAGCAGCACCTTCTCCTCCCAATGGCGGCAATGGAGCTCGCCCTGGTTCAAGGCCTCAGCCAGGGCTTGCTCTTCCGTGGCACGACGCTGGCGCGACGCAGCCAGGGACTCCAGCAAGTTTTGCAAGGCGGCAAGGCGGCCCCTGCCCTCGGCAAGCCTTTCCATCCCCTCGCCCAAGGCCAGAAGAAGATTCTCCCGCCTTGCCAGGCTTTCTGCCTCCAGCCGCAGGGCGGCAAGCTCCCGTCCCTGTAAAAGCAGCCCCAGGGCCGCGTCCAGCTCTTTCCACCGATGCTCGGCCGCAAGCACGGCCCGGGCCGCCGCCGCAAAATCGGCCTCGGTCTGCTCCCAGGCGACGCCTGCCGTCTCCGCCACAACCCTCTGAAGGGCAACCTTCTTTAGATTTTCCTGGCCCTGCCGGTCAAGGTCCACAAGCACCTTGAACCGCTGTTCCATACCGGTCAGGCTCTCGGCCAGCTCTCCATCCCGCCCATGTTCGTCAAGAAAGAGCGTGGTTTCCGCCAACTTCGCCTTAATCTCCCGTATCCGCTCCTCGCAGCTGCCAATGCCTCGCTGATACGCCTCTCCCTGCTCCTGCAGGCGGTGGATCTGAAGACGGAGGGTCTTTACCCGGACGGCGGCCTCGTCGAGCTGAACATCAAGCACCCTGGTTTTGCGGATACCTTCCAACTCCCGGGCCTGCTCCTCGCCGGCCCCTTTCAAAGAGGCCTCGGCCAACTCAAGGGCGGCCAATACGGACCTGTACTCCTGCTCCAATGCCGGCAGTCGCTCACCCGCGCCCCGCACACTGTCCTGCTCTGCCTGCTGTTGCTTGCGCAACTCAGCAAGCTGGGCATACTCCCCGGCCAGGGTCACGGCACGTCGAGCCCCGGCCAGACGTGCCAGATCGGCTTCGGCGGCCACCTTTCGGGCCGAAAAGCTCCTCCATTCCCCATCCAGGCGCTGGAGTTCCGTCTCCAGTGCCGCCATCCGCTCCCGCCAGGCCTGGGCGGCCTGAATCATGGCGAGCCTTGCCGCGAGAGGACCAAGCTCCTGATCCCTAACCTGGATCTCAGCGCCCAGCAAGGCCTCATCCTCCGGGCTCAGAAAGGCTATGCCGTCCAGTTCGGCACGCAACAGTGCCAGCCGCTTGCGTTCTTCGGCGGTGCGTTCATGCACCTTGATGGAGATCCGGCTGTAAATTTCAGTGCCGGTGATCTGCTCGAGAATGGGGGCCCTCTCATCGGGATGGGCCTGGAGAAAGGCGGCAAACCCGCCCTGGGCGAGGAGCATGGAGCGGGTGAAGCGGTCAAAATCCATGCCGGTGACCTCCTCCACCCGGGCCGCCACCGCCTTGAGCCGGGACTCCAGGACCTGCCCGCCCTGCTCCCCGGCCCCCGCCTCCGCTATTTCATGGCGCGGCGCCTGCAACGGGCCGCCGGCCTGGCGGCGCGATCGGTGCTGACTCCAGTGGCAGCAAAAACGCCCCTTGCTGGTCTCAAACTCCACCTCGGCAAAACACTCCCCGGTCTGCCGCGACATGGTTTCGTTCTCACTCTGGCTGATCCGGTTGAGACGCGGGGTCTGACCGTAGAGGGCCAGACAGATGGCATCAAGGATGGTGGTCTTACCCGCTCCGGTGGGCCCGGTGATGGCAAAGATCCCGTTGGACAGGTAGTCGGGATGGGTAAAATCCAGTTCCCACTCCCCGACCAGGGAGTTGAGATTCTTAAAGCGCAGACGCAGGACTTTCATGATCCCTTAGGCCCCGTCCCCGGCAATGGCATCGTCTCTCTCCTCGTCATGGAGGGCGGCCACGGTCTCCTGGAAAAGCGCGATCAACTCGTCCTGCTGTCCGGGCGGAACCTGATGGGCGAGCAGGCAGCGGCCAAAGACATCGCCGACCTCCAGATCATCCAGCGTCTCTTCCTGCTCCAGGGACTTCAAGGCCGATGCCGCCAGACGCAGATCCTTGATCCGCAACACCTCCAGCAAGGTGTCCGCGGTCAACTCGCGCACCCGCTCCTGCAGATCGGCCACCAATTCATCCCCCTGATAGAGCACCTCCAGCCAGATGGGGACGGCTTCACCATGGAGGGCGGCAATCCTCGAGCGGATCGTCTCCCAGTCCCCGGCCACCGTGGCCAGCCGCTGGAAACAGGGGACGGGCTTTTCCTCCACCAAGATCTCGCCCCCCTGGCCGTCCACCGTGAGCAGCAGAACGATCTTTGTGTGCCCGGCCTCGCCAAAACTCATGGGCAGGGGCGCTCCCGAATAACGGCGCAGCTCCGATCCCATAACCCGCTGCGCCGCATGGAGATGACCGAGGGCGAGATAATCAAAACAGTCGGGGAAGAGATCGGCCGCCACCTGACCCAGGCTGCCGACGTAGAGCTCACGCACTCCATCCCCCTGCGCGGTGTGGCCGCCGCTGGTGAAAAGATGGCCCATGGCCAGGATGGGGATTTTTTCACCCGCCCCTGACTGCGCCGAAGCCAGGGCCAGCGCTGCCTCCGCCACCTTCCGGTAATGATCACGAATCCCCGCCACCAGCTTGCGGTCTTTATCCTCAATGGTTTCACCGGCCTCAGCCCGGCGAATATCGCGATCCCGCAGATAGGGCACGGCACAGACAATGAGCTGCGGCCGCCCATGGGCATCACGCAGGAGCACAATCTCATCGGCGGGTGACTCGGTTACAGAGCCCACCACATGGACGTTGAGGGCGCGGAGAAGGCCCTGGGGGGCGTTGAGGAGGGAAGGAGAGTCATGATTGCCGGCGATGATCACCACATGACGACAGCAGGTCGCGGCCACCCGGCACAGAAAATGGTAATACATGGCCTGCGCCTGATTGCTCGGCGTGCTGGTATCGAAGATGTCCCCGGCCACCAGCAGAACATCAATCTCCTCCGAGCGCACCGTCTCGATCAACCAGTCAAAAAATCCCTCGAACTCGGCGCTGCGTTTGCGCCCGTAGAGGGATCGGCCAATATGCCAGTCTGAGGTGTGAAGGATTTTCATGGGAGATAAAGTGTCAGCGGCAAGCGCCGCCAACCACCGAAGAGGTCATCATTCTCCCTGACGAGGCTGCATTGGCTGTGCGGCAAAGGCCTTCATCGTCGCCGATCCTTCCACCGCCTTCAAGGCGATATCCTGCACCTGGGAATACGACTTCTCAATCTGGTCATTCAATTTGCTGATCCGAAGGACCTGCTCCTTGACAACCCCTTCCAGGGACGAAATTTTTGTCATCAAGACATTTTTTTCGCCATCCAACTCTTTTTGCAGCAGTTCCTGACGATATTTTGCCTCGAGCTGCTGTTTATCCACGGCCGCCTTGACCTCAGCCGCCACACTTTTTTCCAGCTCTTTTGGAAACATGGCGACACGGGCGCGAAGATCAGCAAGTTCCTGTTCCTGGAGAGCTATCGCCTGTTCCCTTTCAGTAAAGGCGCGATCTGACTGTTCCCGGCGCAGGGCTAAGTCCCGTTGCAGAACATTGCTTTGCTCCTCATAGCCAGCCTTTTCCTTCTCAAAGGCATCCTTTGTCAACTGCCTTTCCCGTTGCAACGCGTAGTCAAACTCCTCTTTTTCCCGAGCCCGGCGTTTGGCCTCGGCGGCGCTCTGCTCCTTCTCATCGGCAGCCCGTTGCTGTTTTTCCTTCTGCCACTGGATGCGCATCTCTTCGATTTCAGACATCAAGATTTCCTTGCGAGAGGCCATCTCAGTTTCGAAATCTTCCTTCTTTTGATTCTGGGACTCAATAAGGGCAGTGAGGGATGAGGCCGCCTTCTGAATCTCATAGATTTCTGCCAGCTCCTTTTCCTTCTCGGCAATGGCTCGCTTTACCGATTCATACCGTCCGGCCTCCTGCTCCAGTTGATCCGACAAGGACGTCAACACTTTACCCAAGTCCAGCTTAAGAGAGCCGATATTCCGTACGATCCCTTCGGCGGTCAGGGTGTCCGCCACTGCCACTGCCTGCATCATCCCCTTTTCTGCCACCTGGGCCTCAGGCGACGCCTCTGCCTGCCGCTTTTCTTCAAGCTGTTTTAAGAGATCGTTATACGAATCCAGCATCTCCTGTTTGGTATTGGTCGCTGTCAGTTTTTTTACCGGTTTTCGTTCTACCATAGTCATTTCTCCTTTACATAATTGTTCGTTACTCAGCCACGTTCATAACAACAGTATTCTCAATAATCACCAGACAAGGTATACCTATGCAGCCTTAATCGCCCTGTTCAGGCTGCTCAGGGTGGCCTTGATGGAGGCGACCAGAATATCGGTATCCACCCCGGCCCCCCAGAATCGGCGACCGTCCGGGTATTCCGTCTCGATATAGGCCACGGCTTTGGAGCTTGAGCCCTTGGTCAGGGCATGCTCATGATAGCCGCACAGGGTAAAATCACAGCCCAGGCCCGATTTCAGGGCGCCGCAAAAGGCATCAAGGGGGCCATTGCCGGAGGCGGTGACGGTTTTCACCTCCCCGTTGACATTGATTACCGCCTCCACATCGGCGGATGAGCCTCCTTCATCACTGTCAACATGCTGTTTCCGGACATTGAAGCTGACCAGACCATAGGGCCTTGGAACACTCAAGTATTCTTCCTTGAAGGCGGCCCAGATCTGATCCATCTGCAACTCCCGGCCCTCGCGATCCGTCACCTTCTGGATAACCTTGCCAAACTCCGGGTGCATCTCCCGGGGCATCTTGAAGCCAAACTCGCGGTCCATGATCCAGGCCACGCCGCCCTTGCCCGACTGGCTGTTGATGCGGATAATGGATTCATAACTGCGCCCCACATCCCGGGGATCAATGGGCAGATAGGGAACGGCCCAGATTCCGTCGGTTGAGGCATCAAAGGCATTCATCCCCTTGTTGATGGCATCCTGATGGGAACCCGAAAAAGCGGTATAGACCAGCTCTCCGGCATAGGGATGACGGACATGCACCGGAATCCGGGTCACCCGCTCGGAGACCTCAATCACCCGGTTGATGGTATGGAAATCCAGCCCCGGATCAATCCCCTGGGTAAACATATTCAAGGCCAGGGTCACCAGATCCACATTGCCGGTGCGTTCTCCGTTGCCAAACAGGGTTCCTTCCACCCGGTCTCCGCCGGCCATAAGCGCAAGCTCGGTGGCCGCCACCGCACAGCCCCGGTCATTGTGGGCATGGAGACTGATGATGGCACAATCCCGATCCTTGATATGGGTGCAGAACCATTCAATCTGATCGGCATAGACATTGGGGGTGGCCATCTCCACGGTGGCCGGGAGGTTGACGATCACCCTGTTCTCCGGAGTCGGCTTCCACACATCCATGACCGCCTCCGAGATCTCGAGGGCAAAATCCAGCTCGGTGCCGGTGAAGCTCTCCGGGGAATACTCATAGTGAAAGGAGGTCTCAGGGTACCGTGCCGCTTCTTCCCCAATCCACAGCGCCCCCTGCCGCGCCAGGGCCGTGATCTCGGCCCGGTTCATCTGAAAAACCACGCGCCGCTGGAGGGTTGAGGTGGAGTTATAGAGATGGACAATGGCCTTTTTCGCCCCCCTCAAGGCCTCAAAGCTCCTTTGAATAAGGTGCTCCCGGGCCGGGGTCAGGATCTGGATGGTAACGTCATCGGGGATAAGACCTCGCTCGATAAGGGTTCTGGAAAAATCAAACTCCACCTGCGACGCCGAAGGGAATCCAATCTCAATCTCTTTGAAACCAACATCCACAAGGAGCTGAAAAAGTTCGAGCTTCTCCTCGAGATTCATGGGTTGCACCAGGGCCTGGTTGCCGTCGCGAAGGTCAACACTGCACCAGTGCGGGACCTGGGTAATGACCTTGTCAGGCCAGGTTCGGCCGGGAAGATGTAAGCCGGGATAGGGACGATATTTTTTCACTGCGTCAGGATTCATGACCATTCCATTCCTTGTTCTAAAAGAGAGTCTTGAGCCGGCGAAACCCGCGGACAAATAAAAAAAGGCCGGGGTTTTACACCGCGGCCTTGGGGGTTATTGCTCTATATTCAAGCGATCAGAATTTCACCATCCCTGCCCCGGTCCAGTCGGTATTCAGGCATAGGAGAAGCAGTGCTGGTGGAAAAATTGATGGCATCGCGAAAACTCCAAAAAGAAAGATTCATATATACGAACAACGCCACAGTAAACTTGATTAGCGGCCATTGTCAAGCAGGTTTTTCACCAGCACGCCAGACAAGAATTTTTCCTGAAAAGAACCTTCATTGTTGACATTGCACCTATCATAGATATATATTTCGCATCCCATCTTCTCTGAAAAAAAATTCAAGACATATATTCACTTAGAGACTTTTCAAACCTACCAATTTTTCTGAAAAAATCTCAACCAACTCGAGGAACAGGCTTCATGGAAAAAATCAACGGCTCTCAGGCCATCATCCGATGCCTTCAGGAAGAAGGCGTAAAGATTATTTTCGGCTTCCCCGGAGGCGCGATCATTGATCTCTTTGACGCCCTCATGGACTCCGATATCACCAACGTTCTGGTCCGCCATGAACAGGGCGCGGTCCATGCGGCTGACGGTCTGGCCAGGGTCACCGGTGAGGTGGGCGTGGCCCTGCTGACATCGGGGCCGGGGGCAACCAACGGCGTCACCGCCATTGCCACCGCCTATTCTGATTCCATTCCCATGGTTATCCTCACCGGCCAGGTTCCCACAGCGCTGATCGGCAATGATGCCTTTCAGGAGGTGGACATAGTCGGCATCACCCGTCCCTGCACCAAGCATAACTATCTGGTCAAGGATGCCAAAGACCTGGTGCCCACCCTGCGGGAGGCCTTTCATATCGCCCGTACCGGCCGACCAGGCCCGGTTCTCGTCGATCTGCCCAAGGATGTTGTCGCCAAGATGATCGACTTTCCCGAGAAAAAGCCGATCAGGATGCAGACCTATCAGCCCAACTATGAACCCCATCAGGGGCAGATTGAAAAGGCATGTAAAAAGATCCTGAAGGCCAAAAACCCGGTGCTGTACGTGGGCGGGGGGGTTATCCTCTCCAACGCCCATGAGGAACTCACCGAACTGGCCCGCAAGTTGAACATTCCGGTCACCATGACCCTGATGGGGCTGGGCGGCTTTCCCGGCTCGGACCCGCTTTCCATGGGCATGCTGGGCATGCACGGCAGCTACGCGGCCAATATGGCAGTGGCCAACAGTGATCTGCTCATCGCCGTCGGGGCCCGCTTTGACGACCGGGTTACGGGCCGGCTTGACGCCTTCGCCCCCCACGCCACCATCATCCACATTGATATTGACCCCACATCCATCAGTAAAAATGTCAAGGTCGATATCCCCATCGTGGCCGACTGCAAATTCGCCCTCACCGCCATGAACACCTGGTTTAACACCTCCAGCGACTTCAACCGTGAGCAGGTGGCAGCCAGCCATGAACCCTGGCGGGCAACCATTGACGGCTGGGCGTTAAAGCACCCCATGACGTATATCGACGAGGGAGAGATTATCAAACCCCAGTTCGTGATCCAGAAGCTTGACGAGCTCACCCATGGAGATGCCATTATTACCACCGAGGTGGGACAAAACCAGATGTGGGCGGCCCAGTTTTACAAGTTCAACAGGCCTCGTCAATGGGCGACCTCGGGCGGACTGGGGACCATGGGATATGGACTGCCCGCGGCCATCGGCGCCAAGATGGCCTTTCCCGACAAGACGGTGGTCGATGTTGCCGGTGATGGCTCCATCCAGATGAACATTCAGGAACTGGCCACCGCCAGACAGTATAACTGCCCGGTCAAGGTCGTTATTCTCAACAATAACTATCTGGGCATGGTTCGTCAGTGGCAGGAGCTTTTCTACAACAAACGCTACGCAGGAACCGTTATGGATATCACCCCTGACTTTGTAATGCTGGCCCAGGCCTATGGAGCAGTGGGTCTGCGCGCCACCAAAACCAGCGAGGTGGAGGCCGTCCTGAAAGAAGCCCTGGCCACGGATAACACCGTGATCATGGACTTTGTCATTGCCCGGGAAGAATGCGTTTTCCCAATGGTGCCGGCGGGTAAGGCAACCACCGAGATGCTCCTGGTGTAAATCCCATACAGGCGCCGCTCATTGCTCAAAGAATCAGAAAATCTAATTTTATTTAAGCGAGATACCATCAGCACAGGACAAACAGATGAAACATACTATTTCCGTACTTCTGCAAAACAAGCCGGGCGTTCTTTCCCGGGTTACCGGTCTCTTCAGTGGTCGAGGTTTCAATATTGAAAGCCTGAGTGTGGCCGAGACCCTGGATTCCAGCATCTCCTGCCTGACCCTGGTCACCCGTGGTGATGAGGCCATCATTGAGCAGATAACCAAACAACTCCATAAACTCATTGACGTCATCAAGGTTACCGATATCGGCGACAGCGAATATGTGGAACGGGAGATGGTTCTGATCCGGGTGAAGGCGGAGGCCCAGACCAGGGCTGAGGTTTTGCGGGTTATCGACATCTTTCGGGGCAAGGTTGTGGATGTCAGTCCCAAATCCTATGCCGTGGAAGTTACCGGCTCCACTTCCAAGGTGCAGGCCATCATTGATATCCTCAAGCCCATCGGCATTCAGGAAATCGTCCGCACCGGGACCATCGCCATGGCCAGGGCCAGCAAGAAATGAAAACTCCACAGATCCCCATAGCAAAAGAAGGGTATCCCTTCATCGCCTTCAGTGCCTTTGTCACCCTGATTCTGGCCATCCTGGGATACGACCTGCTGACCATCCCTGCCCTGGCGCTGACCACCTTTACCCTCTACTTTTTCCGCGATCCGGAACGCATCGGGCCGGTCAGTGACGACGCCCTGATCTCTCCCGCTGACGGCAGGGTTATCCTCATCGAAAAGATCATTGACGATCAGTATCTTCTGGGTCAGGTCTATAAGGTATCGATTTTCATGAATGTCTTCAACGTCCATGTCAATCGAGCGCCGGTGAGCGGCACCGTCGAAAAGATTCTCTATTCACCGGGAAAATTTTATTCAGCCGACAGCGACCGGGGCGCCATGCACAACGAACACTGTGCCATACTGCTCCGTGCCGCCAGCGGTCACAGGATGGCCTTTGTGCAAGTGGCCGGACTGATCGCACGGAGGATCGTCTGCTGGCTGGAGCCGGATGACCAGATTGCGCGGGGCCAGCGTTTCGGCCTGATCCGCTTTGGTTCCCGGGTTGATCTGTATATCCCGACTCAGACCCAGATTGAAGTTGCCATCGGCCAGAAAGTGAAGGGTGGAGAGACGGTGATAGGCTATCTTTCCTGATAAGAACAAGGATATCCGCAGCCTTGACCAACAGATTTATTCTTTCGGGTAGCTTCAAGATGACGCCAAAAAGGCCATCGAGGGGCGACGAAGCGACATGGGTCGTACGGCAGGGAGTAGCGCGATGCCGACGACGAAGCTGCCGGCTTGAATACCCATTGGAATTCCTGGAACCTATCCATCACCCCGCAATTATTCTTGACCCGGTTTTCGCTTTTTCTGAATGAGCAGCGGTTTAAAACTGTCCCCTTCCTCCCTTGTCCTCTGCATTTGAAACGATCACCACCGGAGAAATGCTGTCATGCCAGATAATCCATCAGAAAATGCACCAGACACGCAACCAGAAAATCATCAGGAATTATCTACAAAGTTCTATCCCCTGCCCTGCATGTTTACCATCGCCAGCCTTTTTTGTGGCTTCTACTCCATGATCTACGCGGTCAAGGGGGATTTCTACACCTCCGCCATAGCCATCCTCGTTGCCGCCATCTTTGATGCCCTGGATGGACGGGTTGCGCGCATGACCCGAACCACCAGTCAATTCGGGGTGGAACTGGACTCTCTCTGCGATATGGTTTCCTTTGGTGTCGCACCGGGGTTCCTCGCCTATCTCTGGGCCTTGCAGCCCTATGGCCGCTATGGCTGGATGGCCGCGTTTCTCTATGTGGCCATGACCTCCCTGCGTCTTGCCCGCTTTAATTCCCAGAATGTAAAGTCGGGGGCGAAAGACTTTGTCGGCCTGCCCTGTCCTGCCGCTGCTGCCATGATCGTTACCAGTGTCATGTTTTGCCATCATCTGGGTATCAGTGGTGAAGTCAAACATATTTCTCTGCTCTTGCTGGTCTATCTCCTCTCCTACCTGATGGTCTCCACCCACCGATACCTCAGTTTCAAGAGTCGACGCTTGAGCCGCTTTCAGACCTTTCAGGTTTTGGTCGCGATGTTACTCGTCTTTGTCATGATTGCCATGGAACCGGATGTCGTGCCCTTTGTCCTTTTCCTGATCTATATTGCTTCCGGGCCCGGCCTCGCGATTTATGGGCGGCTTCGGACAAGATTGAAGAAAACTCCGGTCAACTCGGAACAAAATCCCCTCTAACTCAATCCAGCAGGGATGAAACGGCCTGGCCGACCGCAACAAACATAAAAAATACCGAGCTTCAGCTGGGCCCTATTCTGCTCCAGCTGAAATATTTTCAAGAACATTTCATACAGTTACAAGGAATACTTAGAATGGGAAGTGAACCAGGAAAATACAATGTTGCCATTGCCGGCGCCACCGGTGCCGTTGGCGGTGCGATGCTGGAGGTGTTACGACGCAAGAATTTCCCCGTGGCTGAGCTGAGACTTCTGGCCTCGGAACGTTCCGTGGGCAAGAAAATTGTCCATGACGGGAAGGAATATTCCGTCCAGCTCCTTTCCAAGGATTCCTTTAAAGGCATTGACATCGCTCTCTTTTCCGCGGGCGCGTCCCGTTCCCTGGAATTTGCCCCCGCTGCCGCAGCCGCCGGAGCCTTGGTCATCGACAACTCCAGCGCCTTTCGCATGGACCCGGAAATTCCCCTGGTCGTTCCAGAGGTCAACCCCCACGCCATCGCCCAATACACCAGACGGGGCATTATTGCCAACCCCAACTGCTCCACCATCCAGATGCTGGTGGCGCTCAAACCGATCTATGATAAAGTCGGCATCAAACGTCTGGTCATTTCCACCTATCAGGCGGTTTCCGGTACCGGCGCCAAGGCCATTGAAGAACTGAAGAACCAGGTATTGGCCTATGCCGCCGGAAATCCCATGGAACACACGGTCTATCCGCACCAGATTGCCTTCAACTGCCTTCCCCAGATAGACAGCTTCCTCGACAATGGCTACACCAAAGAAGAAATGAAGATGGTCAATGAGACCAGAAAAATCTTTGAGGATGACACCATCGGTGTCACCGCCACTGCCGTGCGGGTTCCTGTCTATTACGGACATTCCGAGGCGGTGAACATCGAGACCAGGGTGAAGATCAGTGCGGCAGAGGTCAAAGAGCTTTTATCCAACGCGCCCGGCGTCCGGCTCGTCGATGAACCGACCATTGGCCGTTATCCCCTGGCCACGGAATGCGAAGGACGATTTGAGACTCTGGTGGGCCGAATCCGTGAAGATGAATCCATTGCCAATGGCATCAATATGTGGGTGGTTTCCGACAATATCCTGAAAGGGGCTGCCTTGAATGCCGTACAGATTGCGGAATATTTCATCGCCCATTATAAATAATTGAGGATTATCAGCGGCTGGGCCAAAGGCAGAAAGCTTATTCCGCCACCGGCACAGGGCAATCTTATTATTCGACCGACATCCGATCGGGCTCGGGAATCACTGTTCAATATCATTGCCGGCAGGATTCAGGGGGCATCCGTTCTAGACCTCTTCGCCGGTACCGGTGCCCTGGGACTGGAGGCCCTGAGCCGGGGAGCCGGGAGTGTCTGCTTTGTCGATTATCACCCGCTGTCCCTTACCCTTATTCAAAAAAATGTGCAGATCTGCATGGATGCCTTCAACCATCGCCCTGAAATTGACAACGACCCCGGTTCCGGTCAATTCCTACAACCCAGCCCCGTTACCCTGATCAAACACGATCTGCGCCGAGGCTTACCATTGTTTCCAAAACACCTCCCCTCGCTTTCCGGTTTTGACCTGATTTTTGTTGATCCCCCCTATTCTCAGGGGCTTTCCTCACAACTTCTCCACGCCCTTGATATCAGTTCCTGGCTGCGCCAACAAACCCTGCTTGTCGTCGAAGAGCGATCCAGCGAGACCCTGCCCCATGACCTGATCACCCTGGGCTTGACGGATCAGCGGAAATATGGCGACACCGGTTTCTGGTTTTATCAACCCTTACCCACCTCTCCCACGCCATGAACCAGGTGCCTTCCAGCTCACGCACAACCATTGCGGTCTATCCCGGGACATTTGACCCCATCACCATGGGTCACATGGACATCATCCATCGGGCCCTGAATCTCTTTGACCGGGTCATTATTGCCGTTGCCGTCAACCCCGGCAAGACTCCACTCTTCCCCATTGGAAAACGGATCGAGATGATCGAGGCCTGTTTTCCCGAGAACAATCCCCGTATTGAAGTCGCGGAGGTCTCTGGACTGCTGGTCAATTTCGCCATGGAAAGGGGAGCCAGGGCCATTATTCGTGGTCTTCGAGCCATATCTGACTTTGATTATGAATTCCAGCTGGCGCTGATGAACCGGAAACTGGAACGGGAGGTCGATACTGTCTTCCTCATGCCTGCCTTCCGCTGGATCTATATCAGCTCATCCATTATTAAAGAGGCGGCACGGCACGGCGGCGACGTCAGCGAACTGGTTCCGGCGCACGTCAACCGTCTCCTGATTGAAACATTTTCCACCGGTTCCTGACCGTCGTCCATCACTGCTGACATCAAATGCCTCTTTCAGCCACCCATCCCCGCCCTTCGCCGGTGCGCCGCCGTTTTATCCTGTGGCTGGGCCTGCTGACCCTTTGTTATCCGGTGCTCCGTTTTATCGGATTCAAGATTCCAGCCAAACAACGGCTGGTGGAAATTAAAAACACCCTTGCTGCCGGCGATTTTTTTCTGGGTCCCGACTTTATCCTCTTCGAAGGGAACGGCGAGCAGGCCCCCTGGGCGGTGTCGAGAAAATGCACCCACCTTGGGTGCAAAATCAATTATCGGGAAAAAGAAAAAATTTTAGAGTGCCCCTGTCACCAATCCCGCTTCACCCCGCAGGGTGAGGTGATTCAAGGGCCAGCCACAAGAGCACTTCCCCATTTTAAGGTTGAGAAACTTGGGGCCACCGGCGGCTACATCGTTACCCTTTAGTTTTATTGAAGAAATCCCCCATGGATGGCAATATACACGAGAAGCTTAGAGGCATACCCTGGGGAGAATGGAGCCTGATTGCCCTTTTCATCTCAGTGCTTTCCGGACTGCTCGTGGCCTTTCAGTACGATCCGGCCGCGCCGCTCTATTCCACCGGCGCCATTGATCTGCTTGTTCCCTTTGGTGACTCCTTCCGGGCACTGCATTTCTACTCCAGCCAGCTGTTTTTTTTGTTCTCGATCATACACCTCTGGGCCGTCTTTGACCGCACCGAATCCTATGGCCGCGGGCAGTGGATACGCCTTACCTCCACCCTCCCTGTGGCCCTGCTGCTTCTCTTCACCGGCTATGTCCTGCGGGCAGACAGCACCGGCTCCTCTGCCGGCCTGATCGCTGAAAACATCATCACCGCCATCCCTCTGATTGGTTCCACCCTCAACGATCTCCTGTTTTCCCTTTCCGATAACGGCATGAAAAGGGTCTATATTAATCATATTATCGGCTTTGAACTCCTCTGGGGCCTGCTCGCCTGGGAGCATCTGCGCAAATATCGAACATCATTCCTTCAGCACCCGCTGCTCACCGCCGCCATCCTCCTGCTCTGCCTGGTGCCGACGGCCCCCTTTGAGATGGAAAGGCTGGGGGTCTTCCATATTAATGGCCCCTGGTTTTTCCTCGGTCTCCAGGAGCTGCTCCGTTTTCTCCCCGCAATGATTGCCGGTGTCCTTTTTCCAGGCACCCTGTTGCTGGCTTTATTTCTGCTGCAAAAAAACTCCAGTTCCTATCCTTTCGTCCGCAATTTCATCTTCGGCTGGCTGGTTGTTTATGCCCTTCTGTCCGCCATCGCCCTGTGGCGCTGACCTGTCAAGGGTCTGGCGCATGGATTCAAGGGAGCCCGGCCTTTTGCCATATTGCCGGCGAAGATTCCCCGCATCCCCCACACTGACAGCGGCTGATTTTTCCGGTTGTCACAACTCCATGGAAACCTGGAATGTGTTCGTTGACGACAGTGATCTGCTCGGAACAAAAAACAGACACCGACCAAGTCGGATATTTTTTTTTGCAGCGGGAAACGGGCAGGGAAAACAGTTGACAGTAGTGCCGGGATGGGGTATTTAATTTTTTCTTAAAATCAAAGGCGATGTAGCTCAGATGGTTAGAGCATACGGCTCATATCCGTAGTGTCCGGGGTTCGATTCCCTGCATCGCCACCATTTGACGTGTAACCTTTCTGGATTACACTATATATTGCCCGAATCATACCCCCTTGGTACACCGAAAGGTACACGGAGGCGGTACATGATTCGGGCATTTTCATTTCTACTTGCTGTATTTTTCCACCAACTGCGATTCTGATTCAGCAGGAGGCGGTACATGATTCGGGCATTTTCATTTCTACAGCGCGACCCAAACAGCGG
>JACDZF010000063.1 GCA_013426795.1 Desulfocapsa sp. | reverse complement strand
AATAAATAGGTGCGAAACGGCGGCCTTACCGCCTGGTTGATCTACGGGCTCTTATGCCGCTTTACCGAAACAGCCAATCCCTTCCGGCTGGTTCGGTAAGTGGCTGCTGCAAAAAACCAATAAATAGGTGCGAAACGGCGGCCTTACCGCCTGGTTGATCTACGGGCTCTTATTGCTGGAAATCACCAGGAAAGGAGAGATCAGCAAGGTCTTTTCCAGCTTGCTTTTATTCTAACACCTTGAACTTGCTCAAGGAAAAAGCTGTTCATATCCAGCTGCTTCCTCGATTCGGTGCTTTACAGACAACAGGACAATACAAAAGGGATTTTTTATGGCAGACGAACGAATGACATCACCACTCACCAGAGAAACGGCGGTGGAGGGTACGATTCAACGAAAGAATATTTTGCAGCTGATCATCGAGTGGCCACTTTCACGACAATTAGCCCTTGCAGGTGTTGCCCTTCTCTCCATTGCCCTGTTCTCGGTGATCATTATCCAGTCGCAGACGGCAGCCCAGCAATTGCTCTATGCCAATCTCAATGAATCCGATGCCGGTTCAGTGATCAACTGGCTCAAAGGGAAGAAAATCCCCTATCAACTGAAGAATGACGGCAAGAACATCTGGGTTCCGGCGGACAAGCTCTATGAAACCCGCCTCGAACTGGCCGCAAGCGGCCTGCCATCCGGTGGCGGGGTTGGCTTTGAGATCTTTGACAAACAGAGTTTCGCCCTCACCGATTTCGTCCAGAAGGTGAATTACACCCGAGCTCTGCAGGGAGAGCTCTCTCGAACCATCAGTTCCCTTGGGCCGGTTGAAGCCACCCGCGTCCATCTGGCTCTTCCGGAAAAACGCCTCTTTGAAAACCAGCAAAAAGCGGCAACGGCCTCCGTCATTGTTACCCTGAAACCAGGCCGGACACTGGATAAAGACCAGGTCCAAGGGATCGTGCATCTGGTGGCAGGATCGGTTACGGGGATGAGTCCTGAAAATGTCAAGGTCATAGACGCCTCCGGCAAGGAGCTGAGCAGCACTCAAAAAGGGGACTCGGACCAGAGCCTCTCCCTTGACATGCTGGCCTTTCAGCAGGAAGTGGAGCAGCGGATGGAGGCCCGGGCCCTGAATCTGCTCGACAAGACCCTGGGTGCGGATAAATCCATGGTCCGTGTCTCCGCCACCATAGATTTCGCCAAGGTGGAAAAAACCCAGGAGCTTTTTGACGCCGATGACCCGGTAATTCGCAGCGAACAGCAACAACAGGAAGTCAGCAGCGGCCAGAGCAGCGGAGGTGTGCCCGGGGTCCAATCCAACCTCCAGGGCAATGCGCCGGAGCAGTCCAGAACCGGACCATCATCCAGCAAAAATTCCCGCACCACCAACTACGAAATCAGCAAGACCACCAGCAGAACCATTAACCCTGTCGGCAGCATCACCAAACTCTCCGTCTCGGTTCTGGTGGCAGACAAGGTCATTCCCGGCAAAGACAAGGAGCCAGCCTCCACCCAGCCCCGCACCGAAGAGGAGCTTAAATCCCTGGAAAACATGGTCGCAAGCGCCCTCGGTCTGGTGAAAGCCCGGGGCGACAGTCTCAATATTGTCTCCATGCCCTTTACCGAGCCTCCCAGGGACACAGTCACAGACGAAGGTACACCCGCCAACAGGCTGTATGAATATCTTCCCCTCCTCAAATACGGCCTGATTGGTCTTGGCGGACTGCTTCTTTACTTTGTACTGATCCGCCCGGTTATCAAAACCATGAAAGGAGAGGTTACCCAGCACAACAAAACCGTGGCCGATATGGAACGAGAGCATGCCGCTGTGGCCATGGAAGATGCTGAACCGGAACTGCCACCCGATGAAATGATTCTGAACATGCGCAAGGATATTGCGAGGAATCAATTCCCCACCGCCTATATTATCAAGAGCTGGATCCAGGAAGGATAATGAATGAATTTTAAAACTCTCACCGGTATCAACAAGGCCGCCGTTCTGCTTATTTGTCTGGGCGAAGAGACCACTTCCAGGATTTTCCAGGAACTCTCTGACGATGAGATCCGCCAGGTAACACGCACCATGGCTACAATTGACCATATCCCTGAGCATATTAAAGACAGGGTCTTTGCCAATTATGCCGAAACCCAGAGGGCGCTTGCCGGTCTGTTTGTCAAGGGCGCTGAATTCGCCAAAAAAGCCATTTCCTCCGCAGGATCTGTAGAACGTTCGGCTGAGCTTATGGAACAGTTTATCTCCGGAACCGAGACCCGCCCCCTGGAGACCATTGCCATGATGCATCCAAAGATGGTGGCAGGCCTGCTCGAGAAAGAACACCCCCAGACCATGGCCCTGATTCTTTCCACCCAGCATGTGGAACACGCCAGCGAGATCCTGGCCAGTCTTCCCGAAGAAGTTCGTGCTGACGTCATCTACCGCATCGCAAAAATTGAAAAAGTCTCCACCGAGGTTATTACCCGCATTGAGGATGCCCTGCATCGAGAGATTGGCCTTGTCGGCAGCAAAGAGCAGAAGCAGGTGGGAGGGCTGGATAAAGTCGTCGATCTCCTGGATCATATGAAAAACAGCATGGATACGGAAATCCTCGAATCCATCGAGCAGACAGATCCGGATATGGCGGAAGAGATTCGGAATAAGATGTTCACCTTTGAAAATCTGGTGGCCCTTGATGGCCGTTCACTCCAGCTCATTCTTCGCGAGGTCAGCAACGACTCCCTGACCCTGGCCTTGAAATCGGCCACGGATGAGATGAAAGAAAAAATCTTCGCCAATATGTCCTCCCGCGCCGGTGATATGATCCGCGATGACCTGGATGCCATGGGGCCGGTGCGGCTTTCCGAGGTTGAGGCCATGCAGCAGACCATCGTCAAGATCGCCATGAAGCTTCAGGATGAAGGGAAAATAGTTCTTGGATCAGGAAGTGGCGATGAGCTTGTCTAAAATTTATACCCACAGCGACTCCTTTGTCGCCAGACAACTTCTCCCCACCCAAGATTCCGCCCCGGAATCATCCTGGCAGGAGACACCGGGACTGACACCCCGGGAGACATCGGTTCCCGAAGGCTCCCCTGGAGGCAGGGTTGTATCCCGACACGATTGCGTCGTGCCGGGTCAATCAGCAGAGGCGGAGATCTCCCCTGATGCCCCGTCTCCCCTTGAACCCACTGTCCCCGCAGTTGATCTGGAGCTGATCCGACAGCAGGCCTTTTCCGAGGGCGTTATTGAAGGCTCGAGACAGGCGGATAAAGATTTCGGGAGCGCGGCCCTTACCCTCCAGTCAGCCTGCCATCAGCTAACACACCTGCATGAAACGATGCTGCGCAACAATCTCGACGAGATGCACCAACTGGTCATGATCATTGCCGAAAAGATCATCCGCCATTCCATAGCTGAGCAGAGTACAACCATTCTCGCCACCATTGAGGATGCCATTCGCCTTGCCGTCAGGTCCGAAGAATTCCAGATCCGTATCAATCCGCAAGATCATGGGGTGATCCAGGCAAAGAAAAAAGAGATCATTGACGACATCAGCGGACTGGACAATATCGATCTCAAAACAGACAGCTCCATAGAGCGCGGCGGGTGTATCCTGGAATCAACCCTTTGCACCGTTGATGCCACCGTCGGCAGCCAGTTGCAATTCATCCGGGAAGTCCTCGAAGCTTCGCAGGAATCAGGCCCGATATCCGCCACCGCCGTGGAAGAACCTTTACCAAAACCCATTTAGCCATGTGCTCCGCCTCCCCAGCAGCCACCGCCATTGCCAATCTCAACCCGATCAAGGTCTGGGGAAAGGTCACCCGCATTGTCGGGCTGGTGGTCGAGGGATTCTGCCCATCCTCCTCAATCGGCTCACTCTGCCAACTGACCCCGCTGGACAAAAAAAAGGCACCGGTCATGGCGGAGATCGTCGGCTTCAAGGATTCGCGGGCCCTGCTCATGCCCCTGGGTGAACTGCGGGGCCTTGGTCCAGGCAGCCAGATCAGGATTATCAAGGAAAGTGCCACCATCCAGGTGGGGGATACCCTTTTAGGGCGGGTCATCGATGCCATGGAAAACCCCCTTGACGGACTTCCAGCCCCTTTGCTCAGCCACGAAAAATCCATCTACGCCCTGCCCCCCGGACCCATGCAGCGGGCCAATATCTCCGAACCCCTTGATCTTGGGATTCGCTCAATTAATGGCCTGACCACCTGCGGCATGGGACAGCGCCTGGGGATCATGGCCGGCTCCGGCGTCGGCAAAAGTGTGCTTCTGGGAATGATGGCCCGGTATGCCCGAACCGATATCAATGTCATCGCCCTGATTGGTGAACGGGGACGTGAAGTACGGGAATTTATCGAACGCGATCTTGGCAAGGACGGCCTGGCTCGCTCGGTCATTGTGGTGGTCACCTCGGATCAATCCCCGTTACTGCGAATGCGGGGTGCCTTTGTGGCCACCGCGATTGCGGAATTCTTTTGTGGTCAGGGAAAAAATGTGCTGCTGATGATGGATTCCATCACCCGCTTTGCCATGGCCATGCGCGAGATTGGTCTTGCCGTGGGTGAACCGCCCACGACCAAGGGCTATACCCCTTCCGTCTTCGCCACCCTGCCGAAACTCCTGGAGCGGGCCGGGCGCTTCAGCGGCAAGGGATCCATCACCGGGCTCTACACGGTTCTGGTGGATGGTGATGATATGACCGAACCGGTTGCCGATTCGGTGCGATCCATCCTTGATGGCCATATCGTCCTTTCCCGGGCCATCGCCGCCAAAAATCACTTCCCGGCCATCGATATCCTCAACTCCACCAGCCGGGTCATGCGTGACATCGTCTCGCCCCGTCATCTGGAACTGGCAGGTCAAGTCAGAACCATCCTTGCCACCCACAAGGAGGCGGAAGATCTGATTAATATCGGCGCCTACTCCAAGGGATCCAATCCCAACATTGATTACGCCATTACCAGAATCGATGCCATCAACAATTTTCTCAAGCAGGGCATGACCGAAAGCACCCCGCTGAAACAGACCATTGAACAGCTGGGGGAACTGCTCAGCGGTAGAAAGGATGAGGCTCCCCCAAGAAGAGATCGGCGGGGCGAAGACCTCGACAGGAAGTAAACCCGTCGCCCCCCTTCAGCCGGGAACCTCTTTTTCCATTCCATTGATACCTGATGAAACCCTTTTCCCTCCTGACAGTCCTCAAGCATCGGAAAATCCTGGAAGACCAGGCCGTCCTTCAGCTGATACAGGCACAGGAGGCTGAACAGTTCGCGCGGCAGCAACTCAGGGTAAATGAAGAAAGCCTCACACAGCTCGTCAAGACCTTGGCAGGGGAGCAGATCCATGGCATTGAAGTGACCAAGCAGGCTCAATTTGAACAGCGGATTCTCCTGCTTGAAAAACAGCGCCTGACACTCCAGACCATCCTGCGCGCCAAAAAAGAGGAAGTGAGCCGGGCCCAGAAGCACCTGATCTCCCGCAGTCAGGACCGAAAAATGTTGGAAACCCTGCAAACCAAACAGAATGAAGCCTGGCAACTCCATCGGCACCGAAAAGAGACTGCCACCCTGGATGAAATTGCTGTGATCTTTCATGCCAGGAAATAGCCATACCAGCATCCAGTGGCCTTGGAATCAATCCTCACTCCCAGCCACCGATGATGTTCATTTCAGTCCTGGAGTTCCAGGGACGGCTCTGCCTGTTCAGCGTTGCGGTTTTTTTCATTCATTGCGACTGACTCAGCTGGGAATAACGCCTGAAGAATGCATCAACTTTACCTTTGTGAACCTACCATGAACAAGGAAATCTCCCTTTTCTTCTTTCTCTTTTTGTCATTGGCAAGCATCTTCTCTCCGCTCCCGTTATCAGCGGCTAAGGAACCGATACACGGCACCAACCCGGAAAAGGCAGAAGCTCCCCCGGCCGCCAAGGCTCAGGAAAAATCGTACTCTTCCGTGGAAGAGCGCCGGCTTTACAACACCCTTGAGCAGGAACGGGCGGGGTTACAGGAAAAGATAAAAGTATTGGCAGACCGGGAAAAGGAGCTAAAGACCCTCGAGCAGGAAGTCGATAAGAAATTTGAGCAGATGGAAAAAAAGATCCAGGAACTCAAGAATATTCAGCAAAAAACCGAGGAGCTCCTCGCCCGGAAAGACGCCGCGGAGCTCAAAAAAATTGAAGAGTTGAGCAAGATCTATTCGAAGATGGAAGCGGATAAAGCAGCCCTTGCCTTGACTGCCCTTAAAGATCAACAACTGGCAGCGGATATCATAGCCGGGATGAAAACAAAATCGGCAGCCAAGCTCATGGAGCAACTGGATAAACTGAAGGCATCGTCTTTGACCACAACCCTGTCCACCCTGTCAACGGAGTAAACACCCATGGAAGCGTCCCTTCCTGCCATCACCCCGGCAACCGTTCCGCCCGCAAAAACCGGGGCCCAAGCTCCTCCAGCAAGTGAAGAGACCACTCCATTCAGTAATTTTCTGGATGCAGCAAGGGCAGAGAATACTCCTCAGGAGTCGCAGGAATCCGTTGATACAAAAACAACGGATTCGAACTCAAGCCAGCAGGAAGTCATGGCCGCCGAATTGACCGCCCTTTCCCTGCAGGAAGTACCGGTTCTCCCCGTCAATCACCAGCTGAGCGGGCAGGAAGCTTCAATAACATTTTCCAGCAGGACTGACTCCACATCCCTTCTTGCACCTGCCATGCCTGTTCCGCCCGCCAACGCTGAACGGACGGCCCTCCAGCAGATCATGACTATGCCGGGAGATGAACCGGCGAAGGCATCACAGACGGCCCCAGACAGTGCCCTCGAGGCCGCTCAAGGGATGTCAACCGAGTCCCCCGGAATCAACAGTGCAAAGGGTGCTTCCCTCTTGACTCAGCAAATCGAATCCATCCTCCAGGGTGATCCTCGTAATGCCGTTGCCGTTCATTCCCCTGTCCTGCCGGTACCGGAAGATTCACTCAACAGCCTCAGCTCCCCATATCTCCAGTCTGCGATGGAGAACACAACCAAGTTGCAATCCCTGGCAACCAGGACGGTGGCGAATGTTGACGGGAAGTTGACAGCAGATGCAGACACATCCCTGCCCGATCCCCTGGACAAGCACTTGCTGGACACTCAAATTGAGGCCATATCGAATCAACGAAGTTCTGGAAATCAACAGCAGGAGAAGGGACATCAGGAAAACAGTGCCAGGGGGATGAACACCGCCATGGCCACCCCCACTGTTTCCCATATCAACAACGAAGCAATGAGTCAATTTATTGCCACTGGCCCGGGAGCGCCAACAACCGCCACGACTCAAGGTCATGCCACATTGGCCCAACCAGCATCCTTCCCGCCTGGTGTCCACGTTCCAGCCGAGGATCTTGTTCGTCATCTGGTGGAACGTTTCAGTGTCAATCCCCGCCTCCAGACAAGCAAGATAAGCCTGAACCTTCATCCAGCCGAACTGGGGGTTCTCAAGATCGACATCCTGGTCAAAGGGGACTCCATCAAGGCCCATATTGCGGCCGGCAATCAGCAGATTCAGGACACCATTGAAAAAAATATGCCCAAGTTACGAAGCATTCTTGAGCAGCAGGGATTCACCGTGGAGGATTTCAAGGTGACCCTCGAATCAGCAAACTCCAGCAGCAATGATTTTTTTCAACAGCAGTTTTCCTCCAGACAGGATTCGGCCCCACGTGTACCGTTTGTCCCTGACAATTCCCCTTTTGAAATATCCTTGAACTCAGCCGAAGAACTCTTTATCGGCCCCATGGACTCAGGCATCAACCTGAGCATATAAAACCAACAGCCATGCCCACCATTACCGCCGATACTTTCACAACTGCAACTGCCGCCAGCACCAGTGCTCAAACCAGCAGCTCAACCTCGGCTACGAAAACCACTGATATTATGGGAAAGGAAGACTTCCTTTCCCTGCTTGTGGCTCAACTGAAGAATCAGGATCCACTCAACCCGGATGACCCCACTGAATTTACTGCCCAACTCGCCCAGTTCAGTTCCCTGGAACAGTTATACAACCTGAATACAAGCATGGCCGGACTGACAACAGCGCAAACTAATTCCCAGAAACTGGCGGCCCTGAGCCTTATCGGCAAGGATGTCTCCTACAACGGAAGCTCCTTTATCTATGGCGGCACGCCCGTCTCAGTGGGGTATATGCTTGATGACGTTGCCTCAAGCGTCACTATATCCCTGCAGGATAGCAATGGAAGAACCATCAGAACCCTGCAGGCTGAAGACACTGAGCTGAAGGCAGGCAACCATTTTATCACCTGGGATGGAACCGATACCAGCGGCACCACTGTCGCTGACGGCACCTACAAGATCGTCCTCTCAGCCTCTGCCGCCAAAACCGGCACCACCGTTGCCGCCACTCCTCTTATCAGCTCCGAGGTAACCGGGGTGAATCTGAGCAACGGGATGCTGACCACCCGGGCCGGCGAGGTTCTTTTCAATAATCTGATCAGAGTCACTGAGTCAGCAAACAGTATCCAGACATCGATACTTACAAATTCCCCCAACAACGCTAGAATTTCGAATACCATTATGGCCACAAGGACAATGGCCGCAACGACCGCTGACAAAACTGCTTCCACGGATGATGGGCAGACGGCACAGGATATTATTACCAATTATATCAAAACACTCTAACCCCTGCACCGGCAGTACCGTTTCTTCACCGAACCATACAAGGAGGCATCATCCATGGGAATCTCGAGCGCACTCTACAGCGGCGTCAGCGGAATGAACACCAACTCACAAGCCATGAGCGTAATCGGCAATAATCTGGCCAATACCAATACCATCGGGTTCAAAGGCTCACGAACACTCTTCTCCGATCTGCTCTCCAGCACCGTCTTTGGTGCCGGAGGTTCATCCCAGGTTGGTCGTGGTGTCGGCATGTCCAAGGTTGACAGTAATTTCAGCCAGAGCACCTTTGAATCCACCGAAAGCGACACCGACCTGGCCATTGAAGGAGACGGGTTTTTCATACTCAAAGAGATCGGCAACAGTTCCAACTTTTTTTCCCGTGCCGGTGCCTTTCGCTTTGATAAAGCCGGCTATCTGGTCAACCCGGAAGGATTTCGGGTCCAGGGGAAATCTTTTGATCCCGAGACCAACGAACTCGTTGCCGGCGACCCCACCGATATCATGGTTGAAAAAACCAGTCTCATTCCAGCGAAGGTCACCGACAGCCTCACATTAACCAGCAACCTCGATGCCAGCACTCTTGCCACTGCCTCAGCAACCTCGACCCTTTCCATTTCCAGCACCCTGAATTCTGCCACCGTTGCTCTTCCCGCAGCAACACTCTTTGATCCCGCCCTTCCTGCCACCTATGATCTGAGTACCACCAGTACCATCTACGACAACCTGGGGGAATCGCATCCAATTACTACCTATTTCCGAAAAGATGCTGTTGCTGCCAATACCTGGAACTATTACTGGAGCGCGCAAGATGATGTCGGCCTCCCTCTGGGCAATACTGCCGGTTCTGCACCATCTGGAACGCTCGTATTTAACCCTGTTTCCGGCGCCCTGGTCAGCGGCGGTACCGACACCATCACCGCAACCGAGATTGCCTGGGCCAATGGGTCGACTCCCACTGCCATCACCTTGAATCTTAACTCGACTCAATCAGCTTCAACTTCAACGGTTACGGCTCAAAGTCAAAACGGCTATGGCGTGCCATTCGATCCGGAGAATCCGGCGACCTATGACTATGCGGCTTCCACCCAGACCTATGACACCCTGGGCAATCCTCATATCATCTCCACCTATTTCCGGAAAGATTCCGAGGCTAATACCTGGAACTGGTATTGGAGCGCGGAAGACAACCTCGGCGCAACCCTGGGCAGTTCCGAGGGCAGCCTGCCCCTGGGACAGATCGTGTTTACCGCTGACGGCCTGTTAAGCAGCGGGGGCACAGGGAACATTCCTGCAGCTGAACTTGACTGGAAAAATGGCTCAACTCCCACCGCCATTGCAATGAACTTCAAAACCACCCAGTTCAACAATACTTCCAGGGTTATCTCACAGGAACAGAATGGACTAGCCTCCGGTAACCTTACCAATATCACCATCAACAATGAGGGGGTTGTCATCGCCTCCTTTTCCAACGGAGCGCAGACAAAAATTGCCAACATCTCCCTGGCCAATTTCAGCAACCCCAATGGCCTTACTCTGATGGGAAGCAACCTGTTACTGGCCTCTGACGAGTCTGGCGTACCCCGAATCGGCCTGCCCGGCCCTGAACTTGGTAAAGTATTCACCAACTCCCTCGAGCAGTCCAATGTTGATATGGGCACGGAATTTGTTAACATGATCACTGTCCAACGCGGATTCCAGGCCAATTCAAAGATTATCACCACCGTTGATGAATTGCTCAGTGAGCTGATCAATCTGAAACGCTAATCCTCTGTCAAACTCTTGACTACCATCACCGGGAGGCTGGCGCCGAATTTCCAGCCTCCCGTTTTCCCATTCTCTGGACAACCCCCCTGCTCCTGAGGTTTTCCGCCCACCTTTCTTCCCATTTTATCCTGGTTGTTTTTTTGCCCCCTATTCTGGAATAACAATTGCATATTGGTTTTCATGAACAAAGGCCTACGATGCGGATAAAAATATTCTAGGTTTCGTCTTGCTTATAAAAAAAATATCTCAGAAGTAATTTTTGCAGGAGCGGCATTGCACTGGACTAAGTTTATTCAACATTGCAGTACAACAGCTCAGACACCGACCGGAGTTTTTTCAAATTAACAGGTACTCTGAATTCATTTTCTTTCTTTCACCCTAAAGGATTCACTTGTCATGGCTGAAAAAGATGCCAAAAAGCCGGAACCAGCAGCCCTCTCTGACCAGGGAGCCAAAAAAAAGAAGCTTATTATCTTTGGTGGGGGTGCTCTGCTGCTCCTTATCATCCTTGGCCTTGCCGCTTTTTTTCTTCTCAAAAAAGGTCCCGCCAAAGACGAAAAACACGGCGGGGAGGCAGCCGTGGTGCATGCCCCTGATCTCAATCCCTCTGCCACCATCGGCCCCATGGTTGAGATAAAAGAATTTATTGTCAATATTATCAGTGAAGGTGACCGACACTACGTCAAGGCCGCCATGACCATTGAGCTGGTCGGCAACGCGGGAGCCGGGGCGGCAGGGGGGAGCGGCCATGGCGGAGCGGCCCCAGGCAAGGACCCGGCCACAGAAGAAGTGACCCAGCGTATGCCCCAGATTCGTGACAGTATCCTTATGCTCATTGGCAACAAAACCTATGATGAGCTTCAGGACATACAGGGAAAAAAACAGCTCAAGGCCGAACTGATCAGCAAGCTCAACTCGATTCTCCACACTGGCAAGGTTAAGGAAATCTACTTCACGGACTTTATTGTTCAGTAGCTGAAAGAAAAAACGAAATTTCACTGCGACAGTCAGTTGTGAAAAGAAATCCCACTGCAAATGCCAGGATGCATTGATTAAAAAAGAGCCGCCTTTTTTTCAGGGCTCAGAAGAAGGAACCAGGTTGTACCCACATAATCCAGCCTCTTTTGCTTCAAGTATCGGCATAAGGGGCGGCAATGAACTGGATAGAAATGTGGCCGTCTTCTCGTAATGGCCTTTATTATGACTTTTGGACTTCAAGCTCCATTTTCTCGTATTAACAACCTTTTTATTTTAATGAATAAAGACTTCCCCTGAGAACAGCATTGGAACCTATTCTTTCCAGACAAGAAATTGCGGAGTTGCTTTCCGCCATCAAAGAAGGTCGCGTCGTCATCGAGGCCACTCCGTCGGAACAAACGGTTAAGTTCACCAATGCCCAGCCCATCGACCTCTTTCGAGCAGCCAGTAAAAACAACTGTCAACTGCGAATTCCCAATTTTGACATTATTCTCGACTCCTTTGCCCAGAACTATTCGATCTCGTTGACCAATCAACTGCAACGAACCTTCACCATCAGCCGTATCGCCATTGAGTGTTCCACTTTCCGCGAATTCATGACCGCCCAGAAAAACACCGGGGCCATAGGCGTTCTCAATCTTGAACCCTTAAAGCAGGGGGCCCTCTGCATCTTTGACCAGCAGCTTTCTTTTACCGTGATTGAGATCATGCTGGGGGCCTCCAGCGACCTTGAGCCCCTGAAGCTCGAACGCAATCTGACGACCATAGAACTCAATATTCTCAAGTCAATCATAACCAAGGCCTGCGACGACCTGAGCAAGACCATGAAGCCTCTGATAGACCTTCATTCCTCTCTTATCAAGGTTGAAAATAATCCCCGAATGGTCTCCATCACCGATGCTGAATCCGAGGTGTTTGTCGGATGTTTCAAGGTTCAAATTGGCAATCTTTCAGGGGAACTCAAGCTGTTGTTCCCCCTGCCGACCCTGGAACCACTGAAAGAGCAACTGAAAGATCTGCTTTCGGTCAAGACCAGCAAATTCAGTGAATGGTCTGACCGAATCCTGGAACAGATCTTTGATATGCCCACCACCATCATTGCCCAGTCAGGAACCATCTCGCTCCCCCTGCTCAAGATCCTGGCTTTCAATGAAAATGATATTATTCCACTGGATTACAACCCCAATGCACCGCTCAGGGTCCTCATTGAAGAGAGTCTCAAATTTACAGCAAAACCCGGAGTGCATGCCGGGAAAAAGGCCATCAGACTGACCGGCGTTCTGTCTTCTCCTGGCTGCGAATAAAAAAAACGGGGCCGATCTCCTAGCTGGATTGTCCAAAACATGAATGTATTCGAAAGAACCCCAAGGAACAACCCATGAAATCCTCCCCTGTGAACTCAATGAATGGAAAACCCGACCCAGATGAATTGAAAGAACTTCTCCATGATGATGCCGGTCATGGCAGACATCCCGGCGCCAACCGTGGCATTGAATTTCTCTACGATGTTCCCCTGCAGATCTCCGTCGAGGTTGGACGCAGTAAGATTCTATTGCGCGACCTTTTAAAAATGGGCGAAGGATATGTGATCGAACTCGACAAGCTGGCTGGCGAGCCCCTGGACCTTTATGTCAACTCGCGCCTTATTGCCCGGGGAGAAGCGGTCATGGTGGGAGAAAAATTCGGAATTCGATTAACAGAAGTGGTCAGCACCGCTGATCGCGTCGAAAATCTAGGATGAAATACAAAAGCATGCTTTTCCTTCTACGCCTGTTCCTCTTCCCTCTCCTTGTCTGTCTTTCGGTACAGACTGCCATGGCCGGCGGGGAACCACCCATTTCCCTGTCAGCCACCCTGAGACTTTTCTGGGGACTTTTAATCGTCCTTGGGGTCCTTCTGGTTGTCTCTGCCCTGGTCAGGAAAAAACTCACTTTTTTCAACGGTGGCAAGGGCAAGTCGATCATCACGGTTGTTGAGACGCGGCATCTGATGCCAAAAAAATCCGTGTGCCTGATCAGAGTTCGCAACCAGGAATTTCTCATCGGACTGGGCAATGACCAGGTCAGTCTGATTGCGTCGATTCCTTCTGATCCTTCAGAGGCAGTTCCATCTCCTGACAACCATGATTTTGCCGGCACCCTGAGGGCGGCGGCATCGACGGGGAACCTTTGATGAAAATGACCGCACAGATCCAACAAAGAAATGGAGGTAGAGCCACCTGCGGACTTCTTATCCTCTCGGCAATCCTCTTTACCCCGTCAATCAGCGCGGCGGTGGGTCTGCCCACCATCACCCTGGGAGTGGAGGACGCCAACTCCCCCGAACGGGTATCAACGGCCATCCAGGTTCTTTTTGTCCTGACCATTCTCTCCATCGCCCCGGCCATCCTGCTTATGACCACCTGCTTTACCAGAATTGTTATCGTTCTGGGCTTTATCCGCCAGGCCATGGGCACCCAGAACATGCCGCCCACCCAGATCATCATCGGCCTGTCGCTGTTCCTCTCCTTCTTTATCATGTCTCCCACCCTCAATGCCATTAACACCAATGCCCTGCAACCTTACATGAAAAAGACAATCAGCCAGGAAGAGGCCCTGAAACAGGCCGTCACTCCCATGCGCATCTTTATGTTCTCGCAGGTCAAGGAAGAGGAATTAACCCTTTTTGCCGACATCACCCTGAACGCCAAGCCCTTTGACCAGAACGATATCCCCACCATGACCCTGATTCCGGCCTTTATGCTTTCTGAACTGAAACGGTCATTCCAGATGGGCTTTATGATCTATGTCCCCTTTCTGGTCATCGATATGATCGTTGCCTCGGTTCTCATGTCCATGGGCATGATGATGCTGCCGCCGGTTATCATCTCCATGCCCTTCAAGCTGCTGCTCTTTGTTCTGGTGGACGGCTGGGGGCTGATTGTCGGGTCGCTGGTGCAGAGTTTCAAATAGTCACTGCCCACTGAATGCTGAAAGCGTGGTGATCCCGGCCTTCAGTCTTCGGCTTCTCGTCTTTCTCCATACAAGGTGAAATAACATTATGACCCCTGAATTTGTCATTGATATCGCCAGAAAGGCAATCCAGGTCACCCTTCTGGTTTCGGCTCCCATGCTCCTGTCGGGAATGATCGTCGGCCTTCTGGTTTCCATTTTTCAGGCGGCCACCCAGATCAACGAACAGACCATGACCTTTATCCCCAAACTCATTGTGGTCTTTCTCTCTCTGCTCATTTTCACCCCCTGGATCATGCATACCATGATCACTTTTACCAATGGTATTTTTGAATCCATGGCAGGATTTTAGAGTCCGTTAAGAAAAGAGCAACGCCGTTTTGCTCTTTTCTTTTACGGACTCTTATGCCACGTCCCAGGAAACAGCAAGCAGTTCCGCTGTTTCCTGGCGTGGCGTCCAGCAAGGAACCAGCAAGGGAGGTGAAAAAGAGCAACGCCGTTTTGCTCTTTTCTTTTACGGACTCTTCTACCGCGTCCCAGGAAACAGCAGGCAGTTCCGCTGTTTCCTGGCGTGGCGTTTGGCAAGGAACCAATGGGGAGGTTAATAAGAGCAACGCCGTTTTGCTCTTTTCTTTTACGGACTCTTCTACCACGTCCCAGGATACAGCAAGCAGTTCCGCTGTTTCCTGGCGTGGCGTCTGGCAAGGAACCAGCAAGGGAGGTGAAAAAGAGCAACGCTGTTCTGCTCTTTTCTTT
>JACDZF010000062.1 GCA_013426795.1 Desulfocapsa sp. | reverse complement strand
CAAAATCAGTTTTGTCCAAAGTATATATTGAAAGAAGTCAAGACTATACTGTACACTGAAGAATATAACAAGATGGAGGGCAGGGGGCCTTTGGTCACCAGGGAAGCCGGATTCGCGGCAAACCAGGCGATCTTCCCCCTGTTTTTCCATCTGAATGTCTCCCGTCTTCCGCCACCCGGCCTCAAAATATGCTTGATATACTCAAATTACTGCGCTGGCAGGATATCCTCGATATCCTGGTGGTGGCCTTTATCATTCATCAGCTTATCCTGATCATCAAGGGAACCCGCTCGGTGCAGATGATCCTCGGGCTGGTGGTCCTCAGTGCCGTCTATTTCATGTCCGTGGCACTCGACATGGCCGCCCTCCAATGGCTGCTGAACACCTTCCTCAGTTCTCTGCTCCTCATCGTGGTCATCGTCTTTCAGGGGGATATCCGCCGGGCCCTGACCCAGGTGGGCAAGTCGCCCTTTCAGAAAAGTCGGGATATGGCCGAGAGGGAGATGGATGAAATCGTCCGCGCCGTCTTCTACCTTGCCAAACGGCGCATTGGCGCCCTGATTGTCCTGGAGCGGGAATCCGGTCTCCAGGACTTTGTGGAGTCCGGGATCGGTCTTGACGCGGCCTTGAGCAAAGAGCTGCTGATCTCCATCTTCATGCCGGTGTCACCCCTCCATGACGGCGGCGTGATCATCCACAAGGGCCGGATCCAGACCGCGGGCTGCATCCTGCCGCTGACCAAAAATCCCCATATCAACAAGCGCTTCGGCACCCGCCATCGGGCCGCCATCGGCCTGTCGGAAGAGACCGACGCCGTGGTCATTGTGGTCTCCGAGGAGACCCAGGAGGTTTCCCTGGTGCAGCATGGGGCCTTGACCCTGATGAGTGATGACATGACCCTGACCAAGGGGCTCCATGCCATCTTCGCGGTGAAGGAAACGCAGGGGCAGAACTGGAGGAACTGGGTGAGCAGATCATGAACCTGTTGAATAAACCGCTGGAGTTTCCCGATTTCAGAAGGCTGCAAAATATGTGGCCCAAGGACTGGACCCTTCCCTTTATCTCCCTGGCCCTGGCCGTGGCCCTCTGGTATTTTGTCGGCGGTGACGACACCGTTGACAAGAACGTGATGGTTCCCATCGAGGTGATCAACCTGCCCCGGGATCTGGTGATCTCCAACCAGTTCAAACAGGATATCCTGGTCACCATCAGCGGGCCCCGCAAACAGGTGCTGGCCATTGAAAAAGGGGATGTGGCACGACAGGTGGACCTTTTACGCGCCGTCCCCGGCACCATGGTCATCAAAAATGAAATCCATTCGATTTCCGTGCCCCGGGGGATCAAGGTGCTGCGCATCCAGCCCGACTCGATTATCCTCTCCCTGGACAAGCTTGTTCAGAAACAGCTGGTGGTCAAGCCGATCACCAAAGGCAGTCCGGCCTCCCACCACAACTTGCGTCAAATCCGGATGAAGCCGGAGAGCATCTCCGTCACCGGGCCGCAGACGGTGCTGGCGGAGATTGACCATCTGGAAACCCAGATCATTGATCTTACTGGCCTGAACCAGCCGACCCAGTTGCAGATTCCCCTGAAGTTAAGTCCAGCCCTGCTTGATCTCATCGGGGAGACCTCGGTGACGGCGGATCTGGCCATTGTGGAGGAGACCGTGGAGAAGAAGATTTCCGGCATCCCCATTGAAATTGAGGGCAATAAGGTGGGGAAAAAGATCAGCCCGGCGGCGGTGACGGTCACCGCCGCCCTGCCCCGGAGTGTGGCCCGCGACAACCGGGACTTGCCGTCGCTGTTCCGAGCCACCATCATTGATGAGAATGAGGCCGGGCAGTTGATGGTGCGGGTTGTTTCCAGGGGAGGCGACAAGGGCTTGGAACCCCTGGAGATATTGAAGGTGGAGCCCCCCTTTGTGACCTCCCTCGAGGACAAAAAACTCAAAGATGGCCCCGCTACTCCGCACTCCGTGGAATAGTTCGGGGGGGGGCAGATCGGAAGAGTGAGGAGATTGCTGACGGGTTGACGGGTCAAGGGGACGGCACGACTTGGACGGTTGCGTCCTGACCGGGCCGGAACCGCTCAGGCTGGCTGTCAGGCCGGCTGATACAAGGAAAAGGTGGAGGATTATGAAGAAATTGTTTGGAACCGACGGAATCCGGGGGGTGGCCAATATCTACCCCATGACCACCGAGATTGCCATGCAGGTGGGGCGGGCCATTGCCTTCCAGGTCAAGGATCGGGCCACCGGCCACCGCATCGTCATCGGCAAGGATACCCGGCTCTCCGGCTATATGATCGAAAACGCCCTGGCCGCCGGAATCTGCTCCATGGGCGTCGACGTGCTGCTGGTGGGCCCCCTGCCCACGCCGGGAATCGCCTTTATCACCACCTCCATGCGGGCCGATGCCGGGGTGGTGATCTCGGCCTCGCACAACCCCTTCCAGGACAACGGCATCAAGATCTTTTCCGGGGACGGCTTCAAGCTCTCCGACGAGTATGAGGCCGATATCGAAGAGCTGATCTTCTCCCAGAAGATGGCGGCCCTGCGTCCGGTGGCGGAGGAGGTGGGGCGGGCCCGGCGCATCGAGGATGCCAAGGGGCGCTATATTGTTTTTCTGAAAAACACCTTTCCCCAGAAATATAGCCTCGATGATTTTCATATTGTCCTCGATTGCGCCCATGGCGCCACCTACGGCGTGGCCCCCCATGTCTTTGAGGAGCTGGGGGCGAAAGTCACCACCTTCGGGGTCCTTCCCGACGGCAAAAACATCAACAAGGACTGCGGCGCCCTCCATCCTGAACATATGGCCGAGGTGGTGCGGCAGACCGGCGCCGATATCGGCCTGGCCCTGGATGGTGATGGCGACCGCTTGATCGTGGCCGACGAAAAGGGGCGGATCATCGACGGCGATCATGTCATGGCCATCTGCGCCGCCGAGATGATGAAGCAGCGGAAGCTGAAGAAGAAGACCCTGGTGGCCACCGTGATGTCCAATATGGGCCTGGAAGCGGCCATGCACACCATGGGCGGCCGGATGGTGCGGACCAGGGTGGGGGATCGCTATGTGGTGGAGGAGATGCGCCGGAATGGCTACTCCCTGGGCGGCGAGCAGTCCGGTCACCTCGTCTTTCTCGACCATATCACCACCGGAGACGGCACCCTGGCCGCCCTCCAGCTCCTTGCCATCATGAAGAAACAGCGCAAGCCCCTGTCCGAACTGGCCACGGTTATGGAGAGTTTCCCCCAGGTCCTGAAAAACGTCCGCACCTCCTCCCGCATCGACGTCGCCCATATCCCTGATTTTACCGCGATGGTGGGGAAAATGGAGAACAAGCTGGGGGACAGCGGACGGATTCTGGTGCGCCCCTCGGGCACCGAATCATTGATCCGGGTGATGGTGGAGGGTCAGGACGGGACACTAATCGAGGCCATGGCCGATGAGCTGGCCGCCATGGTGAGCAGGGCCGATCTGGGCTAGGATTGTGCTCCATGGAAGTTCTGGAATTTTCCTTCAGATCCAACCCGGCCTTGCCGGGGGACACTGAATGGGAGACGGCTCCGCGACTCGGTAATGGAGGACGCTCTCGATAATCCCGCTCCCTTTAACCCCCCTTTAACCCCCCTTGCCCCCCTTATCAGGGGGGAGCTTGAATATTTCCCCCCTGATAAGAGGGGAGCTTGAATATTTCCCCCCTGATAAGAGGGGAGTTTGTATATTTCCCCCCTGATAAGGGGGGCAAGGGGGGTTGCCTCATTGGGAACTAAAGGTTTTCCATTGCCTCTTTCAACCATCTGGAAAAACGACCATGCGGAACCGGAAATATCCCCATAAACATCTTGTCAGCGTCAGCGACTATTTCGAAGGTGAACAGCTCAGCGAAATCCGTCACGAATATATTGACGGCCAGGTCTATGCCATGGGAGACGCAAGTGACCGGCATGGTTTGATCGTCACTTCAATGAGTCTGTTGTTCGGTCAGCGTGCTCGGGAAAAACGCTGCCAGCTTTTTATCGCCGATATGAAGGTGCGACTGAAGATCAGCGGGCAGGACATTTTTTACTACCCTGATTTGCTGCTTTCCCGTGAGCCGACAGATCGGGAAATTTATTTCCGTCAGGCACCCTGCCTGATTGTCGAAGTCCTGTCCGAATCCACCGAGCGCGTCGATCGCCGTGAAAAAATGCTGGCCTATCAGACCCTTCCCAGCCTGCAGGAATATGTACTGGTCTCCCAGGATGACCGTCAGGTTGAAGTGTATCGATGCCGCAATGAATGGAAGCCGGATGGTATCAATGATGGTCGGTTTTATCTGGATTGCCTGGATCTCAGTGTCTCCATTGATGATGTTTATCTTGATGTGACGATGGAACGCGTATCACGGTGACCGTGGCCCGTTCCCGGAAGCTGCCGGGAAATTTCCCCGGTGCGGACTTTTGGCCGCATGAAAAAAGTACCTTATGATCCGGGGGGCCCGCAAAAGAACCGGGAACCCATTTCCGCGCCCGATGGAACCCATAACAGACTGCGTGGAGAGCCATGGCTTCCCCGAGAAAAAACACCAGGTGGTGGGATGGCGGGTCTTTTGTCAGGGCCGCCCTTGTTTATAAAAAAAAGTGCCAGGGTGATCCATTCTGTTAAAATTTTTTATAGATTGTGCGCTTTCTGCTGCCATCTGTACCGAAGGAGCGTCTCTGATGGCAAGGTAAGAATTTGGAATGATGCCTGTTTTTTGTACGTCCAAAAAAGGCGCTGTTTCTGGCCTGGTTCTTGCTAATTTCAGGGTGTGGTGAGTGAAATGGAAAACTATCAAACAGTTGGCGAGCGGGACCTATGAAAACCAAATCAGGACAAAAGGGCTTTACTCTGGTTGAAGTGATGGTCGTGGTCGCATTAATCGGCATTCTGACTGCCATTGCCGTGCCGGCCGTTCTGACCTGGCTGCCCAATATGCGTTTAAAGGCAGCCGCCAGGGATTTGTACTCGAATATGCAGAAGACCCGAATGAACGCCATCAGGGCCAACCAGCCTTGGACCATTGTCTTTGAGCCGGCAAATGGCAGATATCTGATTCGCGCCGGCGATGGCACCATACGACAAACAGTGACCTTTGCTGACTATAGAAGTGGCGTTGGATTTGGCCATGGGAGTATTACGGGGAATAATTCAGCAACGACTCGTCCCGGAGCCTTCCCCGCAGATGGGGTAAGTTATGATTCTCCAGATAATGTCGTGACGTTTAACGGCAGAGGAACCGGCACTGCCGGCTATGTGTATTTGGAGAATGTGAATCAAGATGCCACGGTTTACGCGGTGGGGACCCAGACAAGCGGGGTCATCATGTTAAGGAAATGGACGGGAGGAGGCTGGGAGTGAGAATGAGAAGCACAAAAGCACCTTTCCTGCAGAAGAGCTCCGGGGGTTTCACCCTGGTCGAGATCATGCTGGCCCTGCTTATCTCCGGGATCATAATGGTTGCTGTTATTACTGTTTTTATCTCACAGCAGCGCACCTATCTTGCCCAGGAGCAGGTGGTTGAGATGCAGCAGAATATCAGAGCCGCATTGAATATGATGGAGCGGGAAATCCGAATGGCCGGGTATAACCCAAAGGGAGGAGCCGGAGCGGGAATTACCACCGCATCGGCAGGACAGTTGAGTTTTACCCAGGACCTAAATGAGGATGGAGATTTTGGTGATGCGGGCGAAGCAGTCGACTTCGGATTTAATGAGGACGATGATGGGAATAGAGATGGTATCCCCGATGGGAACAACCAACCAGCAGCATCTCTTCGCCGGCAGATACATGGTCCTGGCGGTGCTGGTGGGTATCAGGAAATAGCTGAAAACATTCAGCTCATTGAATTCCGGTATCTTAATGCTGCGGGTGATCCTACGGCTACTCTTGCTGATATCCGCACTGTCCAGATTTCCATCCTCGCCCGTGCCGGTGAGAAGGATCTGCATTTTACCAATACCATGACCTACAAAACGGCGTCCGGCGCCACGTGGGACCCACAACCCGACGACCATTTCCGCCGGCGCATGCTGATCACCACCGTCCAATGCAGAAATATAGGATTATAAAATGCAGACACTCCGCAAAGAGGATGGGTTTACCCTCATCGAGACATTGTCGGCCATGGTCATCCTGACCATTGGTATACTCAGTTATTTTACCCTGCAAGCCAACATGCTGAGATTTAATAGCCGAGCCTCCACCATGACCCAGGCCTCCAGCCTGGTGGCCAGCCAACTGGAAATCCTTCGGCAGGAGCCTTTCACCAGTACCAAACTCGATTCTAATCCACTCAATAATCCCCATTCACGCGTCGATGCCCAGACAGGATATACCATAAGGTGGACGGTCACCGATGATGTCCCGGTGACTGGCGCCAAGCGCATCGTGGCATCGGTTACTGTTCCTGTTCCCGGTGGGCCGACGGTGAGTTTTGATTATGTGAAATTTAAAGAAGGTTTATAATTCATCCTCGAAATTTCTGCGGCCAAGGCATAAAAATGATCCAGCACCCTTTGTACAAGTATACAAAAAGACTTGCGGACAGCATGAAGAAACCACAGGAAGCGCCAGAACCTCTGCCCTTGCCGCCGGGGGGCAATGAAGAGGGGTTCGTTCTTATCGTGGCGATGCTGATGCTCCTTGTGATTTCATTGATCGGGGTGTTTATGTCCAATTCCACGACAACCGAGGTTGCTATTTCCGGCAATGAAAGGCATTCCCAGGAGTTGTTTTACAGGGCCGACGCGGGGATCAATGCTGTTATCGCGGAAAGTACAGATCCTGGCCCGGGTGCCGTTGTGACGCCCTTTACCGGGTGCCCGGTTCCCCAGCCCGTCGGTGGGAACCACTTTGCGGCGTATGATATCGACGGCGTCGGGGGCAATGATGTGTTTGTATATCTCCTGAGTTATCATAATGATCTTAAAACGGGCTTGCCAATTGCGAGGATTGCCTCATGCGCAAGAGACGACGGAGCAACCGCCCAGATCATCACTGGAGTCAAATTTGGACTGGGTACAGGCAAGGGAGCAGACATCGGCGATCCACACTTCACACATCCATAAGGAGAAAATAATGAACCTTTCGTCCTCTCCCACACGCACAGCACGTCTGCTGATTCTTTTAGCCGCCTTCCAGGGAATATGTATCCCCTCATCCTCTTCCGCGGTAGAAGAACATATCCCTTTTTTTGCCGGCCGTTTTGGCGTTCCCAATGTCATGATTATTTTTGACAACTCGGATTCCATGCAGGAATCGCCCTATCTGCGGGATGATGGCATCACCCCGTACCGGCCAAATATGCAACAATGGCAATCAGGTATCGAAACTCGAGATTGTGGTACCACGAAATGTATTAAGGACGATACCCCTGATGTAGGAAATGCCAACGGTACGATTCAATTCAATTCTGATGCACATTCCACCCCGGATGATGAATCTTTCTCTCTGCCGACGAAGATTCCTCCCCATTTGCCCGGCTTAGACTCCTCCTCCTCTGAGGCCACCTCCATTGGTACAGTGGTTTGCCCTACCGGGATTCCTGCCGGAAGTGTATGCGCCAGGATAGATGATGCAAATATTACGAGTAGCGCCTGGGGCTCACTTACCGACTCTATCTTTAACGCCACCTATAAAGGGTGGCAAGTTGAAGTTAAAGATTTCACCAATAAAACCAGACAGGTGCGAACTCTGGCGGGGTATAGTAATGGAACGAGTGCTCAATACTGGATTGTGTCTGGAGGCCCTCTCGCGTATGACTCCACCCATCGCTACACCTACCGTCTTCTTGGGTCGATTCCCGGCAAGGTGACCGCTTCAAATGGTACAAATAGAGTGTACGATAGCAATATCGACTGGACATTATTCAGCTCTTCCTTCTGGAAGTTGCAATACATAGGTCACGAATTAGAGGTTACTGCTGGTACAAATAGCGGACAGAAAAAAAAGATAACCTCGGTCTATCCCGCCGAAGGCTACTGGGAAGTCGAGTCATTCACGGTTCCGTGCGACACCACAAGCAGATACCGGATTCTGGTGGGCACCGGCGATGATGCAAAGCTGGCCTTTGGCGCCGATCATCCTGATTCCAAAATGTATCAGGCCAAAGATGCCTTAAGGAAGTTTCTCGACTCTGATACCATTAAAACTTGTGACCACTTTGACGAAGATGGCAAATGTATCGATTATCGGTACCAGATGAATTTTGGATTTGCCACGTTTATGCAGGCGGTCGTGCCCCGTACAACCGCACTCTATTACAGGGTACAAGTTGGGCGTTCATACCCTGTTTCAATAACTTGGAAATACCGGCAAAATCAAAGTATTGTAAAGAAGTTTTACGACTTGGATGGTCGTACCGATGGAAAAGTTGATTTCGACGACGAAAGAGGTAACCGACGTACTGGTATCGACATAGGTTATGTTTATACTCAGAAGGAATATGAAGGTGGCTGTAGCGAACAAACTGTTGCCCTTAAAGTAACATCAATTACGCCCGCACCTACGGATACGAACCCTGAAAGGTTAGAGATAAAGGTGGAAAGCGATGCAAGCTGGACAGATCTGTCAGACCTGCCAGAGGAAGCAAAAGATCCTGAGGGCAATCCACGGTGGGGATGGACGATATATGATTGGCTGTCCTACTCGCCTGTTGAACAAGTGGCAACTTGTGCAGAAGTCACCCCACCTGATTTTCCAGGATGGACGCTGGTAAAATACGGAGAAAATTGCTACGAACCGTGCCGCTATTATGGACCGAGTAAAGAGCCTGATTCTACCACTGTAAGACCTTATGATATTTATGGGAATGAAACGGTCACGCAAACGTACTCTACGGGTTACGTCATGGGTGGTTATCTCAATGATGGGTATATCAATAAAAACACAGTCCACCTGGATGACCCAAAAGTCATTCCCCCAAAGCAAATTGACGTGGATAGCAGGGTCTATACCTTGGTGGAAAATACTATCAAGGTCCCTGACGGGGGGGGGGGAGAGAGAACAATTACCGAGGAAATTTTTGATTCGTCCCCATCTGTTTATCCTGCCGCTGGAAGTGGCGATCATCCGCACGGCTGGAGTTATAAAACAACCTCGGTTCATAAGATGTATGAAAAAGGGTATCCACCAGAGTATGTCAGTATAATGGGTACTAATTTGTTGTCGACGTGGAAGGACACGGAGCAAACGGACACGAAAAAGCCATCATACTTCCCTTCCATAAGTGGAAGGCCAGGATTTAGCAATTACAGCGGGGACGATCAAACAGCCTTTGTCGATTTACCCAGCTACAACGCTAGTGCTGCGGATTATGGCGACGACCTTGACGGAGATAATATCCAAAAAATCAAAAATATGATCAACCTGGATAGAACAGAGTATGCGGGTAATAAATGGAGAAAAGAGAATGGGGCTACTGAGCTTGTGTGTACGAATGCCCCTTGCAACCCCCGCTCTCTTACGGTGAACGTAGCCGATACCGCTGGCAATGGCACTCCCCTTGCGGCCACTTTAAAAGATGCTAAAAAATACTTCGAATCCTACATGGCTCAGGACTATGATGGAGGGAAATGTCGAAAGAACTATATTATCCTGCTCACTGACGGCCTGGAAACCGCTGACCTCCCCGTTTTGAGAGATGGGATATGGGTTCCGGCGGCCGAAGCGGCGGCCAAAGATTTACAGGAGTTGAAGTCCAGTACGGGTGTGGCCACACCTGTGAAGGTCTATGTGATTGGTTTCGGGTTGGACGCATCATCGAAAGTTTCACTCGACAATTTAGCAAAAGCGGGCGGCACTCGAATTGCTTATTTCGCCAATAACACTGATGATCTGGTAGGCATTTTAACCGGGGATATTGCCAAGGATATCCTGTCGGGTTCGTTTGCGCGTGCTAATGTGACGCTCTCTCCCCTGAAACGTGAAGATAAAAGTAAGCTGTATGCGTATTTCGGCTATTTTGACTTTCCAGAGTGGGCCGGCCATTTGATGTCCTATAACCTGGATCCTGTAACAGGCGCAATCGGGGAACAATCACCGCATTGGAGCAAGAATTGTACCCATGGTTTGGCCGATGCGGGGTGTATTATGGCCGAGGATTACCCAACACCACCAGGTAATGCGACCGAGATCATGAGGACTCTCTATACTTCCATCCCCAATACGGACGGTAAACTGGTTCGGCAGTATTTTAGTCAAAACACAGAGGCAGACTGGAAAAGCCTGGTAAATCCCGATGGGCTGGACATCGACCAGGACGAAACAGCTGATACGGAGGCCGACGCCATCGAGGTGATTAATTTTGTTCGTCATCCCGGATATAAGGAGGGGAAATATAAAGGGACTCGTAATCCGGATTCCCCCTTGGCAGCGATCTATAACTCAGCGCCGAAGCTTGTCTCTCCGCCTTTTCAAAATTTATGTAAGGATTATGATAATGATCCCACAACGCCCATAACCTGGGGGAGTAAAGACGAAGTACCTGGATACTGTAAGCACTATACTGACCATCAAAGCAGGGAATCCATGCTCTATGTGGGGACCAATGGCGGCATGATCGAGGCCATTGTCGCTGATGGAAGGACGGAGGGCGCTCAAGATGGTGGTTATGAAAAATGGGGCTATGTGCCGAACAATGTTTTAGGGAAGCTCCATGAGTTGAAAGACGGGTTCCGGTTCACCATGGACCTGACCATTTCAGCCGCGGAAGTGGATATCTCTGGGAGTGATACTCAAAGTCTTGATGGGACAGGCTGGAGAACCATGCTGGTGGCTGGGCAGCGGCAAGGGGGTAATTATTACACCGCACTGGATGTGACAAATCCGAGCATCCCCGTACCCATGTGGGAGTTTACGGATCCCAACCTTGGCCAAACCTGGTCCCCCCCCTCATTTGGGAGAATCATGATCAATGGGGTAATAACCAGCGTTGTTTTCTTTGGCGGCGGCTACTCGCCGGATGAAAATGTTGGAAACAGGATCTTTATTGTTCGTGCCAGTGACGGAACAATCCTGAAAGAGTTAGAAGTGGGCACAGCTGAAAACAATGTTCCCGGCGGTCTGCGCTCCATGGCATACTTGACCGATAGTTACGGAAATGTTGTTGATTATCGCACTAATCTCCCGCAAAGGCCCGACGCTACACCTGTCGATTCTGACCTGAAATATTGTATTGAGGCGGTCTATTTTGGCGATACCAACGGGTCGATTTGGCGCCTGGATAATCTCAACAATAAGGCTGGTACATGGGACGACCTGGTGACATTGACAAAAATTTACACCCCGCCAGCGGGCAAAGGGCGACCTATTTATTATCGGCCGGTCGTTCGTGATATAAAGGACGGGTCAATCAGCAGCAGTGGGGAAATGACAGGATGTGTCAAGCGCTATATCCTTGCCGGAACCGGGGATGAGAATAATCCCAATGAAACTGAACAGTCCGGCAAGCCAATACTGGATTATGTCTTTCAAATTGAGGAACTTTATCTCAAGCCCGACACTCCACCTGCCACATTAAACTGGCGGCTTACCCTTGGGCTCAGACTTCCTAAGAATGAAGCTGGAGAGGTGCTGAATCTTAGCGGGACGAAAATCGATGGTTGCACAACTGTGGCTGACAGATTGCAATATCTCTGGCTGACAGACGACAATGGGGGTGTCATTCAAAATACCGGAGAAAATTGTAGTATTAATACCACGCAGTATTTTGACGACGCGGGGAAACTTATCGAATCTGTTCCAAATAAAGTTGGTAAAATATTGGAAGCGCCAGGGGAGAAAGTATTGTCCGAGCTGGCCTTCCAGTCTCCCAATATTTCCTTTACAAGCTATTCGCCCTCGGGCAGTTGCACCACGGGACGGAGTTTTCTGTATGAAATAAGAACGTCAGATTGTCAAAACCTTAGTGGGAAAGTGGAACGTTTAGAAGAGTTAGAAGGTAAGTCAGTAACTGGTGTGACCTATGGGGGAAAATATTTGTATTTCGCTGGTGGTTCACCAGTTAATGATGATAGTGGTTATGAGGGTAAGGATGATGGTCTTGAGTTTGGCGGGGTACCGGCCAATTTAGATAATGCCAAAATTTTATACTGGAGGCAGGAGTAGGATGGTGGGCAATATTCAAAGGGATTAACGGGGAGAACAACGATGAAAATGATTACCAGGGCAGTTCCATTCTTCTGTATCGCGCTGCTGGCATGCTTCGGCTCCTGGAGCCCTGCTGCCGAGTTGCCCGCCACCCCCCAGTACGGTCTTCAGTCGCATGGCATGCCAATGCAATTCCCAGGGGAGATCGGCGATATGAGCGGTTCGGCATTTATTATTTCCGGCAAGGAGTTTAACCTTACCCCAAGCACCAGTTACTATGATGAAAACAGAAACAGGATTCTCCTGAAGAACTTTAAGAAGGGAGACCGGATATTCTATGAGTATAACGAGTCAACATCAGATCTGATTTCTCTGCAGAAAAGAGCTGCGGATGAGAAACGGGTGGTTCCCACGGAAACAAAAAAGGATGGCGGCATATCCACCCAACAGGATAGGCCAAAGGAGAGGAAAATTCAATTTTCCGACGGTGTGTATAGGAACTGACGCGGCCTTAACCCTGTGGCTGCCGGCACCCGGTACTGGAGTTGGTCATCCCAACTCCTTTCCCTGATGCTTTTCCCGCCGGGCGGCAGCTCGGCAGCCCAGGCCGTTCCGTGAAAATGCGTTGCCAGGTCATGGATGAAAGGGCGGCCCGTGTGATTTCGGTGTCCGCCCTTTGGCCTTCTTGGGTGTGAACTGCGGGGGCCATGTGAGAGGCCCTGGAAAGGGTGGGAGTTTATTTTGCTGGAACCTCAATGAGAATTCCATATTCCTTGATCTTGCCGAGCAGGGAAGGGTAGCTGATTTCCAGAAGCTTCGAGGCCTGGAGCCGGTTCCCTCTGGTTTCGCGCAAGGCCTTGCGGATAATTTTTTCCTCCATGATTTTCTGGGCCTCCTTCATGGAAAAGCCGCAAAAGCAGGGTTCCTGCGATTCCGGCGTCTCCACCGTCGATGCCGCCAGCAGACGGGGAGGGAGATCTTCCAGCCCTATGGACTCAGCCTCTGCCAGCACCACTCCCCGCTGGATACTATTCTCCAGCTCCCGCACATTGCCCGGCCAGCTATAGGCCAGGAGTCTTTCCATGGCCTCGGATGTGATTGATCTGACATTCCGTTCCATGGCCAGGTTGAACTTATGCATAAAATGTCTGGCCAGCAGGGGGATATCCTCCGTTCTCTCCCGTAATGGGGGGATGGTGAGGGGCAGGACATTGAGGCGGTAAAACAGATCCTCGCGAAATGTCCCCTGGCGCACGGCCTCCTCGAGATTGCGGGCGGTGGCGGCCAGGATGCGCACATCGATGAGCTGGGTTTTATTGGTGCCGATGGGTTTTATCTCCCCTTCCTGGAGGACCCGAAGGAGCTTGACCTGCATATCGGAGGGAAGCTCTCCTATTTCATCGAGGAAAAGGGTGCCCCCGTTGGCCTCCGCCAGCAGTCCCTTGCGGGTCTTGTCGGCACCGGTAAAGGCCCCCTTCACATAGCCAAAGAATTCACTTTCCAGTAAGTTCGCCGGGATGCTGCCGCAGTTCACGGTGATAAAGGGCTGTCGGCACCGCAAGGACGCGGCGTAGATGCCCTTCGCCACCAGTTCCTTGCCGGTGCCGGACTCCCCGATGATGAGAACGGTGGTGGTAAGGGGGGCAACCTTCCGCGCCAGGGTAAAAAGAGACAGCATACCCGTACTGGTGGCCACCATCTTGTCAAAGCCCTCGCCGGTTTTGATCTCCTCCATCTGTTCTTTCAGGAGCCGGTTTTCCTGCCGCAGAAGTTCCCTTTCCTCCGCCTTTTTCAAGGTCAGCAAAACCTCGTCGGTCTTGAACGGCTTTGAGATAAAGTCATAGGCCCCGGCCTTGATTGCCTCCATGGCCATGTCGATGGTGCCGAAGGCCGACATCATGATCACCGTCGATGTCGGCAGATCATCTTTGGCCTTGTGGAGAAAGCTGATGCCGTCCATATTCGGCATTTTGATATCGCAGAGGATGAAATCAAAATGATCGCGGGCGATTTTATTCAGGGCGTCCTGGCCGTCCACCGCCGTTTCCACCGTATATCCATGGCGACGGACCAGGGCCTGGAGCATATGGCGCATGTTTTCTTCATCATCGACAATCAGGAGTGTTTTTTTCTGGTTCATTTTTTTATATGCCTGGGGTGTGAGGGGAGCTCGCTCGCTGCCGAACTCGATGACGGGCTGGAGAGGGGGAGAAGAATCCGCACCGTGGCCCCCTCATTTTCCCGGCCCTGGATTTGCATCCGGCCACCCATCCCTTGCACCAGGGCGTAGGAGACAGAGAGGCCAAGCCCCGTGCCTTTGCCGGGTTCCTTGGTGGTGAAGAAGGGGTCAAACAGACTGTTTTTGTCTTTCTCCCTGATCCCGATGCCATTGTCCTCCAGGCAGATCTCAAGACAGGCTGGGCCGTGGTCGCTGGGAATATTCCCTGTGCTCAGGCGGATTCTTCCCCGGCGCCGGTCACCGGGCCGCTGCCTCGCCTCGGCAATGGCGTCAATGGCGTTGAGCAGACAGTTGAGAAGGACCTGCTGGAGTCCGTCACTGGCGGCGGCCACCAGATCCTGGTCCGCGTCCAGATGCAGCTGAAAATCAATGTCCGTGGAGTTCTTCCGGGCCTGGAGCATGGTCGTCAGCTCCCGGATCAGGGGATGGATCAGGGTGCTGCCGGACTCATTGCTCCTGGTTCTGGAAAAATTCAGGAGTTGATGAATAAGCTGGTTGATCCGTTCCAACTCCTGCAGCGATCGTCTGCTGAACTGCTGCTGCTCATCGGCTGCCAGCTCCCCTTGTCCCAGCATCTCCACATATCCTTGAATAATACCGATGGGATTGCCGATTTCATGGGCAAGCCCGGCTGCCAGTCTGCCGATGGCCGCCATCTTTTCAGTCTGCACCATCTGCTGCTGGGTGGCGCGCATCTGTTCATTGGCCTTTTCCAGGGAGAGGACCGTTTCCTTAAGTTTCCGGCGGTCATCGTCGATACGATGGAGCAT
>JACDZF010000351.1 GCA_013426795.1 Desulfocapsa sp. | reverse complement strand
AGTGGGTTCTTTTGTCGAATTTGCTTGACAGGGGGACTCAGGGCGTTACGTTAGGGCACATGAACTCGCACCGTAGTCAACCATCCCGCCTTTATCTGCGTGAGCCGATCCCCGAAATCGAAAACGCAGCAGCAATTCTTGCGGACGCAGTAAATGAACATCTAGCGGGCCGGAGGTCCAACGCCGCTGCACTGCTCGCTAGCGCGGACATGCCATCAGTTCGTAGTTGGACCGAATCGCTGTGGGGGAAAAAAAGCGCCTACGCGCCTTCTGGGCCATATTTGCCCTCACCAGCATTTGTGGCAGCTACGCCGGAACGGATGCCGTCTCCTCAACTTCAACAGGAACTACATCGACGGGACGGCTACTACTGCCGCTTCTGCGGTATCCCGGTCGTCAGAAAACAAGTACGTGAGCGAATTCGGAAACTGTACCCGGAGGTTCAGGTATGGGGCCGTAAGAACGTAGAACAACACGCTGCCCTTCAATGCATGTGGGCACAATACGATCATCTTGTTCCGCACTCACGCGGCGGCGAGAACATACTCACCAACTTGGTCGTTACGTGCGCTCCGTGCAACTACGGCCGTATGCAGTACACATTGCAGGAAGCTGGCCTTGTGAACCCACTGGAAAGGTTGCCTCGTGCTGGTGCCTGGCGTGGTCTTGAACAACTTCTTTCCGGCCCCTAAGTCGCTGCACTAAAATGCGGGGAAAAATGGGTCACGACAAGGTTAATGTTTGAGCTTGCAAGGCATACGGCTTTGCCGTAGGATTCGCTGTATGTTCACCCTTATCGAATCCCCCGTCTTCTCTGCGCGTTGGCCGGACTATTTGTCAGAAGATGAGCGCGGCAAGTTCGCCGCTTGGCTTGCGCGCTACCCCGAAACGGGAGATGTCGTGCCCGGGTCGGGCGGCGTTCGCAAGATACGCTGGTCCCGAGACGGCCAAGGTAAACGAGGCGGCGTGAGAGTCATCTACTACAACCAACTCGGCGAAAGCCTGATCTGGCTTCTGACGATCTACGCCAAATCCCGGCAGGATAACGCACCAGCGCATATCCTCAAGGCACTGAAGGAGGAACTTGTCAATGGCTCTTAGTGAAAAAGAATTGATCGAACGTGACTTGGATCGCGATGTTTGGCAAGAAGCATTGGACGCAGTGAGGAGCATCAAAGCCGAAAAGGTTGGTGCTATTCATACCGTTCAGCTTTCGCCCGTGGTGGAGGCACGAAACAAGACCGGTCTGTCTCAACCACAGTTTGCGGAGCTTCTCGGCGTATCGGTTAGAACCCTTCAAGATTGGGAGCAAGGTCGAAGACAACCCAGTCGGGCGGCAGCATCATTGATTCGGATTGCAAGGCAGCGGCCCGATGTACTTCGCGAAGTTTTCGGGTAGCAAGAGAAGAGCCGGAGCGCCGGAAGGGCGGAAATCCATTGCCCAATTGAGATAATGCCCAATGCCCCGGGTGCGGCCTCGAAATAATGTGCCTAACCGAAGCACTCAGCCCCAAACTGGTCG
>JACDZF010000061.1 GCA_013426795.1 Desulfocapsa sp. | reverse complement strand
CTATCGAACCGATAAGACCAGGAAGAAGCAACCCTCGAAACCATAAAAGATCAAAAAGAAAATTTTACCAAACTTACAAGCCGACTCTTTAAGTTAATGACATTGAGTTGCAACTACAGGGAAAATTATTATTTTCGGCTCCTCGCTGTTTCAAGTGGGTAAGCTAAATTTAAGATTTCCACCGATGAGGTAAATCATGGCAATTAAATTCTTCGCTGTTCTGTAGCCTCGTGCTCTGGCCTTGGCGGCCTGAATCAAGCTGTTGATTCCTTCAAGGATGCCATTGGTTATTCGCGATTGAAACCATTGGAGAACACCATCCCAGTGGCGCTTCATTGTGTGGGCTGCTTCTATGATCGGTTGCAAACGGCTGTGAGTTGCCCAGAAATACCATTTTTTCAATAAACGCTCTGCACCTTCATCTGATTGGTTGAATATCTCCTGAAAGTTCAATTTGATATGATAGGCGCGGCTGGTTTTCAGGTTGATTTTTTTCAGGATAAGACTGTCAAGTTGGTTAAGGGTGAGCGCTGCCCGAAACGGGGGCAAATTTGCGCTTCCGGGTCCCTTGGTTTGGTGGGGAGACGCCTGCCAAGCGCAGAAGCAGGCGATGGAAAGCTTGCTCTATCGAAGGGAAGGGGCTATCATTACCCCCATTCATAGCGCAGTTCCTTGTGCAGAAGCCGCATCTTTCAGGGTCGCCGCATAAAAGCGGCTCCTTATCCCCGCACTGAGGCGATAAGGTCTTGATGACGGCTCCAGCACACGGCTCTTAGAATCTGAAACTCTCATCCAGGCGCCGGCCTGTCCAGACGTTTATGGTCAACTCAATCAAGGAGAAGGTGGTGGAGAATATCCCCAAGAAGACTCATTCCCGCAGATCCCGGCATCTGGATTTCTTCCGTGGATTTCTGCGAAACCCCGAACAGGTCGGCTCGATCATCCCGAGTTCGCGTTTTTTGGAACGCCGGATCATTTCCCTGTCGGAACTGGGTTCGGCCCGTACCGTGGTCGAGCTCGGCCCCGGTACCGGTGGCACCAGCCGCGCCATCCTGCAGGCCATGCCGGCCGATGCCCGTTTACTGGTGATCGATCTGGAACCAAAGTTCATCGAAATCCTCAAGTCCCTCGGTGACCCCCGACTCATCGCCCACACCGGCAGCGCCGTGGATCTCACGGCCATTCTCAAGCAGTATGGTCTGGAATCCCCCGATGTGGTGATCTCCGGCATCCCCTTTTCAACCATGCCCAGGTCTGTCGGCAACGCCATCATCGAGGCCATCCGCGACAACCTGGCACTGGGCGGACGCTTCGTCGCCTACCAGTTCCGCGGACACGTCGGGCACCTGGCGCGGCCGGTTCTGGGCAATCCGGGCGTGGCTTTCGAACTGCTGAACGTGCCACCCATGCGCCTCTATCGCTGGCGCATGGGGCACTGAGCGAGGTCCATGCCGCCAGAACCCCACGGGGTCGCGATGCGGGTCCTGAAAACAGGATGATGACTCCCAACATCGGCTGACGGGATACCCTGGCGTGTCCTTGAACCATGACCTGCACCAAGTCAGTTGCGGTTGAGTGCGGTTCCATGACATCTTCTAGCCCTTGACATTTTTCTTGGTTGCACGATGTCAGACAATCGGCAACCTGGCAGAAAGGTCGACTTGGACAATTTTCAGAATTGCTGCCAGCCGTTCTTCTTATCCCGGCAACGCTGTTGGTAAGCACGAGTTGAGATGGGGGAAAAGACACCATTGGACAGGTCCCGGCAACCGTGCTATGCTGCCTGTAAGCTTTGTGGCATGCTCCTCGATTAGTTTTTGGGGATAAAAAACTCTCCTACGAGATGCCATGAAATTCAATAATTTCGTGTTATGAAATGCCCTGCCCTGCGCAAAAATGCAATCTGCTGTCTTTTTGCAAAAGGCTCGGGTGGTAAGCGGATCTTTGTATTGCCAGGAGAGAAGAGAGGTTGACCATGACTGAACCAGGCCCCCTGACCATGACCGTCGAGCTGCTCGGCGGGCTCGCGCTGTTCCTCTATGGAATGGAGAAGATGACCGACGGGCTGAAGGCAGCCGCCGGCAAGCAGATGAACACCCTGTTGGCCAGGCTGACCGGTAACCCGATATTGGGTGCCATCACCGGGGCCATCGTGACTGCGGTGATCCAGTCGTCCTCGGTGACCACGGTGCTCGTGGTGGGTTTCGTGAGTGCCGGGCTCATGACCCTGGTGCAGTCGGTGGGGGTGATCTTCGGTGCCAATGTGGGCACCACGGTGACGGCGCAGATCGTGGCGTTCAACACGACCGCCCTCGCCTATCCCCTGATCGCCATCGGCTTTCTCATGACCTTCGTAAAGAAGCAGGGTGTCGCCCGCCACTATGGGGCGATGTTGATGGGGCTGGGTCTGATCTTCTATGGTATGTCGGTGATGGGTGCGGCCATGTCGCCCTTGCGCACCCACGCGGGCTTTGCCGAGCTCCTGCAATCCTTGCAGAACCCGTTTCTGGGGATGCTGGCCGGCGCCGCCTTTACGGCCTTGGTGCAATCGTCCTCGGCCACCATCGGCCTTGCGGTGGTTATGGCGACCCAGGGGCTGCTGTCGCTGCCGGCCGGTATCGCGATCCTCTTCGGGGCCAAGATCGGCACCGGGATCACGGCAATACTGGCCGCCATCGGCAAACCACAGGATGCCAAGCGCGCGGCCACCGTGCACGTCCTGTTCAATGTGATGGGTGCCCTGGTCTGGATGCCCTTCATTGCTCCACTGGCGGGGCTCGCCGAGCTGGTTTCGCCGGTGGCCGAGCATCTGCAGGGAGTGGCGCGGCTTGCCGAAGAGGTGCCGCGCCAGATCGCCAACGCGGCAACCATCTGGGCCACGGGCAACACGGTGATCTTCCTGCCGTTTGCGGCGTTATTTGCGAAGCTGGCCATTAAAATCATCCCCGACCGGGCGATAATAGAGGAGAAGGCCATCATCTGCCCCAGGTATCTCGACGACGCGTTGATCCAGATGCCGGCAATGGCCCTGGAGCGGGCGCGGTTGGAACTCGGGCACATGGGTGAGCTGACCGAAGCGATGCTGGCGAAGGTCAAGTCGGCCTTCGCCGCCAGGAACTTCAGCGAACTGTCGCAGCAGTACGACCAGATCGTGGTGCTGCGCGAAGCGATGCTCGCCTATCTGCAACACATCGGGCGGAGTGAGCTGAGCGACGCCGAGGCTGACGAGCATGCGCACCTCGTTGCCGCCACCGGCGAGGTCGAGAACATGGCCCGGGCAATCGGCCGCGAACTGGCACCATTGGCCAAGACCCTGAAGGAGGCGAATATCACCAATTCCAAAGAGACCACTGAACTGCTGGCACGGCTGTTCTTGGCGATACAGGAGTCCGCGCATGCCGCGCTGGGGGCATTGGTGGAGAGTGACGAGCGGGCGGCGCAGACCGTTATCGCCAATCGTGACACGGTCCTGGGGCTCAGCTCCGAGCTCCAGCGGCAGCAGGCCGCACGTCTCGCTCTGGACGACCCGGACCGCCTGCTCAAGCACCGCGTGCAGATCGAGATGCTCGACAAGCTGCGGCGCATTTACAGCGTGGCCGAGAATATGGCGATCTCGATACTGCCGCGGAGCGTGCTTCTTGGGGAAATCTCTGTCTAAACAGTGCCCAGCGCGGCAGGTGACGGACCATGGTGCTTAACCGGTGACGACCGGAAGTCGGTGACGGGGGAGTGCCGCCGGAAACGGCGCGAATTTGCCCTCGCGGGCGGCTTGATTGAGTTTTAAAATGGCTGGCAAGCAAGAACCTCGGTCGATGAAAGAAAGCTTGCCATATTGAGGGGCAGACTCTATACTTTTATCCACTGACAGCGCAGTTCCCTGCGCCGGAACCGCATTTTTCAGGGTCAGCTCAGAAAGCGACTCCTTATCACTTTCCCGTTCGCAGGCTCAAACGGGCGCCGAGTTGGCGCCTCTTGCAAGAGACTAAAAAGCCTGATGGGGGCAACACTGGCCCCACCGGCCCCACCTAAGGGAGACCATCGATGGCTACTGCCGAAGAAACCCGGAATTCTCACCCGACCCCCCCGTGGCACGCTCAGGGCGTGGCCGAGGTGTTGGCAGGACTCAGCACCGATCGGGCGCAGGGGCTCGACGCGGCGGCGGCCGCCGACCGCCTCCAGCTCCACGGACCAAACCGCCTGCCGGCCGGCAAGCAGCGCGGGCCCTTTATGCGATTTCTGTCCCAGCTCAACAATGTCCTCGTCTATGTGCTGATCGGCGCCGGGTTCACCAAGCTTATGCTGGGCCTGTGGATCGACGCCGGCATCATCCTTGGCGTGGTCCTCATCAACGCCCTGCTCGGCTTTATCCAGGAGGGCAAGGCGGAGCAGGCCCTGGAGTCCATCCGCAACATGCTCTCCGCCGAGGCCCGCACCCTGCGCGGCGGCGAGACCCGATTGATCCCGGCGGAGGACCTGGTTCCCGGCGACATCGTCCTGCTGGAGTCGGGCGACAAGATCCCGGCGGACCTGCGTCTTGCCGAGGTGAAGAATCTCCGCACCGAGGAGGCCGCGCTCACCGGCGAGTCGGTGCCGGCGGACAAGTCCACCGACCCGGTTCCGGAGAAGGCGACGGTGGGCGACCGCCACTGCATGGGCTTCTCCGGCACCATGGTCGTCTCCGGACGGGCCACCGGCGTGGTGGTCGCCACCGGCAGCGACACTGAGCTTGGACGCATCAACTCGATGCTGGCCGGCGTCAGTTCGCTCGAGACCCCCCTGCTGCGCCAGATCAAGCAGTTCGGCTATGCCATTACCGCCGTCATCGCCGTCGTCAGCGTCCTCGTCTTTGCCTATGGCAAGTGGGTAATCAGAATGGACTTTGTCGAGCTGTTTCAGGCGGTGGTCGGCATCGCCGTCTCGGTGATCCCCGAGGGCCTGCCGGCGATCATCACCATCGCACTCGCCATCGGCGTCCAGCGCATGGCGAGCCGCAACGCCATCATCCGCCGCCTGCCGGCGGTCGAGACCCTGGGCTCGGTGTCGCGCATCTGCTCGGACAAGACCGGGACCCTGACCCTTATGGAGATGATGGTCGTCTCCGTCGCCACCGCCGACTCCCTCTACCAGGTGAGCGGCAACGGCTACGCGCCCGAGGGCGAGGTCAGAAAGGACGGTCAGCCCGCGGCCAAGGACCCGGCGCTGGCCTTGATGGGCCGAGTCTCGATGCTGTGCAACGATGCGGTCCTGCTGAGTGAGGATGGGGTCTGGAAGGTTCAGGGGGACCCCACCGAGGGGGCCCTCTACCCCTTCGCGGGCAAGCTCGGCATCGAGCGCCAGGCAGAGCTTGACGCCTGGCCGCGCATCGACGCCATCCCCTTCGAGTCCGAGCACAAGTTTATGGCGACGCTGCACCGCTCAGCCGATGGCGGGGAGATCCTCCTCGTCAAAGGGGCGCCCGAGGTCATCTTGGGCAACTGCGATCGTCAGCAGACGGCGTCCGGTGCGGCTGCCCCGCTGGACCTCGGGCACTTCGAGGGGATCGCGGACAAGTTCGCGGCCCAGGGCGAGCGAGTCCTGGCGCTGGCATGGAGCGAGAATCCCGGGGTCGTATCCGGCACCCTGAGCCCGGCCAGCCTGCCCCGGAACCTGGTGCTGCTCGGCCTCATCGGCCTGCTTGACCCGCCGCGCCAGGAGGCCATCGAGGCGGTGAAGGCCTGCCACGACGGCGGCATCCGCGTCACCATGATCACCGGCGACCACAAGATCACTGCTGCGGCCATCGCCCGCATGCTCGGCATCGGCGACGGCAAGACGGCGGTGGCAGGGGCCGAGATCGAGGAGATGAACGAGGCGGCCCTGCAGGAGACGGTGCGCGATGTCGATGTCTTCGCCCGCGCCAGCCCCGAGCACAAGCTGCGCCTGGTGAAGGCGATCCAGGCCAATGGGCAGATCGTCGCCATGACCGGCGACGGCGTCAACGACGCGCCCTCCCTCAAAAAGGCGGACATCGGGGTCGCCATGGGGATCAAGGGGACGGAGGTCACCAAGGAGGCAGCCGGGATGATCCTGGCCGACGACAACTTCGCCTCCATCACCGCGGCGGTGAAAGAAGGCCGCACCGTCTACAACAACATCGAGAAGGCCATCCTCTTCATGCTGCCCACCAATGTCGCCCAGGCGCTGGTCATCGCGGTGGCCATCTTCTTCGGCTTCGTCATGCCGATCACGGCGCCCCAGGTCCTGTGGGTGAACATGGTGACCTCAGTCGCACTCGGCCTGGTGATCGCCTTCGAGCCCCATGAGCTGGACGTGATGTTGCGCGCACCACGCGCGGTCGACCGCCCGATCCTCACTGGATTCGGGATCTGGCGGGTGCTCTTCGTCGGGCTGGCCCTGCTCGCCTATACCCTCATCGCCTTCTTCTGGATGAAGGGCCAGGGTGCCTCCGACGAGTTGGCACGCACGGTGGCGGTCAATGCGATCACCATCGGCCAGGTCTTTTACCTCCTCAACAGCCGCTTCCTGCTGGATTCGTCCCTCACCATCAAGGGCCATCGCGGCAACCGCTACCTGCCCATGGGGATCGGGGCGGTGGTGGTGCTCCAGCTCCTGTTCACCTATGCGCCGCCCCTGCAGGCACTGTTCCACAACGAGGCGATTCCCCTTGAGATCTGGCCCTGGCTGTTCCTGGGCGGGTTCCTGTTCTTCCTGATCGTCGAGATCGAGAAGCTCGTCATCCGCGCCACTCCCAGCTTGCGTCAGGCCGTAACCTCGGTTGAGGCCGGGGGCGCGAAGACCAGGGCGGCGCTGCCATGAGGCCGACATCCGACCACCGGGGGCAGCCGCCGTCCCGGTCTGTTCTCGCCAAGTTTGACAAGGAGATCCGACAGTGAGTGATAAAGAGGTCAAGAAACAGAACCGGCGGAAAGAGGCGCCATCGAAGAACAGGAAGGATGGTGGGGCCGGAGACAAACTTCGGCGCGACGATTACGAGCGCGAACTGCGGACCCTGCAAGCCGAGTTATGTGCGCTTCAGGACTGGATCAAGCGCACCGGGCAGCGTGTGATCATCGTCTTCGAGGGGCGCGACGCCGCCGGCAAGGGGGGCACGATCAAGGCGATCACGGAACGGGTCAGTCACCGGGTATTTCAGGTCGTGGCCCTGCCGGCCCCGTCCGACCGCGAGAAGAGCCAATACTATGTGCAACGCTACCTGAACCATTTCCCCGCCGCCGGGGAGGTGGTCATCTTCGACCGCAGCTGGTACAACCGGGCCGGTGTCGAAACCGTGATGGGTTTCTGTACCGAGCAGGAGAGGGTACGCTTTCTCGATTTCTGTCCATCGTTCGAACGAAGCTTCGTCGAGAGCGGCATTACCTTGATCAAATACTGGCTCGAGGTCGGCGATGCCGAACAGGCGCGCCGCTTTCGCGCCCGCATCGATGACCCCGTCCGCCAATGGAAGCTCTCGGCCATGGATTTGCCGTCACGGGTGCGCTGGTACGACTACTCCCGGGCCCGCGACGCCATGCTCAGTGCCACCGACACCGATGTCGCGCCCTGGCACATTGTCCGTTCCGACGACAAGAGACGGGCGCGCCTCAATGTGATCAGTCACCTGCTGAGCCAGTTCCGTTACGACTCCCTCCCCCGGAAGAAGGTCAAGCTGCCCGATCGCGACACGCGCCATGCCTACGACGACGAGGCAACCATAACCCATCGGCGCTGGATCCCGGAATTGTGGTGAAGAGCCGGTTTTCCTCGGGGGGTCGTTATGGCGACGGTGGCGTGGGGCCGGGCGTTTGCGTATTACCTTCGGGACGGGGGTCTTCGCCCCGTCCCGAAGGTTTTGCGACGGACACACAACCCCAGGGGGATAAGGGGCGGCGAAAGGCACTTTGGTCGAAGGTTTGCGGCGCGTCGGTGGGTGGCAGAACCCCCATCGGCACAATCTCAGGGGCTGGCGCACCCCGACCCTTGATGGCAACACTCACAGCTTTGGGAGGCCCTGGATGAAGCTCGTTGTGACTCTTTGGTGTACCGCCATGCTGATCCTCTCGCTCATTATCGTGCCACGGGCCGGGGCGGGAGAGGTATTGGCCGGCGTCAAGGCCCGCGGGCAGGTGCGCTGCGGGGTGAGCGAAAGCACCCCCGGTTTCTCCGAAATGGACTCAGCCGGAGTCTGGCATGGACTGGACGTGGACTTCTGCCGCGCGGTGGCGGCCGCTGTCCTGGACGACCCGGACAAGGTCGCCTTCGTGCCGGTGAGCACCTCGGCCCGTTTCCCGGTGCTGCAGATGCAACGGATCGACCTGTTGCTCGGCAATACCACCTGGACACTGACCCGCGAGGCGGTGCTGAAGGTCCAGTTTCCCGGGATCCTGTTCTTCGACGGCCAGGGTTTCATGGTTCCAACCGCCGCCAACCTGACAACGCTTGCCGACCTCAATGGGGCGACGATCTGTGTGGAGAAGGGAACGACGAACGAGCGCAACCTGACCTACTATTTCAAGATGAAAGGCTGGTCGTTGAAGCCGCTGGTGCTTGACTCGGCCGCCAAGGCCGCAGCCGCCCTCTTTGCCGGCGATTGCCACGCCTACACTGCGGATTCGGCCCAACTGGCCGCCATGCGTCTGCTGGCACAGAATGGTCCGCAAGAGTTCGTGATCCTCCCCGAGCGCATCTCCAATGAACCGATCAGCCCGGTCGTTTGGGGAGGAGATCAGGAGTGGACCTCGCTCATCCGCTGGGTGCTCAACGTCCTCATCCTCGCGGAGCAATACGGCATCGGGCGTGACAACCTCGATGCCGTCATTGCTGAAGGCAGCAACCCCCTGCTGCGGGCCACCGAAGACGAGCGGGAATTGCTGGCGCGCTCGATGGGGGTCACGCCCGGCTGGGGTCAGCGGATCGTACGGGCCGTCGGCAACTATGGCGAGATCTATGAGCGCAACGTCGGGCGCGACAGTCCGCTCAAGATCGAGCGCGGTCTCAATCGGCTCTGGAACCAAGGCGGACTGCACTATGCGCCGTCGCTTGACTAACGTGAGGCCCTGATGACCAACTTTCAGATATATTTCACCATCGGCATCTTCGCCGCCGTGATCCTCCTGATCGCCTTCGATCTCATCGACATGGCGGTCGCCGCCCTCATCGGGGTCAGTCTCCTGATCGTGTTCGGTATCCTCGACGGCTCCGACCTGATGCCCATCGTCCACACCGCCGGCGGTCCGCTGGCCTTGCTTTTCGGCGGCATGGTGGTGGCGCGGATGACCGCCAAGACGGGGATCTTCGAATGGCTTGGCGACGCCTTTCTGCGGGCCACGGGCGGCAGTGGCAAGCGGCTTCTGCTCCTTATCGTGGCACTGGTGGCACCGGTGTGCGCCGTGCTGCCCAATGCCACCGCCGTCATTCTGGTGGCGCCGGTCATCATCGGCGTCTGCAAGACACTGAAGGTCGACTTTGTCGGACCGCTGATCGTTACGGCCATTGTCAGCAACGCAGCCGGCATGCTGACCCTGGTGGGCGATCCCGCCACATTTCTCGTCGGCAGGGCGATCGGGCTGTCCTTTGCCGCGTATCTGCGGATGGTGAGCCTGGGTGGACTGCTGGCCGTGCTCGCCATCTTGCCGCTACTGCCCTTCCTGCTGCCGGAGGTATGGGCGACGCGGACGCCACTGCCGGCTGCGCGCCCGCGCGTTGTCATCGAGCGTCCGATCTTTCTGGTGCTGGCGTTGCTGGTGCTCCTCATCATGGTGCTGCTGTTTGTGATCGGAGAGTCCCTGCCGAATAATATCGTACCGCCTGGGGTCGCGATCATCGGTGCCTCGCTGGCACTGCTTGTGGTCTATGGCGTGGGTATCGAGCCGGTCGTCGACGTGATCCGGGACGTGGACTGGAAGTCGCTGGTGTTCCTCACCGCCATCTTCACGCTGGTCCATGCCATCATCAAGACCGAACTGCTGCAAAGCATGTCCCTCCAGCTCTACATGTGGTTTGGGGACGATATCATGGCGGTCGCCTTCCTCTCCCTCGGTGGCATCGCCATCCTTTCAAGCCTGCTGGCCAACATCCCGGTGGTGGCGGCCTCGCTGGTGATGGTCACCGGCTACCTGGTGGTGGCCGGGGCCGTGCCTGAGATCGCGCTTGCCCAAGGTTTTGCCGATTGGCCCGATGCCACCCTGCCGGTGTTCGTGGCGATGATGTTCGGCGGGACCCTGGGCGGCAATGCCACGCTGATCGGTGCCGCGGCCAATATCGTCGCCGTCGGCATCTGTGCGGCTCAGGGCCGGCGCGTCAGCTTCGTGCAGTTCATGCGTATCGGGCTGCCGATCACGGTGTTGCAGTTGTCGGTGGGGGCACTCTATGTCCTGGTGCTGGCCAAGATCCTGGACTAGGGAGGGGGGTCAGGTCTTGCAATCACGCGTTTCCCCCATCATTTAGGATCCGTACCGGTCAGACCGGGCAGGGAAGTCTGGAGCTCAAGGAAGGCAGCGGAATCCTCAATTGCTGCCTGCCCGCTGCTGGGTTTTCCTGGCCTCCAGTCTGCCGTTAGGCGCAGAGAACCACCGCTGGCCGGATTTTTTTTGTATACTGTCCCCCGAACTTTCCCTCTCTAACACTTTGACTAATGCGACAGCATTGAGGTTTGCTGCTATGCCAACCACAGAACACGCCAGTATCATCGAGCAGCGCACACTGCTTATAAGCATTTGCGGCGTCCTGGTGGTGGCGTTCGGCAGCATCGCCTACGGCCTCTTTCTGGCATCCGATGTCATCATCTTAAACGGCATCTTCTCCTTTTTCAGCCTGATCGGCTCGGGTCTCAGCCTGCTGACGGCCAGGCTGGTGGTGAAGAAGGAGAACCGGCGCTTTCCGTTCGGCTATTCCCATTTGGAGCCGCTGGTGCTCAGCGTCAATAGCCTGATGGTCCTGTTGATTTGCCTCTACGCGCTGATCAACGGCATCGAGGGCATCCGCATCGGCGGCCACGAGGTCGATGCCGGGGGCGTGATCTGGTTCGGTCTCGTCAGCGGCGCCTTGAGCCTGGCGCTATGGGCCTCTATGCGACGGGTAGCACGGCAAATCGAATCCCCACTGATCGAGGCCGATGCCAGGGAATGGCTGATCGACTTTGGCTTCAGCATGGTGACGCTGCTGGGCTTCGCAGTATTGCTTTTTCTGCACGAACCCTTCCGCAGCGTGTGGGCGCGTTACGCCGACCCGGTGCTGGTCTCGGTGATGGCGCTGCTGGCAATCCCCTGCCCCTTAAAAGTGCTGCGGCAGAGCTTTGCCGAGGTTCTGCTCATGACCGGCGATGACGACGAGATCACCCGGCGGCTTGAGGCGGTGATGGAAAAAATACAGGCCGAGCACGACATTGTCCGCTATATCCACCACGTGGTGAAAACCGGGCGCACCCGCTTCATCGAGGTCGACATCGTCGTCGGACCTGATTTCTCCCTGCAGAGCATCGCCGCACAGGACCAACTGCGCGAGCGGATCTGGCGCGCCCTCGACCTGCCGCATGACAAAGCCTGGCTGTCCATCTGCCTGACCATGAATCCCCGCTGGGTCTAATCCGGCCGAGCGAATGGTGTTTTCTTCGGGTCCTGCCGTACCCTTGGAAGAAGGGAGCGAGAATTCCGAACACACCGAGAATCACCGGCAGAATCGCCATGATCCTGGGCAACGCCCAGGCTTTGCTGGAGATGAACCGGTCCAAGACTGGAGGCGGTCTGGAATCCGGCTCTGGACGAGGTGGCAAGCCCGGCAGGGCCACGAGCACCGCCCCAAACACCAAGAAATGAACGGCGCTTGGGGCGGTGCCACGAAGGCGGATACTGGAGCTGCGCTGGAGTCAGGATCTCAGGTTTTCTGGAGTTTTTCCTCCGGCACCTCGCCGGGCCGATAATCCGGCAGCCTGCGGGACGGGAAAATGGCCAGCAGGGCCAGGGAACCCAGGGCAAAGAAGGCGATCTTGAGCGCACGCAGACGCGCCTCCTCATTGATCCGTATCGCCTCGGCGATCTGGTCGGGCGTGGCGGTGGTGCTCTTCAAACGCTCTTCAAGGCGCACATTGCTGAGGAAGTTGATGCTGTCGAGATCGACCTGCTGCTTCAGATCGGGCGTGATCACCGGACTTGCGGTCAGGCTGCTCATGACGCCGGCACTGAGCACGGCGACCATCAGGGTCCCCATGACGGCGGTGCCGACGGAGGCGGCGAGGTTGTTGGCGGTGCCGCGCAATGACCCGACATCAGCCGCCAGTTCCTTGGGCGAAGAGGTAACCAGAACGTTGAAGAGCAGCGTCACCAGTGCGCCCTGGCCGATGCCGAAGGCGACGAGGCCGATCAGCACCGGGAAGGTGCTCCAGTTGTTGCTGACGACGAAGGCCAGCCAGAAAGCCCCGGCGGCCACCAGGGCGAAGGAGTAGCCGGCGATCTGGCGCGGCGTCAGGCGGTGGTAGAGTTTGACGATGAGGATGGCGGTAAAGAACACCGACAAGTTGAATGGCATCATGGCGATGGCAGTCTGGAAGGCGTCGCGGCCCTGGACGATCTGGATGTAAAGGGGCACCGAGAAATTGGTGGCCGCCTCCATGCCGACGATGATGAACATCATCAGTACCGCCGCCCGCTCCTTGGCCGATTCGACCACCTCAAGGGCGAACAGCGGCATTTTATTGTCGGTCTGGCGTTTGCGGGTCCAGACCAGGAAGGCCGAGCCGAGCACCAGGCCGGCCACGATCATCAGGGGTGCGGGCGAAATGCCGAGAATGTCGAAGGGCGCCGCAGGCCGGGCCATGAACAGGCCAAAGCTCCTGAGGTTATTGAAACCGAAGCTGAGCAGGATAACCGCCGACGAAACCAGGACCACGCCAAAGAAGTCAATTTTTACCTCGGGCCGGCTGGTGGAGGGCTTGAGCTTGAAACTCAGAATGAGGATGGCAAGGGCATGAACGATGAGCAGACTGAAGGCAACTCGCCAACTGACAAAGCGTTCCAGGGTGCCGATGATCAGAAACGCCAGGACCCCGGCCATGGCCCGCGCCGATCCCAGCCAGCCCAGCGCCTTGGCCTGCTGCCCGCCGCGGAAATGGTTGGCGATAAGCACCACCAGTGTCGGCACCAGGGCAGCGCCGGCCAGACCGCACAGAGCTTGCGCTGCAAGCATCACGCTCGCCGTCGGACTGAGCACCATAAGGATCAGGGCGACGAGAAACAGCGAGACCGCCGCCTGGAAGAAGACCTTGGAACCAAAGCGCTGGCCGAGCTTGGCGCCGAGCATGATGAAGCCGGAAACACTCAGCGAATACATCACGATCGCGGTGCCGACGGTGGTCGGGGGTACGCCGAAGTCGCTGACCATACCGCCCATCGAAATGGGCAAGGCGGCGACATTGAAGGACATCAGCGCCTGACCCATGGCGATGACGATCATCGGCAGCCAGGGATCCTGGGGTTCGTCTCCAGCATGTGAGATGTTTTGTGTATTCATGGTGTGTTCTTCCTCAGGGTTTGATTTATTGAGATGACGGGTGGAAGGGAGTGGTTAAAGGTGCTCACTTTTCCGGCTGCGAAACGAAGAGGTCCATACCCAGCCGTTGCGACAGGAACTTGGCCACCAGTTGGCCCTTGACGCTATTGCCGGCACTGTCGAGCGGTGAGGCAAAGGTTCCGAGCCCGCCCTTGCCTGGAGAAACAGTGACAATCCCGCCACCGATTCCACTCTTGCCCGGCAAGCCGATGTCAAACAGCCAGTCGCCCGAGGTCTCGTACAAACCGGCAGTGGTCATCACGGCCAGCGCGTAATGGCAGACACTGGCGTCCACCACGCGTTCCCCGGTGATCGGATTCACTCCGCCATCGGCCAGCGTCGCGCCCATCACTGCCAGGTCCCTGGCGCTCACATTCAAGGCACACTGTTTGGTGTAGAGATCCACTGCCTGGGCTGGATCGATGTAAATACGGCCGTAACTCTGGAGCATGCGGGCGATACTCTGGTTGCGGAAATTGGTTGCTGAGGCGGAGGCATAGACTTCTTCATTGAGCGGCAGGGTGCGACCGGCAAAACGCGACAATCCTTCATGAATGAACGTCCATTTGGCCGCAAGAGTGTCACCCGGCACCAGACTGGTGGTGGCGATCGCCCCCGAGTTCACCATCGGGTTGGTCTGGCCGCCCGGCCCCCGCTCAATGCCTTCGAGCGAGTTGAAGGCCCGGCCGGTGGCATTGACGCCAATTTTCTGCCGAACATTCTCGACCCCCAGCGCCTGGCAGACCAGAGCGAAAATAAAGGGCTTGGAAACGCTCATGATCGTAAACTCGTAGTCTGAATCCCCGACCGCAAAGACATTGCCGCTGGTTCCCACCACACATATTCCAAAGAGATCGCTCGGCACCCGTGCGAGCGCCGGGTAAACTTGCGAGTTCTCACCTTCGCTGTGCGACTTGAAGCGATCATAGGCCTCGGCGACCAAATTCCTGACGACCTCCTGATCCGGCAGGTGGCCTGTGGAGACATACGGTGCGCCTAATGATTCGGTTCGTGATGTCGGCATTGGATTCTCCTTTTTGATTGTGTTGGATTCGTCTTCAGTTGGCCCTCGCAGAGGAGATATCCATCCGGCGTCAGCGCGTCATACATCATACACCAAACAAAAACGAAGGGGAAAGGGCGATAAGGAGTCGCTTTCCGAGACGACCCCCATAAACCCGGCTCCTCTTCCAGGAACCGCACCATCAGTTGCCGTACTCTGATGTCTGTCCGCCCCTCGATCAAGCAGGTTCTCCATCGTCGGCCCAAGGTTCCTCGGCTTATAGCAGGCCTCTCAGAACCACTTCAAGCCACCCTGTGAGAGCGCTGGCCTGGAAAATCTGGCACCAGGAAATGCCTGCCAAAGGCTCACCAATGGTGGCGGTCGTTGAAGTCAGTCTGAAGATCCACCGGCCCCAAGTTGCGGGTGAAAGAGGCTTCGACTTTTCCAGACACCCATTGGTTTATGATTTTTGGATGCTGGGGGTATTGCTCGACGATTCCTTAATCTTGTAGAAAATGGCATAGAGCACCGGCGTTACGATCAGGGACAGGACAGCGGCGAACGACAACCCGAACATGATAC
>JACDZF010000350.1 GCA_013426795.1 Desulfocapsa sp. | reverse complement strand
GCGGGAGTCAGCATCAGTACCTTGTACGATTTTTGGATTGAAAATTTCACCCTCTTCTCCTTTTGCTCTCATGGTAATAAAGAAAATTTACAATCTGCCCGCTAAGTCTGAAGCAGACCGCCTTCCCCTTTCAAGCCTTTCCCCTTTTTTATCATGGAAGAGGAGAAAAGTCTCACCCCTCACGAATGGGGTACGGTATTCGTTTGAGTCTTTGTGGCCGGGAACGGTGTCCCGTACCATGGGCACAAGGGCGCTGAATTGTCATTCAATATCTTTCTCAATACCCCTTTAATTCTGCCATGCTAGGGAATAAAACTGATAAAGTCAAATAAAAAGTTTGGAGGGTGGCCGGGTTGTTTATCCCGGATTTGGCGAGGGGCCGGATTTGCGGGCGGGGAAGATCAGGGACACAAAAACGCAGTCAATAAAAGGAGAAAGGATGGACTACAAGGCGGTTTTTCATGTGGATCAGAAGGATGGCCAGGTTTTTCAACTGGCCCTGAACAATGTTCTCAATCTGTTGAACGCCATCCCCGGTCAGGGGCATAATCTGGTTGTCCTGCTCAATGGCCCGGCGGTGGTCTTGATGGCCGATGCCGAGGCCGCGCCCTTTCAGGGGATGGTTCAGGAGCTGGCGACACAAGGGGTGCGATTTCAGGTCTGCGCCAATGCCCTCCATCGCTTTGAGGTTCCTCGTGCCGGGTTGATGGCCCAGTGTGAGGTCATTCCGGCGGGCATTGTCGGTTTGATTGACCTGCAGAATCAGGGCTTTGCCTATATCAAGCCGTGAGAGAGGCACTCAGGGAAACAGGCTCAAGGTTGCGACATTCGGGCCTTTGGCTCGAATGGTATCCCTTTAAACCTTTGGGCCTTATTTTCGGCGTCGATAGGTGACGCGGGTGTAGGGGGATGGGCCGGGGATGGATTCGGTGGAAGTTTCGATAAAGTCCCGGGCCGGAATGGGCGGGAAAAGGGTATCGCCGGCGACCTCCTGGTCAAGCACACTGAGCAGAATGGTGTCGGCGAAGGGCAGGGCCAGCTTGTAAATCTGGGCACCGCCGGCAATAAAGACCTTGTCGCAGTCGGTACATTGGCAGAGGGCCTCGGTCAGACTTGCCGCCATCCTGCATCCCGGAAACGAGGCATGGGGATGGCGGCTGACAACGATGGTGGTACGTCCGGGCAGGGGCCGCCCGATGGATTCACAGGTCTTGCGGCCCATGATCAGGGGATGCCCCATGGTGGTGGCCTTGAACCATTGCAGTTCCTCCGGCAGGTGCCAGGGGATGGTGCCGTTCTTGCCGATGACCCGGTTGGCCGCCATGGCGGCGATGATGATGATTTCCATGGGTATGAACCGGTTCCGTCGGCCTTCCTGCCCTTATTCTTTCGGTTTTTTCGTCCTTGCCATGGACGGCTTGGCGGCGCTGATCTGGCCCCGTCGGCGAGCCCGGCCAATGGCCACTTCGCGGATCTGGGTCTTCTCTTCGGTCTTCCTTACAACCTTGGGGGCTGGCTGCGGTGCCGC
>JACDZF010000060.1 GCA_013426795.1 Desulfocapsa sp. | reverse complement strand
ATAAGATCAACTAAATCCATAAGATACTCACTCTAGAGTTACCATCGCCGAGGAGGTTGGCGAGGCTGAAAGGTTTATGTCTGACGACTGTAAAACTGCTTGTTTTGCGTTATTTGCCAGCGTTCTCCCAAGCTGACAAGCACCGCCCCTCCTTTTTTCAAGGAGAGTCGGATGAGGCTTTAATCGCCATCGGTGCCAGCAGGCAAGCAATCAAAACCCCTCCTTTTTGTGTCAGCTGGCAAGCAATCAAAGCCCCTCCTTTTTTCAAGGATGCCCCGCAAATCCAGGAGGGTAAAGGTGGTGGCAAGCTGACAATCAAAGCCCCTCCTTTTTTCAAGGAGGGGTTGGGGGTGGTTCCGGCGCCTAGACAAAGATGTCCGGGCTGATGGCCGCCAGGCGCTGACAATCATCGTCATCGAGCAGGTGCTCCGCCATGTAGTAGGGGATCTGCTGGACGAGAAGCAGGCCGAAGGTCTCCTTGAACAGGTCTTCCAGCAGGGCGTGGGCCTTCTTGTTGGTGCTGAAAAAAATCAGGGTGGATTCCGACAGGTTCCAGCACAGGTCATACACCGCCGGAACGGGCGCCGCCTTTTTCATCAGCTCGCTGTTGATCCGCTCCCTGATCTCGACCTTCAAGGTGCGGCCGATCTTGGGAATCTGCTTCTCCTTCTTGATCCGCTCCTCTTCTTTCTGGCTGAATTTTTTGAGGATGGCCGGGGCCACCTTGCGCTCATCACTGCGCAGGGACAGGGTGACATAATCGCCGCTGGCATAGGAGGCGAAGTTGAAGTCGGCGTCAAACATGTTCTGCACCGAGACCCAGCCCACCGAAAATTCATCGTAGGTGTCATCAATATCCTTAAAAGAAAAGGCCTGAATCCGTTCGGCGGCAAAATCCCAGAAATTTTCCGGAAGATCACCTTCGACGCTGAAACGGACAAAACTTGCCGAACCGTTGAGAAAGCCCATAAACCACTCCTGCCCTGAAATCTGTGAAAAGTCTGTTTGAAGAAGATAACTATCTGATGAATAACAAAATACTTGAAAAGTATGGCGAAATCGCAGTTCAATATACATCATTCACTTTCCGCGGTCACATCAAAAATCGTCCCTCAGTCCGGTTCCCACCTATTCTTCCGGGGGAGGGATGCTGCCGCCGACCTTGGGCCAAATTCTGAAAATGTGGAATTCCCTTGACTTGCAGGGTGTGGAATGATAAACGCCTTTGAGATTATGTTTTTCTGTTGACAGGCAGACGATGACTTTGTATAAGCCTTTGCTTTACGGGTCGTTAACTCAGTTGGTAGAGTATCTGACTTTTAATCAGAGAGTCGCGCGTTCAAGTCGCGCACGACCCACCATTTTTATACTGGTCCCCATCGTCTAGAGGCCCAGGACACCGGCCTTTCACGCCGGTAACACCGGTTCGACTCCGGTTGGGGACGCCATATATTTGCGGTAAATCTGCTGGACAGTTGTAACAGGGGCATTCGGATTCATTCCGATTGCCCCTTTTTTCATTTCTCCATTCCGTGCCTGCCCCCCCATTCATCCCGCCCCGCCACCCTTGTTCCCCATCCTTTTCGCTTTCTTGGAAAACTTGTAGCTTTCTCCCCTGGTATGGGCAAGAATGGAATTCTTCGAGCAGCCGGTTTTTTCTTCCAGGGAGGCAGACATGAATATCTTTGATCGCATCTACAAACTGCGTGAAATCTTTCAGTCCCATCGGCATCCGGTTTCGACGGTGGATCTTGAGGCGCTGATGGAGTGCTCCTGGCCCACAGTCAAGCGCGTGATAAGAAAGATGCGCGATGAGCTGGGGGCGCCAGTCCGCTACGACCGGGAATATAAGGGCTATATCCTTGATCGGGGCGGTGCTGATCAGCATGAACTGCCCGGTCTCTGGTTCAGCGTTTCCGAGCTGCATGCTCTTTTGACCCTCCATGAGCTGCTCAACCGGATGCAGCCGGGCCTGCTCAGGAGTGAGTTTTCTCCATTTCGCCAACGCATTGAGTCGATCCTGGAGGCACGGAAGATGTCCACGGGCGAGGTCTTTCGCCGCTTCCGTTTTTTCGGGGTGGGCACGCGCGCCTGCCTGCCCGACAACTTTCACCTCGCCGCCTCCGCCACCCTGCAACGCCGCAAAATCGATTTATGCTATCAAAACCGTACCGCCGAGAGTCCCTCCCGGCGCGTTGTCTCCCCGCAGCGACTCATCTATTACCGGGAAAACTGGTATCTCGACACCTGGTGCCATCAGGCCGAAGACTTCCGCACCTTTGCCCTGGATCGGGTCGTTGATATCGTTCTGCTCGATGAGACGGCCCTGGAAATTGCCGACGAAAAACTCGATGACCATTATGCCGGGGCCTTCGGGATTTTCTCCGGCCCGGCCACCAGCACTGCCGTCCTTCGCTTTACGCCCCGGCGCGCCCGCTGGATTGCAGCCGAACAGTGGCACCCGGATCAGCAGGGAGTCTGGCTGGATGATGGTTTGTATCAGCTCAGTCTGCCTTACGGTGACTCGCGCGAGCTGGTCCTCGACATCCTCCGCTACGGCCCGGATGTGGAGGTGGTCGCGCCCGACGAACTGCGCCGCGAGGTCAGAAAGAGATTGATGGCGGCCTTGAAGCAGTACCAAGAATAAAATAACGAAAGATGCAAATATTCTTTCTTGCGGATCACGGTTTGATCCACTTGTGGGGTATTCTGGTGGAAAGCATAAATAATCAGAGGAAGAAATACGGAAGAGGGGACAATGCAGCTTGATCTTTTTCAGTGGGAGACGATTGAACTGGGTGAAGGGTGTCAGAACCTTGGCCGGCTGAGATTTGCCGAGGCGAGGCAACATTTTGCCAAGGCCCTTGAACTCTGTCCCGATTGTCCGGGGGCAAAGCGCGGACAGGAAGAGACGGAGTTCTGGGAAGGGAGCCTGGCCGAGGCCGACCGTCTTCCTGCGGAGAAGGCGCTGGTTTTTCTCTGGGAGCGGATTGACGCGTTTTCGTTCAGCAGTTCGGTCTATCATCTGGCCTTGCGCCAATCCCTGTTGCGCCACCTCCTGTCAATTTTGTCGGGGATGGACGGGGCCGATGTCTGGTGCCATCCGCCTGCCTTGTGTCGTGGGGTTCTGCACCTGCAACTTGACGAGAATGTGGAGGCCGGGAGGTCTTTGCGAGTTCTGACCCGCCGTTGGCCCGACAATGGCCTGTTGCGTCGTCATCTTGGCGATGCCCTGTGGCGGCAGGGCCGCCAGGATGCGGCGCGAAGCGAGTATGCCGCAGCGCTCTTGCTCGCTCCCGGTGAGCTTGCAGCGGAGACGATCCCTGTCCCCGGACTTCGAGAAATTTTTATGGAACAGGACCCGGCCCTTGCCCCCATTTATGGCTACTTTGCCGGCATCCTTCCCCTGGTGGAGCTGGAGACAGAGCCGAAAACCTTTGAGGCGCGGGCCTGCGAATATCTCCGCCAGGCCGAACTGGCCCGAACCCAGGGCCATCATCCGTCGATGCTGTCCGCCCGCCGCGCCTTGAAGGATCACGCTCCTGAGATTCTGGCGGAGTATCTGGAGTGGTTGGGGCGGGGCTGACAGATAATTATTCCGGCGGTTGATAGAAAATGAGGTTTGGACTATTGGGATACGAGGCCACCGGGGGAAAAATGAAAGTGAGGAGTGATTTTGATCCAAGAGTGCATGCCAAGGGGCGGCATTCCAGGCCGGTCGTCGTGATGAAGGGCACCCGTCAGGTTCCGCCGGAGCAGAAGGCGCGGCTGGCCGTGACTCTGCCCAGGTCAGTGTTTCGCAGCGGCAATGCCCAAGGTTCCGACACCCTGTTTTTTCAAGGACTCCAGGGCATCGGCCACAGCATCTGCGTCTGCCATCATCTGGGTGTGCCGGTTTACACGCAGGATGAGTGGGGTGGTTTTTTTTAACGACGGCAGCAGCAAGGGGAGGCAGAGTATGCACAGCGACGAGGAAGAAGAAATCATGGATATCGACGACCCGAGAGTGCCGGAATTACTCCGCGCCCATGGCAGACGATTCCGTCCCCCCGCCAAAGTGGTGTTGCATCTGGGAAACGGTGAATATATCCTGGAGACGGCTGGTGGTGAGGTGCTTGATCTTGTGTCTCTTCAATGACTGAATCGTCCATGGAGGCCGAATATCTGGAATGGTTGGGGCGGTGAAAAAAGGAGGCGTGATAGTGATGAGCGAACAGAAAGATGAGGAGGGTGAATATCTGGGCATGCCAAATAGAGCTGATATAAAAGATCAAATATTGCAATTGCTTTCTGGTATTGAACAAGAGTACGGAGTACGTATCCTTTATGCCTGCGAATCCGGGAGCCGTGCATGGGGGTTTGCTTCTCAGGATAGTGATTTCGATGTGCGCTTTATTTATGTCCACCCTCGGGACTGGTATATGGCTATTGATGTGGAACGGAAACGGGATGTGATTGAAATTATGGAGGGAGAGCTTGACTTCAGCGGTTGGGATCTGCGGAAGGCGCTTCATTTGCTGTATAAAGGGAACCCCCCTTTGGTTGAGTGGCTCGGTTCGCCGATTGTTTATTTGGATCGTGACGATTTTGCGGATCGTCTGGGGGGCCTGCTGCCGCACTATTTTTTACCTACAGCAGCCATGTATCACTACCTGCATATGGCCCAAGGAAATTATCGGGAATATTTACGTGGTGAGCGGGTGCGCACGAAAAAATATCTCTATGTGCTACGCCCTTTGCTTGCCATCCGCTGGATTAGAGATACTGGCAGTGTGCCTCCAGTGAAGTTTGTCACGATGGTTAATTCCCTGTTGCCCAAAGGAGAACTGCAACAGGATGTGCATAAGCTGCTGGTGCGCAAAATTGCAGGCCAAGAACTGGATGATGGCCCCCGTATTCCGTCCATCAGCAAATTTATTGAAGCAGAACTGGCCGGATATGAGCGGATGGCGCGCGTGGACATGCCGATGAAGTCAGACATGGAACTACTGAATGTTCTGTTCAGGGACATCTTGACAAAGAGTGATAACAGGTGTGAATGAGGGAAAGCGAGTGAGTGATATAGAAGAAAGGTATGTTTATGCCCATAGCAAGGAAGGTTGTCAGCAAAACGAATGGCAGCAACTTGCCGATCATTTGACTGCCGTTGCGGCCCAGGCAGTCGATTTTTCTCGTGTCTTCGACGCTGGTTCCTGGGGATATTTGGCTGGCCTCTGGCACGACATGGGCAAGTATTGCCCTGAGTTTCAGCGCTATATTCGCCGGGCAGGTGAGGCCAGTGTGGAAGGAAGGGCGGGAACGGTGAATCACTCCACTGCTGGGGCTTTGCTTGCCGTCGAGCGTTTTGGCAAGATCGGTCGCATTCTTGCCTATCTCATCGCCGGGCACCACGCGGGGCTGCCGGACTGGCAGGACGCACACGAACTGCATGCTTCCCCTGCGTCTGGTGCAGATGGAGATGGAGCATCTTGTAACGGCGTAGGCTTGGCAACTTCAATTTACCTCAATGCTCAAAGATGATGGTATGAAACCTTATTTTGCTCATTCAGAAAATTATCATAACGAAAAACATTTTCTTTCAAAACACTTGAAGGAAACTGCCAAGTTTGCTGAACAATTTTCCTGCAAGGAATCATATCGGCCAATTATGAAAGTAGCAGGATTATTGCATGATCTTGGTAAATACCAATTGGCCTTTCAGGATTATCTTGAAAATGGTGGCAGACGAGGCAGCGTCCCTCACGCATCGTGGGGTGCGGGATATGCCCGCATCATTAAACAGCTTGAGGGATCATTTGCCATTGATGGACATCACAAGGGACTACCGGATAAGGCAGCTTGGAAAAGTGGGACCGAGCGATATTTGCGTGGCGAGGAGCCAGAGTTTGATCAAGTTATTAAAGCGTTCCTGAATGATAACGACTTGAAAGATTCTGATTTTACATATCCTGCGGATATGGTGCCCAAGGAGCCGTTTCAGCGAGAAATGTTTATTCGTTATCTATTCAGCGTATTGACAGACAGTGACTGGCTTTCCACCGAAGGGCATTTTAGTCCTGAAAAAATTGAGTTACGAACAGTTGATCCATTGCCGATTGCTCAAATGATAGCCACTCTGGAAGAGGTGTTCACAAGTAAGGCAACCGATGGCGAAATCAACCCCTTACGCAACTCCGCACGCAAGGAGGCAACCGACAAGTCAAGTTTACCTCCAGGATTTTTTTCCTTGGCCTTACCCACCGGTATGGGAAAGACTTTGACCTCTCTTGCGTGGGCATTGCGGCACGCCAAGGAACATCGATTAAAGAGAATCATCATAGTCCTGCCATATATCAGTATCATCGACCAGACCGCCCAGGAGCTGAAAAGGATTTTTGGTGAGGAATGGGTGCTTGAGCATCATTCTTCCTACAATGAAGAGCAAGACGCTAACGAAGTCCTCTCAACGGAACAGAAGAGAAAACAGCTTGCCTGTGAAAATTGGGATTATCCGATTATCGTCACGACAACAGTGCAGTTCTTCGAATCATTGTTCAGTAATAAGCCATCAAAATGTCGTAAAATTCATAATATCGCAGAATCTGTCGTCATCTTTGATGAAGTGCAGTCGCTCCCTAAAGAAATTATCCTCCCGACCTTACAGATGCTAAATGACGCACAGGCTATTATGGGAGCCTCATTCCTTTTCTGCACAGCCACGCAACCAGCCTTTGAGAAAAGACCAGGATTTGACGGTATAAATGTTATTGTGCCGCTGATCAAGGAACCGGGCGTCCTTCACGATCGGACGCGACGAGTCGAGTACTGTTTGCTTGACGATCTTGCTCCGGTGGATGAGGTAAGATTGTCGGCAGTGGTGGCCGACAGGAATGAGGCTTCATTGGTTATTTTCAATACCAAGAAGGCTGCTCTCGACTTTTATGCTTCCATGAAGGACCATTCCCAATGGGCCATCAAATATCATCTGTCAACCGGTATGTGTCCTGCGCATCGTAAAGAGGTGATCAGCCGTATCCGGGCGGATTTAGCGGCCAAGCAAAAAATACTGGTCAGTTCCACTCAACTTATCGAAGCTGGGGTTGATTTTGATTTTCCTGTTTTGTTCCGTGCTATGGCTCCGTTGGAGGCGGTTATTCAGTCTGCCGGGCGCTGCAATCGAGAGGGGCGGTTACCTGGATATGGTAAGGTTTTTCTGTTCAAATTGATGGAGGGCAAGTGGCCAAACACGACTTACGCCGCTTGCGCCGGTTTTGCCGAGGAGTTAATAAAAGCCGATGTCGGCCAGCTCTATAGACCTGATGTCTTCGAAAAATATTACGCCGATGTGTTTTCACTCTATATCGATCAGGCCAGACAGCAGGGAATTAATAATGCCCGCAAGGAGTTTAATTTCGAGACGGTAAATGACAGTTACCGTCTCATTAATAACTCTTCGGAAGGTCTCTTTATTTACAACTACAACGAGGAGAGTCGCCAGTTGCTGCATGCCCTGCAATACAAAGAATTCTTGTCTCGCAGTGACTACCGAAAAATGCAAGCTTACACCGTCCAAGTGTACGAGAATTTTATTTTTCAGAACAAGGAGTTCATCCAGACATCCCCGCACGGATTTAATGTCTGGTATGGTAATTATCATCCTGCTACGGGCATTGCCGTTGCCCCCATGGATGCAGATAAAAGTGTGGTGTGAATAAGGAGGTGCCAATGCTCAGTGATCAAGTGGTGCGAGTCAAGGTGACAGGAGAGTTTGCCTGTTTCACCAGGCCCGATCTGAAGGTGGAAAGAATGTCCTACCCCTGCATGACGCCTTCAGCGGCAAGGGGAATATTGGACTCCATTCTCTGGAAACCAGAGTTTCAGTGGTATGTGAGGCGGATCATTGTCTTGAATCCGGTCAAGTTTTCGACCGTTAAACGCAATGAAATTAAATGCAAACAAAATGTAACGCCGATTGTTGTCGATGAAGTGCTTGATTCCGGGAAACCAAAGAATCGTGTTCAACGAAATAGCGTGGTGTTGCGGGATGTGGCCTACATTATTGAGGCTTCAATTTATATTGAACAGCCTTCTGGCAAAGGAGCCTTTGAAAAATACCTCGGTATGACAGAGGGAAGAGAAGGGATGTTTCCCCGCCGGGTAAAGAAAGGGCAGTGCTGGCGGCGGCCATACCTGGGCACAAGAGAGTTTGCCGCTGAGTTTATGCCCCCGGATGGGAGCGAACAACCCGTGCATGAGACCATCCCCGTCGGCAGCATGTTGTTAGATATTTTCTACGATTCTAAAGGCAAGCCTCAGCCTTTGTTCTTTCACGATGTAGCGATACGTAATGGCATCCTTGATTGCGAAGTCCCGGAGAACATGCAGATGATGCAATCATCGCATTTGCGCCCGCCAATTGATAGTGAGGTGTCAGCCCTGGTTTACGATTTCAATCAACGGGAGGAAGAGGAGGCGGGAGTATGATCAAAGAACTAAGTGAATTGGGGAAGAGGCTGCGCGAGGACAAGGCTGAAGGGGCTTGGGTGCATCTCGCGTTGAAAGAAGAGCCAATTTCGATGGAGTTGGTGATTAACCAGGATGGTGTTTTTCAACAGTTTAATTTTGTAGAGAATAAACTGACTTCGGCTGAAGCCTTAACTTCCAAGAAAGGTAAGGCAAGGCTATTGCTCGATAAGTCAGAAGAGGTTTTGTGCTACGGCGGTGAAACCTCCAATAGGAAACATCAATGGTTTATCGAAAAACTGGCGCAATATGAAAGGTTACCAGAGCTCTCACCTGTTTTTGCATTTTATGCCAATAATACAGATGGCTGCAGCAAAGCGCTGGAGCGGTTTGTGGAGATCTCCAATACAGATGATAAAAAGATAAAGAAAATACTTGCCGGAAATATTGGGTTCAAGATCCAGGCGGAAGGCCTTCGTATTCATGAAAAACCAGAGGTGTTACGGGCAGTCATCGACAGATATGAAGTACTACAGAATGCTAAACTAGAAAATGTGGATAAGAAGTGTTCCGTGTGCGGCAAGGGTGATTATCCGGTTGAGGATATTCCGCATGGGATGATTAAATCTGTCCCTGATGGGCAGCCAAGCGGTTGTGCATTGGTTTCTTATAACGAAAAGGCTTTTGAGTCGTATGGGTTGCAAGGCAACAATAATTCGTCCGTCTGTACCAATTGTGCCAGAACCTATGTGGAAGGGCTGAACTGGTTATTGTCATCCGGCAACGAGATTGAGATTCCTGGAAAAAAAGGAAAGGCAAAGATCAAATTCCGTTATACCAACCGCAGGAATTTTGGTTCCGATACAGCCATGGTCTTCTGGACACGCAACAACCAGTCTCTCGAGGAGATGGACTTGCTTGAGAAGCCAACTGCCGGTGATGTGGCAAGAATGATCGACGCATTGGCCTCTGGGGCAGAGAGAGATAGTCGCTATCTTGAACCGGAGCGCTTTTATTCCTGTACTCTGTCCGGTGCAGCCGCCAGGATTGCGGTGCGGGATTGGATTGAAACCAGCCTTGGCAACTTTCGGCTGTCCATTGCCATCTGGTTCAGAGACATCGCCATTTCGAGGTATGACTCCGACCGGAAGGAAATAGTCACACACTATGCGCCGCTTTATGATTTGGCCCGAAGCTGTCAAAGGAAGAATAGCGATGGCAGTTACGACAAGGATGATACCACAACGGCTCGGGTGGCCAGCAGTTTTTGGAAGGCGGCGTTGCAAAACAGGCCTGTTCCATTGTGGATTTTGACCAAGGCGCTGCAGCGCGCCCGGCTGGATGCATACGGCGTCACCCCGGAACGGGCGGCATTGATCAAGCTTATATTAAATCGGAACAACAAGGGAGGATGTTTTATGATCGTGGAAAACAAGATGGAGGGCGAGAGACCGGTCGCTTATGTCTGTGGCCAGATCTTTGCCAAGCTGGAGAGCATCCAATACGCGGCACTTGGCGACAGGAATGCGGGGATACGGGAAAAGTATTTTACCTACACCATGACCTCACCTGCCGCCGCTTTTGGCCGTTTATTCAACCTGCACTCAAAGCATTTTACGAAGTTGAAAAGTGAGAAACCAGGGCTTGCGGTAACCTTGGATAAGGAACTTCAAGCACTGTGCAAAGATGTTGACATTCATAGCTTTCCTTCACTCTTCCAATTGGAGGAGCAGGGGCAGTTTGCTATCGGATACTACCATCAAAAACAGGCGCAGTTTGCTACAGCAAAATAATGAAAAAAGGAGACAAGCAATGAACGAAGCAATCAAGAACCGGTACGATTTCGTTTTCTTCTTCGATGTGAAGGATGGAAATCCCAATGGCGATCCAGATCAGGTGAATCTGCCAAGGGCTGATGCCGAAGACCAAAAAGGCTTGGTCACGGATGTCTGCATTAAAAGGAAAGTTAGGAACTATGTGATGCTGGAAAAGGAATTAAAAGAGCCATTCGATATTTTTATCCGACAAGAACAGGTGTTGAACAGGATTATTGATGCTGCTGCCGGGGAGACAATACGCAACCGTCAAGAAGATTTAGCGGCAAAATATTTTGATATCAGGACATTTGGGGCTGTTCTGTCAACGGGCGAAAAAGGGGCAGGAACCATCCGAGGACCGGTGCAATTTACATTCTCCCGTTCTGAAGATCGCATATTTCAGGCGGAGCATTCTGTAACCCGTTGCGCGGTAACTACAGTAGAAGATGCGAAAAAACAGGAAAGTAGAGAATTTGCCTCAACATTTGGAAGAAAGTACACAGTTCCCTATGCCCTCTACCGGATGCATGGTTTTGTGTCGGCCGTGGATGCTGCAAAAACAAAATTTTCTGAGGATGACCTTAAGCTGCTCTGGAAATCTTTGATAAATGCCTTTGAACATGATCGAGCGGCTGCAAGGGGAGAAATGAACCCAAGAAAACTGGTCATCTTCAAGCATAATAGTCACCTTGGCAATGAACTGTCAGGGCGGTTATTTGAGAGAGTTACAGTGAAGAAAAACTCTGAATTGCCACGGTGTGTGGATCATTATCAGATTGATGTAGAGCGGGAAAATATCCCTTCTGGCATCGAAATCAAAGTATGGCCTGAAGAATCGGTTTACTGATCAAAAAAACAAGCATGGAAAACAAACTTGTAGTCTTCAAGAGCAAGGAAATCCGCCGGACGCTCCACAACAACGAGTGGTGGTTTTCAGTCGTTGATGTGGTGGCGGCCTTGACCGATAGCGACAAGCCCCGTGATTACTGGTATCGCATGAAGAAGCGTGAGTTGGAGGCAACCCAGTTTGAGTTGTCGACACTTTGTCGACAACTCAAACTGGAATCCACTGACGGTAAAAAATATCAGACGGAAATGGCCAACACCGAGGGTCTTTTCCGTATCATCCAGTCCATCCCCTCGCCCAAGGCGGAGCCGTTCAAGCGCTGGCTGGCCAAGGTTGGCTATGAGCGAGTGCAGGAGATAGAAGATCCGGAACTTGCTACCAGGCGGACCAAGGCGCTCTATCGGGCTAAGGGCTATTCCGAGGCCTGGATTGAAAAGCGGATGCGCGGCATTGCTGTCCGGGCCGAGTTGACGGACGAATGGAAAAAGCGTGGAGTGAACGGCGAGCCGGAGTACGCTATTCTAACCTCGGAAATATCCAAGGCCGCTTTTGGGGTGACACCCGCCGAGTACAAACAGTTGAAGGGACTGGAGAGGGAAAACCTGCGCGATCACATGAACGATCTGGAGTTGATCTTCTCCATGCTGGGTGAGGCGGCCACCACTGAGATAGCCCGGAAGCAGGATATCCAAGGTTTTGGAGAGAATAAGGTCGCGGCCCGAAAGGGTGGACGGATTGCCGGAGAGGCGCGGGAAAAGCTGGAGAATGAAACGGGCGAAAAGGTGGTGTCACCGGAGAACTACCTGAGCGAGCCGGAAAGCCGCAAGCGGTTAACGGCAAAAAAATCCCGAAAGAATAATGACTGATGATGTTTGCCGAAGACGATCTCCTTCCTCTTTCTGCGCTTCAGCATCTGCTGTTCTGTGAGCGGCAGTGCGCCTTGATCCACATAGAGCAGGTGTGGACGGAAAATCTTTTTACCGCCGAGGGACGCATTATGCACGAGCAAGTGGATAGCGGCAAGCATCAGAGCAGAAACGATGTCCGAATTGAAACCGCGTTGTCCTTGCGTTCCCTGCGCCTTGGCCTGTCCGGGAAGGCGGATGTGGTGGAGTTTCATCGAGACGATCAGGGAAGTTGGCGACCATATCCGGTGGAGTACAAGCGGGGCAAACCGAAAGCTGCCAATTGGGATCAGGTCCAGCTCTGCGCCCAGGCCCTTTGCCTTGAAGAGATGCTTCATTGCCGGGTTCCGGAAGGGGCGCTTTTTTACGGGCAAAACCGTCGTCGGCAGTTGGTCTGTTTTGATGAAAAGTTGCGCCAGGAAACCGAAGAGGCGGCAGTTCGGCTGCATCAGCTTGTCCGTTCCGGTATAACCCCGTCTGCACGGTATGAGAAGAAATGCGAGAGCTGTTCGCTTCTGCAAATCTGCTTGCCCAAGGTTGCGGGGCAGGGAAAGTGTGTGAGCCGGTATCTTGCGAGGGTGCTGGTTGACGGAGACAAATTATGACAAAATCGAAAAAAAACAAAGAGATGATGCGGAAGAACTTGTTGGTCCGGCTGATTGTTAATCGTGCTTACATAAACGGCTGATAGGAACTGTTTCATGAAAAAACTCCTCAATACTCTTTATGTGACCACTCAAGGCGCATACCTGTCCAGGGAAGGCGAAACGGTGCTGGTGAGGGTGGAAAAAGAGACAAAACTGCATCTGCCAATACACACCTTGTCCGGCATCGTCTGTTTTGGCCAGGTTTCATGCAGTCCTTTTTTGTTGGGGCTTTGTGCGGAAAGAGGTGTGGGGGTCAGTTTTTTCACCGAATACGGCAGATTCATGGCCCGGGTTCAGGGCGCTGTTTCCGGTAATGTCCTGCTGCGGCGTCAACAATACCGTTGGGCCGATGATGAGGCCAAGTCGATTGATTTAGCCCGCTCTTTCCTGATTGGAAAAATCTCCAATCACCGGACGGTGCTTTTACGGGCCACTCGGGATCATGCCGGTAAGCCGGGAATAGACACCCTGGAAAAGGCGGCTGGTCGGCTTCGTTACTCGCTGGATCAACTCTTGTCGGTTCATAATTCTCTTGAGATGCTGCGCGGTATCGAGGGGGAGGCTGCGGCAACGTATTTCGGTGTGTTTGATCATTTGATTACGGCGCGGAAGGAGGATTTTCAGTTTCAGGGGCGTAATCGTCGTCCGCCCCTTGATGCGGTAAATTGCCTGTTGTCGTTTCTTTATAGCATTCTCATGCACGATGTGCGGGGGGCGCTGGAGTCGGTGGGGCTTGATCCTTCCGTGGGATTTCTTCATCGTGATCGTCCGGGCCGGGCCAGTCTTGCCCTGGATTTAATGGAGGAGTTTCGTCCTTTTCTTGCCGACAGGTTGGCGTTATCCCTGATTAACCTGGGCGTGGTGAAGAAATCGGGGTTCCGGTATGGTGAAACCGGAGGCGTGGTCATGGATGATGATACCCGGAAGGCGCTGTTGGTGGCGTATCAAAAACGGAAACAAGAGGAAGTCAATCATCTGTTTTTGGATGAGAAGGTGGAGCTTGGTCTGTTGCCGTTTGCCCAGGCATTACTGCTGGCGCGGCATGTGCGGGGTGATCTTGATGGGTATCCGCCCTTTATCTGGAGATGAGGTGCCTGGATGTTTGTTCTGGTAAGTTATGATGTAGCTACTTCGGAACCCGGTGGCCAGAGACGGTTGCGGCGGGTGGCAAAGCTGTGCAAAAATTTTGGGCAGCGGGTCCAGTTTTCGGTTTTTGAGTGCATTGTAGATCCAGCTCAATGGACAGATTTTCGACAACGATTACTCGATGAAGTCAATCAAGAGGAAGACAGTCTGCGTTTTTATTTTCTCGGTTCCAATTGGCGACATCGGGTAGAGCATGTGGGAGCGAAGCCGGGGATTGATCAAGAAGGGCCTTTAATCCTTTAAGGATAATTGCGAACCCCAAGTGAGCAGGAAATCCTGGGTGGGTTCGCATTGTAGTTAATTGTTTGATTAAGTTCAGAAGAGCAGCAATCAGATTGTTGCGAAACAGGAAAAGTGAGTATGTCGGTGGGAGGTTCGCAAAAAGCCGATGTCTAATCCCTTGATAGTAAGGGATTGCGAAGGAATAGTCGCCCCCCGCGCGGGGGGCGTGGATTGAAACTTGGAAAATAGTTCAAAATTCCTTTCTCCCCGCTGTCGCCCCCCGCGCGGGGGGCGTGGATTGAAACGGGTATCCAGATAGGAAAAGGGCAAATTGTTTGGTCGCCCCCCGCGCGGGGGGCGTGGATTGAAACAACAAAAGGAGATTAAAATGAACCCTGCCGACGTGTCGCCCCCCGCGCGGGGGGCGTGGATTGAAACAGAATTAAGAAAGCCGAAGAAAACATTGAAAAATGTCGCCCCCCGCGCGGGGGGCGTGGATTGAAACCCGTAAAATCAATCAGTTCGGCGGTCTGATCTCGTCGCCCCCCGCGCGGGGGGCGTGGATTGAAACGCCACTTCCCGTATGCAAAATATATCCAGTTGGAGTCGCCCCCCGCGCGGGGGGCGTGGATTGAAACCTTACGCTCTCCGCTCAGGTGATGTGTTTCTCTAGTCGCCCCCCGCGCGGGGGGCGTGGATTGAAACACATTGACAACCATCTGGGAAAATCGATCATTGAAGTCGCCCCCCGCGCGGGGGGCGTGGATTGAAACCTTTCTCCCCGCTGTTTCCGCTGTACGGAAAAAGGGTCGCCCCCCGCGCGGGGGGCGTGGATTGAAACCACGCTGTGAGATAGGCGAAACCAGGAATGCTAGTGTCGCCCCCCGCGCGGGGGGCGTGGATTGAAACGTCATGCTGCTGATGTTTGCCGGGTTTATCTGGGCGTCGCCCCCCGCGCGGGGGGCGTGGATTGAAACCCATCCGCCATCGCTTTCTTAAAGAGCCCGCCTAGTCGCCCCCCGCGCGGGGGGCGTGGATTGAAACCCGCTACTGTCCGTTTCGTCTCCATAGAGCCCTTGGTCGCCCCCCGCGCGGGGGGCGTGGATTGAAACATCAAACTGTTGTTCGGCGTTTGATGTGTACGCGTGTCGCCCCCCGCGCGGGGGGCGTGGATTGAAAC
>JACDZF010000349.1 GCA_013426795.1 Desulfocapsa sp. | reverse complement strand
GAAACTTGCCATTGTACGCCTTATGTGCTAACATCATGGCTGGTATATTTCACATCACTGGAGGATTATCATGCCAAGTATCGAAACCACAGCGACCCGTGGGTCACGTTCCGCCCGCCTGGGGCTCCGAACCACCCCGGAGCAGGAAACCATCTTGCGCCGAGCTGCGGCGCTCAGTCACAAGTCACTGACCGAATTTGTTTTGGACAGCGCCTGTCTGGCGGCGGAACAGACTTTGCTTGACCAGCGTCTCTTCATGGTTTCGGAAGGCCAGGCCACGACTCTGCTTGAATTGCTGGATCGTCCTGCCGAAGAGAATTCCGGCCTGCGGGATCTGTTCGCCAAGCCCGCGCCCTGGAATCTCTGATGACCATTTCCGGCCCACATCCACTCGCCGCCGGCCACCAGCTTCAATCATTTGATTGCGGCAACCAGGCATTGAATGAGTGGTTGGTGCATCATGCCTATCAGGCCCAGGCGAGCGGTTCGGCCCGGACCTTTGTGGTGACCGAAGGCGAGCAGGAAGTCGTCGGGTATTTCAGTCTGACGGTCGGCCAGATCGATACCATGTCGGCCCCGGACAGGGTCCGCAAGGGGATGGCCCGCTATCCCATCCCTGTCGTTATTCTGGCCCGCCTCGCGGTATCCCGCCATGTTCAGGGGCAGGGAATCGGACGCGGCTTATTGCAGGATGCCATCCTTCGCACCCTGATGATTGCCGAACAGGCCGGAATCCGCGCCCTGCTGACCCATCCGGTTGATGAAAAGGCCTCGCGTTTCTACCAGCGTTTTGGCTTTATCGTCTCGCCCCTGCGCGAACAGCAATTACTCCTCCTGCTCAAGGATGCCCGCCGCTTTATGGCTCCTTCCGGAGGATAGCCTCAATTCGGGTCAGGTGTTGTTTATCGTAGGAGAAAGTTTCCGCTGCCTGTCACCGAACCGCGATAATCACGCAATGTCTTCACCGGCAAGAGGACTATTCTGTCTCCTTCGGCAATAAAATCAACCCTGTCATTGGGATGAAGCCCATACGCCTTTCTAATTGAAACTGGAATCGTAATCTGGCCTTTAGTCGTTATTGTTGCGATCATTTTTCCACCCTAAGTTAAATGACTTACATTTCAATGAACATCTTACCGATCTCAGTATGGTAAGAATCCACTCTCGTCAAGACTCCATGAAAATGAATTCCACATATCCGGCCTTATTTCTCCTCTTCAACCATTGTCTCACTGAAGCCCAAAAGACCGATGCCCGAGCCTCACTCGGGGTAGATCGTATTCTCCTTCCTCCGCCGGAAATCAGCCGACGCTGGGCGCAAATCCCACCTGACGCCGAGGACCTTGCCTCGCATCTCGCTCCTGTCTCTGCCTGGCTCGGCAGTGCAGCCCGACCCGGCGATTTTGTCCTGATCCAGGGCGAATTCGGCGCCACGTTTCTTATGGTGAACGAGGCCATCCGTCTTGGTCTGGTGCCCGTTTATTCCACAACCATACGTCAGGCCGTTGAACAGCACCTGCCGGACGGGCAAGTGAAAATCAGTCACATTTT
>JACDZF010000348.1 GCA_013426795.1 Desulfocapsa sp. | reverse complement strand
CCCCTTCCACCCGCCCCCGCCCGTGGTCGCCAGCCTGGTCATGCCGGTCACCTTCAAGCTGAATTGACCCGGATGGTTTCTGACACTGTTTTTCTTTCCACGGCATCAGCCATGCTTGGAACAAACAGACCTGCTCCCTTTGTATGATTCTGCCTGCCTGCCGATAGCCGATGGTGGATTCTCGGGGAGAAAATCATCCCGGTAAATTTGGTAGATCATGATTCGGTCTATTGAAATAGCCAGGATCAGATTGAATAAAAAGCCGACCCTTTCGAACATACTTTGCCATTGACTTTCCCCCGCCCCCTGCTATTGCCCGACACAGAGAAAATAAACTCAAGAAATCCAACAGATGGGGCAGCTGGACACTTCTTGGGACGAGATGAGACTTTCTGCAAAGACATTGTTCCATATACTGTCCCCGAAATACCGCCTGAACCAAATGATAAAAATTAAGTTCGTCACCGCTTTACTTTTGACCTGCTTGGGACTTTCGGGGTGTATGCCGCAGATACTCATACGCCATCCATTACCTGAAGAGTATGCCGATTCTGTCTCTATCCAAGGTATTCCCTTTGCCCGTTTCTGGGGGGATCAGCTCCCCTATCAACTTGTGGATAGAATGAGAGATCTACAGCCCGATTGGGATTCTTTTGCCTCGGATACCTTTGATATATTGGCTATTTCCGGGGGTGGGGCAAATGGCGCCTTCGGTGCCGGTCTCCTGGTGGGCTGGACGGCGGCGGGTGATCGACCAAACTTCAGGGTCGTTACAGGGATCAGCACCGGCGCCCTGATCGCACCTTTCGCCTTTCTCGGCCCCGATATGGACGCCGAACTGGAGAGATTTTACACAACAACTTCGACCAAGGACATTCTGATCAGGCGCAACCTGCTGTTTCTATTACGGCTCGATTCGGCGGCGGATTCGAGCCCGTTGCGCACCAAGCTGCTCGACCTGTTCAGCCCAGAGATGATTGCGGCGATCGCGGCGGAGCATAAAAAAGGAAGGCGGCTCTATATCAGCAACACCCATCTCGATGCCGGCCGTCCAATGATCTGGAACATCGGCGAAATTGCCTCCAGCAACCAACCGGGAGTGGCCGCGCTGCTGGCTGATATCTTCCTGGCTTCGGTTTCGATCCCGGGGGTGTTCCCGCCTGTGTTCGTGCAGGTCGAAGCGAACGGTCAAACCTACGATGAGATGCACGTCGATGGTGGTACGTCATCCCAGGTCTTTTTCTTTCCCCCGGCCCTCAAAGCTGAAAAATTCAAGAAGAAGATTCAGTTGGAGGATAGGAAATTGCGGATTTTCGTGATCCGTAATGCGCGGCTCCATACAGACTGGGTGGCAGTTTCACCACGAGTCCGGGCCATCGCTCAACGCTCAGTCAGTGCCTTAATCCGTTCCCAGGGAAATGGTGATGTCAACCAGATCTACCTGCGAACCCTGCGAGATGAGATTGATTTCAATCTGGCGTTCATCCCACAATCTTTTACCTTGAACCTAAATTCCCGAGTTATTGTAACGAGGAAGGAGGCTTTACACCCAGCTTGGT
>JACDZF010000347.1 GCA_013426795.1 Desulfocapsa sp. | reverse complement strand
TTGTTTTCCTTACTGTTTCTGCAAAGGAGAATAGCATACTATGCCAGATATTTCAAAATTTTATGTCGCATTCTAATGTGACAAAGTAGAACTAAATAGTTACGATGAAAGAAACCATCTTCCTCGACACCTACGAATGCAACGGATGCGGCTCATGCGTGGAAATCTGCCCTGATATCTTCAGAATGGATGGGACCGGAGAAAAGGCTGAGGTCATTCACCCCGATGCCGAAATCACTGCCCGGATTGAAGAAGCAGCAGTCTATTGCGCGGCGAAATGCATCTCCCTGACCAGGGAATCGACCTGACAACTCCGTCTGCGATGAATCATCAGCAACTCACCAGAATTTTTGAATCCGGGGCCACCAACAATTCCACCGATGAAATTCTGCTCCTGATAAGCCGCATCCAGCCCGCTTTCAACACTTGCGCCCTGCAGCAACTGGATCAGGATATCACCCGGCTGTTTAGGGGAGACTATCCGGGGTTTTTGGCCAGCAATACCCTCTATCACAATTTCACCCATACCCGCAGTGTGGTTCTGGCAACCTCAAGACTGCTGCACGGACTTGCCTGCTCTGGGCGGGAGATTTCCGTGCAGACCATGGAGCTGGCCCTCTACAGCGCCTACTTTCATGATGCCGGTCTGCTGAGAACGGTGGCCGACGGAGCCCGGAACGGGGCATTTTATACCCGAAATCATGAACAGCGCTCCATTGCCATCCTGAACCAATACCTCACCGACAGGGATCTTCCGGGATTCCTGGGCAAGGAATGTCCCTCCGTCATCCAGTGCACCAATCTCTCCCTGGACCCGGAGTCCATTGCCTTTCCATCCCCCGAGGCCAGGCTGGCCGGGTGCATTCTGGGCTCCTCCGATATTCTGGCCCAGATGGCAGACCGGTACTATCTTGAACGTCTCCCCTTTCTCTTTCAGGAACATCAGGAGGGCGGCCTGCACACCTTCCGTTCCGCCATTGAACTGATGCGGAAGACCACCTCTTTCTATCACGATGTCATCCTTGACAGACTGGAAAGGTCCTTCTCCAACATCTCGGCGGCCATGCACATCCATTTCAAGGAACGCTGGCAGATCGACGAGAATCTCTATTGTACCAACATCTTCAAGAACCTCGACTATCTCGAGGCCATTCTGGAACGGTGCGGCAACAGGCTGGGATACCTGAAAGCCTACCTCAAGCGGGTCCCTGTCTCCGGCCCCTGAATCCTTGCGGCTCCGCCTGCCCCACGACCTTCTTCTTTCCCCTTACTTCTTGCGGGGATCGGCGCCGGTCTCGAACATCTCAAAGAGGTCGTAAAACAACCGGGCCACCGCGCTGAAATGGGTCGCTGACCCCGAGCCGGCATAGGCCCTGGTCAACTCCATGGCCCGCGCAAAACTCTCCTGACTGGCCGACCCCTGCGGATCGCGGATCACCTTCACCAGCGCTTCCCCAACATCTTTTTCGTCCATTTGTCTCCTCCATATCGTATTCTTGCTCGTAACTATTCAGCTGAATTTATTTCGTATTTTTCAGTACTGTCCGGTTAAGGACTTGC
>JACDZF010000059.1 GCA_013426795.1 Desulfocapsa sp. | reverse complement strand
TTATTCCAGCATGTTAAATTAAAAAACCTTCTTCTTGGAGTTTTGCAAGAGGCTCAAAAGGGATAGATTTTCAAGTCGTTTATGGGCATGGTTAATGTTTTCTAATGATAATACAAAATGTTACGCCTTATATCTCTTGGTGTAACCGGACAGTAGTGAGATTGGCGATAGAAATTTTGAAATGACTATAAAAGCAGTAAGATGAAGCTTAAATGCGTGGAGAAGCGATCCATGACTTTTTTTGACAAGCGCTTCGCGGAAGCAAAAGAAACGGGTGATGCCACATGATTGCTGACGCTGATTTGAAGGAGATTAAACCAAAGGTGCCTTCATGTTTCCCTTCGTCTGCGCATGTTTATTCAGGTATACCCGTTCCCAAGGCTATACGTGTCAAAAATTTCAGCCCTGATGAATGGGAAGCCTTTGTCGAGGAATGGGCTATCAGCCTTGAGAGCTCGTATGAAAAAGTTCGTCGTTTTGGTGGTGCGGGAGATTGCGGTGTTGATATAGCCGGATTTTATACTGATAAGGGCTTTGAGGATACGTGGGACAATTATCAATGCAAACGTTATGCGCATCCGTTGCGACCAAGCGATATATGGGTTGAACTGGGCAAGATTATTTACTACGCCCAGATCGGCGAATACACACCACCCCGCAAGCATTATTTTGTGGCATCCCTCGGTGTCGGAACAACGTTGGAAAAAATTCTGAATAAACCAAACGAGCTTCGCAAAAAACTAAAAGAAAGTTGGAACGGACAATGTAAAAGCGAAATTACGTCAACAAAGGAAATCGAACTCAGCGGCGACCTCCTGTCTTATCTAGAAGCCTTTGATTTTACGATTTTCTCATCAAAGTCACACGTCGAGCTAATTGAAGCACATAGCCATACAGGCTTTCACTCGGTTCGGTTTGGAGGTGGTTTGCCTGAAAGACCAAATCCCAAAACGCCTCCTGCAGTTCCAACAGCATCCGAGAGCAGATACATCCGACAGCTCCTTGACGCCTATGGAGACCATCTAGGGACTCCGCTCCACGATACGAGCGCACTAGTCGCGCACCGCCCGCTTGAAAGGGATTTCCGGAGGCAACGCGAACGCTTTTACCATGCTGAAGCGCTGAGAAACTTTGCCAGAGACACGGTGCCAGAAGGGACATTCGATGACCTTCAGGACGAGGTTTATCATGGAGTGGTTGATGTTGCAGACGCAATCCATCCGAATGGATACGAAAGAATGAAGGCGACGGTGGCGCATGCATCAACTGTCGCTTTAACCGCAAATCCACTTGCATCAGCAATCAAGTCCCAGGATCGTCAGGGTATCTGCCATCAGTTATCAAATGAAGATCGTCTCAAATGGGTGATGGATGATGAATAATCGCTCGCACCCAACACCATTCAATAGCCCGCTGGAGACAGGTATCAGGTCTCTGGCAATTCTTGTCGCCGCACATCCTGCAGCTTTCGACCTGGAAAGGCTAGTCGAAATGGACTATCTCGTAGTGCACTCCGGTGATGCCAATGGTCCCGAAAGCCTTCACGCTGCTCTACCTATGAGGGCGGGAGAATTGCTGGTGCGGCGAGGGCTGATTGAGAAGGGCCTTCTATTGATGACGAGTCGGAACCTTATTCAACGGATACTTGCAGAAGACGGTTTTAATTATGTCGCTGGAGACGCAGCAGCGCCATTCCTTGCTTCGCTTACTTCGATCTATTCTCAGAGGCTCAAAGAGCGGTCGCAATGGGTGGTTGAGCGGTTTACTGATATGGCAACATTCGAGATTCGACAAATCACGCATCGACTATTCGAGAATTGGTCAAGCCAGTTCCAAACCATAAATAGGCAGCGAGGTAACCAATGAGCAACAATTACCTCAAACTGGGGCGGATTGCCTTTTCTGGACCAAAGATAACATCAGAAATGACATTCTTTAACGGTGTAAATGTGGTTTGCGGTGCATCTGACACTGGGAAATCGTTCCTGGCTGAATCGATTGATTTCATGCTTGGAGGGGCGGAACTGAGAGATATTCCGGAGCGAACTCCTTTCGGTGAAATCCAGTTTGATCTTGATGTAACCTCGGGTGCAAAATGGCGATTCTTTCGTTCCACTTCTGGTGGAAACTACAAGGTGCAAAATCTACTCGATGAAGATGCCGAGAATGAGGTTCTGAGGCAAAAGCATGTTCACGACAGAATTGACAATATGTCGGGATTCCTTCTCGATAAAATTGGGCTGCTTGGAAAACGCATTTTACGAAGCAAGAAGAAAGGTACGACGCAGAGCCTAAGTTTCAGAAATCTCGCAAGACTTGCGATTGTCCAGGAAGGAGAGATTCAGCAAATCGGATCACCCTTCTGGGGTGGACAATACACTCTGAAAACTGCCGAGTTGGCTACCATCAAACTCCTCCTGACAGGAGTTGATGACTCTAACGTTGTTGAAACAATCAGGGTTGGAACTGATGGAACAAAACATATCGATCTGATAGATGAATTACTAGCCGATATTAGAGAGGAAATCGCAGATGTTGGTGAAGAGGTGGACCTCAAAGATCAGATTGATCGGTTGGACGAGACTATTGAGCGTCGCAGAGAAACCTTGAATAACATTCAAGCGCAACTCGATTCCCTCTTAGTGCAACGTCGGGAGCTTGTGGATAACCGAACTGCGATTCAGAACCGACTGGACGAGATTGCGGATCTGTTGACCCGATTTGATTTGCTCATGAAACATTATGCTATCGATATTGAGCGTCTTACAGCAATCCAGGAATGCGGAGCGATGTTTGCTCATGTGGAAGCTGCACATTGCCCACTCTGTGGAGCATCGCCAGAAGAACAACATCATGATGCTGCTTGTGATGGAGACGTTGAGGCAATTGTCCAGGCGGCTTCCGCAGAAATTGCAAAAATTAAGCGGCTCAGAGACGAGCTCCAAGGCACTATTGCTGATTTAAAGACTGAGGCAGCTTCTCATGGACATGAGTTATCGGACAAGAACTTAGAGTATGAGAATGTTAACACTCAGATTCAGCAAACTGTTGCGCCTACGGTGAGTGAAGAAAGAACATCTTTCTCTGAGCTTATTGAAAAGCGGGTCGGAGCGCAGAAAGGGCTCGATCTTTATGCAAGAGCGGCAAGGTTAGAAGAGCGTAGAACATCTTTAGAACAAGATGAGGGCGAAGAAGGATCGTCTGGCGCTATCGTCTCCGGCCTACCTGACTCTGTTGCGCACGACTTTTCACTAAGAGTATCCAAATTGTTAAAGGCTTGGGATTTTCCCGGCAACTGCCTTGTACATTTTGATAAGGAAACTACCGATTTTGTCATCGATGGAAAGCCTCGAGGTAGCCGGGGCAAGGGACTTCGCGCTATTACTCACGCAGCGGTAACGATAGCTTTGTTAGAGTATTGTCAGGAAAATGACCTGCCGCACCCTGGCTTTGTCGTACTCGATTCACCGCTACTGGCTTATTTCAAGCCAGAGGGTGATGAAGACCAGCAACTGCAAGGCACAAATTTGAAAGAGCTTTTTTATTCTTACCTTGTCGAACACCATAGTACCGATAGCCAGATAATAATCGTTGAGAACCAACACCCACCTGATTCAGTATTGGAAGGACTAAGAATGACAGTGTTCACAGGCAACCCAAATGAAGGCAGGGAAGGTTTTTTATAGTTGTGCCTGATAGATACCATTCAGATGGTGTAAGATATGAATATTTTACAATATGGTTAGCGGTTTACTTGTGGAATAATATAACATACTGTTACCGTTGAAAAAATCGCATCAGATCTATTATGGCATTATCTTTCGATTCGACACTTACCAATGCAAAAGGTATTAGCAAAGTCATTCTATTTAAAGGGCTATCTCATCCCATTGTGTTGACTCCATGCCTAATTGGTGAGCCAGTATTTACTGCTCAACCCTTCTATTTTTTGAACGAAATGGACTGCGTAATGAGGATTCGTTTTGAAGATCCTCCAAATGATATGCCTGAGCATGAAACTAGTGAAGAGCTAAATGATTTCATAGAAAATCTTATCGATAATTATTTGTTCGAATATTCGAAAAAATATCCTTACTCAAAGGTCACAAGTAAAATAACCATATTCTCATACTGGAAAGACGATCTGGACAACCCTTATTTTCTCTGTGATCGTATGAATGTCCAATATCTAGCGTTAGATATATTAAATGACGAGACAATCATAAGCTGCGTCGACTCTGAAGATGGTTTTGGGTTTGATGATTGGTTCTTGCTTAAAAATTACCGAGAATACAACTTTGAAAAATACATAAATAGCCTAAGGGAATTATTGAAAAAACAAGTCTTGGTCGAGGTAGAAGATAATCGTGCTTTAGGAACAGGCAAATTTGAATTACCAGTTGTTAAAACCAACACAACTATGCTTAGTTACAATCAAGCCAAAATGTTTGATGTTGTAAGCATAAGAGATTTCAAAGAAGATAAAGAGTATTATGCGGTAAACCTTGGAATGCCAAGTACAAACAATTTCCGAGTTGAACAAGAAGTTATTGAAGCCACCAATTATCATGACAAAGAATTGTTGGCTTATTTTTTTTCGGCAATTCGAGATAAATCACCATTAACCCAATTTAGAAATCTTTATAATATTCTAGAGTTTTTCTTCGAAGAAGCTCCTCAAAGAATTGGAGCAAGTGCCAAGTTTGAACGCAATATGATCGAAGCAGTATTCGTTTGGGCAATTCCTGATTCAGAGCTTATTGCCTTTTTAAATCAGTTAAACACCGAAATTGTAGATGCTATAACCTCAACACAAAAGACAAGTAGTGGAATTGATATTCAGGGTATTAATTTGAGTTCGAAAAATATTCTCAAGGAAGTTTCAGAAAGGGTTTATGGTATAAGAAATGCCTGTATGCATTCAAAAAAGACTAGAAGAGGTAATCCAACACCGAGGTTTGTTCCTACCACAAAGGAAGAGGATATTTTGAAAAACGAGTTTTGGTTAATGCATTGGCTTGCGGTTAAAGTCATTGAGAAAGACACAGAAGAAAGATGCTAACAAATCGTTCCAGCGGAAACCGCAAACTGCGCGACTTTTGCAGAGCGCGGAGTTAGCAACATATGAGTTACGACATTGATCTTTACCTCCCAGTTGCCGGAGAAGACCCTCTGGTCACTGCGCAGAAGGACTCCGATATTGAGGTGCCGTTATCTATTGAGGAGAAACAGGGGGACAGACCACGAATGCAGTTTTCCTCAACAAGACAATGCACCATGTAAAACTGGTGATTTTGACGTTCGCTCACTTACAAATAAGAGTCAAGAATGAAGGCAGAATTCACCGCAATCATTTAAAAAGCACCTGAAGGCCGGTAGTTGGCTCTTTGTCCGGAGGTTCCCGGAGCAAACGGACAGGGCGAAACAATGGAGGAAACAAAGAATAATCTTCGCCAAGCCATCGAGTTGATCTCTGAAGATCGCATAGAAGACATCCTTCGTGGATTGCCTGATGATGGTATTCTAGATACGGTAATGGTTGGATGAAACTGAGGAAGTATAGGTAACCATATGAGAAAAGGGGGATCAGGAAGTTGCGTAAATGAGACAGTGTCGAATACCTGAAAACCGAGGAGGAAATGCCCTTGTACCTTGAGGCCTGCATTGGAGAGGGACTGGCCGATGCGTTCTTTCAGGGCCTGCGGGTTTTTGAACTTTCGGGGCTCCGGTCACGTTTCGTGGCGGCCAGCCCCTCAATTTGAACGTTGGCATCGGGCGGACTCACATTGAGGGCACATATAAAATATGATTGGGGGCGTTATGAGTACAAAAACCGCAGATATTCTAAGTCTGAGTGTTGAGGAGCGCATTCAATTGGTCGAAGACATATGGGACAGCATTACTGTTGTTCCAGAGGCCGTTTCACTCAGCGAAGAACAGAAAAGGGAACTGGATCACCGACTGGAACCGTATCACCGGAATCCCGATGCAGGGTCTCCATGGATCGAAGTTAAGGGAAGAATTCGGAACCTGTCGGGATTATGAAGAAACCAGTGATCGTCAGAGAGGAAGCAGAAGCCGATCTGACCGAGGCATACCAGTGGTATGAACAACAAGTACGAGGATTGGGCGGGAAGTTTCTCTTGTGCGTAGATGCTGTAATGACTTCAATCGAAAGGAATCCTTATCTTTATCCTGTTGTCCACAAAGGCGTTATTCGGCGTGCCCTCACCAAGTGGTGATTGTTCACCGGTGGGTGAGGGGGTATCGGAAATGCGAGTCCATTATGGTCCAGGCTATCGAGTGTATTTCGTACAGCGTGGCATGGAACTGGTGATCCTGCTGGCGGGGGGCGATAAATCCACACAGAGCAAGGATATCCTGACTGCCCTGCGACTGGCGGGTCAATTGTAGGAGGATAACATGACATTAAAGTTGCGTAAATGGGACAGTGTCGAATACCTGAAAACCGAGGAGGAAATGGCCTTGTATCTTGAGGCCTGCATTGCAGAGGCCGGCGACGATGCGGCCTTCATTGCCAAAGCCCTTGGAACCATCGCCCGTGCCCGCGGTATGAGTCAACTTGCCAAGGATACCGGGCTGGGCCGCGAGAGCCTGTATAAAGCGCTTTCCGGCGAAGGAAATCCAAGTTTTGCGACGATTTTGAAGGTGACTCACGCCCTGGGATTTCAACTGCATGTTCAAGGACAGGGAAAAGACATTCAAAAAATCACAAAAATTGTCCACCAATAAGCCACTTATCCCCTCCATCGGGGTTAGAACTGTTTCTGTGGGCACACTTACCATTGTGTCGCCTTATTTCCTCTATTCCAACGGCTTCGATTATGCTGGTCATTATTGATAATTACGATTCCTTTACCTATAATATTGTTCAGACCATTGCCGGGAACAGCGCCGCCATGGGGCAGAAGGCAGAGATCAAGGTCTTTCGCAATGACAAGATCACCCTGGCGGAGATCGAGGCCTTGCGCCCGGATCGATTGCTGATCTCTCCCGGCCCCTGTGATCCGATTCAGGCGGGGATCTCCATTGCTTCCATCCGCCATTTTGCCGGCAAGATTCCCATCCTTGGCGTCTGCCTTGGCCATCAGTCCATGGGCGAGGCCTTTGGCGGGGCGACGGTGCGGGCCCGGCGCATCATGCATGGCAAGACCTCGCCCATCCACCATGACGGCAAGGGGGTTTTCACTTCTCTGCCCAACCCCTTTGATGGCATGCGCTATCACTCCCTGGTGGTGGAAGAGGCCACCCTGCCCGACTGCCTGGAAATCAGCGCCCGCACCGATGAGGGCGAGCTGATGGGGCTGCGGCACAAGACCCTGGCCATTGAGGGTGTGCAGTTCCACCCGGAATCCATCATGACTCCGGCGGGGATTACTCTGCTTCAGAATTTTATGAGTCCTGATTATCTTACGTTGTTGAATCATTGACTGGAGCGGATCGAAAAATGGATATCAAACAGGCGATCAGCAAGGTCGTGACCGGTCAGGATCTTGCTGAAAATGAAATGATTGAGGTCATGGATGAGATCATGGGCGGAGCGGCAACCGCGGCTCAGATTGGTTCTTTTATCACAGCCCTGCGCATGAAAGGCGAAACCGTGTCGGAGATTACCGGGGCGGTGCGGGTCATGCGGCACAAGGCGACTCCCATTGTCACCGGCATTGACCTGGCGCATGGCGGAATTCTTGTGGATACCTGCGGCACCGGCGGGGACAGTTCCGGCACCTTTAATGTTTCCACCACCTCAGCCTTTGTTGTGGCCGGCGCCGGCGTGGCAGTGGCCAAGCATGGCAACCGTTCCGTCTCCAGTCATTGCGGCAGTGCCGATGTCCTTGAGGCTGCCGGGGTTTCCCTGAATCTGAGCCCGGAGCAGATTGGCCGTTGTGTGCGGGAAGTTGGTATCGGATTCCTGTTTGCCCCGGCGCTGCATGGGGCGATGAAACATGCCATCGGGCCGCGCCGGGAAATCGGCATCAGGACCATCTTTAATATCCTTGGCCCTCTGACCAATCCTGCCGGCGCCAACGTCCAGGTTCTGGGGGTCTTCGCCGCAGAATTGACCGAACCATTGGCCGAGGTTCTGGGCCGGCTGGGTTCCCGGCGGGCCCTGGTGGTGCATGGAGAGGGGAATCTGGACGAGTTGACCGTCACCGGCAGCACCAGGATTTCCGAGTTGAATCATGGCAAGGTGAACACCTATACCATTACCCCGGAACAACTTGGATTGCCCCGAGCCCTGCTCGCTGATCTCAAGGGCGGGATGACCGGCGAGGAGGCAGCCAGACAGATGCGGGCGATTCTGGAAGGAGAGCCCGGCCCCAAACGGGATATGCTGCTTGTCAACAGCGGCGCAGCCCTGATGGCTGCCGGGGTCGCGCCGGATTTGCGGGCAGGGGTGGCCAGGGCGGCAGAGATCATCGACTCGGGCAAGGCCATCGCCAGACTTGATCAGCTGGTGGCCTTCTGCGGTGCCTTGCAATAAGTCCATGAGATTGCCTATCTGTTTGAAATAAAGAGTTATTTTATTTGAGTTATTGCCATGATTCTAGATCGCATAGTTGCCAGAAAGAAAGAAGAGGTCAGCCTCCTGAAGGCCAGCGGGATTCATCTTCCGCGCCAGTTTGCCGACAGGCCCATTGATCCGCCTCGCGGTTTCCGGCAGGCCCTCATCGATTATCCCGGCGTCGCCATCATTGCCGAGGTCAAAAAGGCCTCGCCCTCCAAAGGGGTGATCTGCCCTGATTTTGATCCGGTGGCCATTGCCAGGGCCTATGAAGATGACGGGGCCCAGGCCGTATCGGTGTTGACCGATGAGCAGTTTTTCCAGGGCAGCCTGCTCTATCTCCTACAGGTTCGGGAAGAGGTGCAGCTGCCGGTGTTGCGCAAGGAGTTTATCATTGATCCAATCCAGATTGAGGAAGCCCATATCCATGGAGCTGACGCCATTCTGCTGATGGCCTCCATTCTTGATCCGCAGCAGTTGCGGGATTTTCAGGCCTGCGCCCGGGAGTTCGGCATGGATGCCCTGGTGGAAGTGCATGATGAGCGGGAGCTTGAGGTGGTGCTTGCCTCCGGCGCCACCCTGATCGGGGTGAACAACCGCAACCTCAAGGATTTTTCCATGGATATTGAGACCACCTTTCGTCTGAAGAAGCTCATTCCTGACGGTATTCCGGTGGTTGGCGAGTCTGGCCTGAAGACCAGGGCTGATCTTCAGCGCCTTCAGGAGGAGGGGATTACCGCCGCCCTGATTGGCGAGACACTGATGCGGGGCAGTTCCGGCGGCAACACCTTGCGCGGTTTGCGCGGCGTTTGAGTTGCTGTTTTTTTTATTATCTTAACAGGAGAGAGCATGGCTGCAAGAACGCGGGTGAAGATGTGTGGAATCACCAATCGTTACGACGCCGAAGAGGGTGTACGGGCCGGGGTTGATGCCCTGGGGTTTATCTTTGTGGAAGAAAGCCCACGGTATATTTTACCGGAAGATGCGCGGGAGATCATTTTTGAATTGCCTCCCTTTGTTGACTGTGTGGGCGTCTTTGTTGACCGTGACCCCGTGGAAGTCGAAGAAATCATTGCCTATTGCGGGCTTTCCTATGCCCAGCTGCATGGCAGTGAAGAGCCGAAGTACTGTGAGCGTCTGGCTCGTTCTTCCGCGCCCTGCAAGGTGATCAAGGCCTTTCGGGTGAGCGGGGATTCGCGGGCGGATCTGGTTTCCCCCTATGAAGAGGTGGCCCAGGGTGTTTTGCTGGATACCTACAGCAAGGGGATGGCAGGAGGGACCGGACTGGTCTTTGACTGGACGATTATCAGCAGCCTGAACCTGCGCTTACCCCTGATTCTGGCCGGCGGGATCGGGCCCGAGAATGTGCGGGAGGCGATTGATCTGGTGCGGCCTTTTGCCATTGATGTCAATTCCGGGGTGGAGCGGGCCCCGGGTCAGAAAGATTACGCCAGACTGCATGCCCTGATGGAGCAGGTCAGGCTGGCTGACCAGGGAGTGCGACAGGAGGGCTGATGTGTTCCCAGCCCCCTTTCTCATTGCTTCAGAGCTTCTTTTTTCACCGCATTTTTTTCCCGCTCTTCCATCTCGTAAAAATCCTGTAAACGCTGCCGGTAAAACATTCCCGCAGGCCCCGTTGTATGCGGGACGTAGGGCTGAAGTCCTTTATTGCCGGAGAGGGCAGGGACGGCGTCAAAGCGGACCCGGTGATTTTCATCAATCCATGAAAGATGAAGGTCAAGGATTGGCCGCATCACAAAGATTTTCCCCTTCTCATCCCGTCCAAGCTGTACCGTCTCCCAGCGGCGCATGGTATAGCCTTGATGCCATATTCCTTTCTTGGGCTCTCCGCTGATCTTGTCGGCCATGGTTGGCGGCAGGGTGGTGGAGGTGTCCGGGCTCTGGTTATGGGAGAGAATCTGCTCCACCTCCCAGCTTCCCTGGGTTGTCAGCCGCCAGAAGGTGTCCTGCTCACTGGTGTCATTGCGAAGCAGGTGGGTGCCGATATCATTGAAGGCCCACTGGGCATGGCAAACCTGGCAGTCCATGGAGTCCCGATAGGCGGTATGGGCCGGGTGCCGCATCACAGGGATTGCGTGGCGCATCCTGTCTCCCCTGGACTGGAGGAAGTATTGGCCGGTTTCCACGGTCACATTGGAGGGCAGGGCCTTTTCCAGGCTCTGCTGGAGATGGCAATCCTGACAGCGGATGGGATGTGAGGATGGGTGGTTCATAAGCTCGGCGCCGTTATGGCAGTCGATGCAGATCATCCCCTTCTGCTGGTGGATGTCCGGGACCAGTTGATGGTATTCAACCCCATAGGGGCGAATCGGCGGTTTATCGGCGGATGCCCGGGTGAAGTAGGGGGTCCGGTATTCTTCGTTGAAGTCATGCTCAAAACGGCCATGATAATCGGCACCCACCCAGTTTCCGTAGTGACATTGCAGGCATTGCTTGTCGGTGGGGGCAGCCAGGAAAGTATGGGTGACCGGCGCGCCGTCGCTAAAGTCAAGGTGACAGGCCGCGCACCCGGTGCCGTGCCCCACAAGGGGATAGGGATCGCCGCTGGAGTAGGGATGGCAGCGCAGACAACGCCGGCGCAAGAGGTCGTCCGCCAGTTGCAGGGGCGATTCCGGAACCTCGTGAATGGGGACCTGGGTGAGGTTGTCGAGAGGTGCCAGGGCGCCAAAGGCCTTTCGCGTCAGATTGATCTTGCCGGCCAGGGTAAAATGAATGGATTGCGCAACCCCTGCTGTCTGGTCGGGATGGCAGGGCCCGCAGGCCTTGACCATGGATGTCGGATGGGCGGGCCGGGCGACGAGATCAAGATGGGCGGCCTGCTTGTCATTGCTGGTGTCGTTGCCGCCATGACAGTCTGAACAGGAAAAGTCATGGGCCTTGTCTTGATGCACCGCGTGACAATGTCTGCATCCATTATGCTCAGGCGGAACAGCGACAGTTGCCTTGGCGGCGGCATCCTCGGGTTGTGCCGAAGGCGGAGGCGTCTCGGAACAGGCCGCAAGCCAGAGAGAAGAAAGAATAAAAAGGAAAAGATAGGGCATAATGAGAAGAGGAATTCCTGCGCTGCAAACTGAAGTTTCATGGGGGCTGCATTGATCCAATCTTGACACAGTACCATAAAATTGATAGTTAGTGGATCAACTTTCTCCTCGTCCACCATAAAGCCGACATAGCTCAGTTGGTAGAGCAACTGATTCGTAATCAGTAGGTCTGCGGTTCGACTCCGCATGTCGGCTCCAATAAAATTAGGCACCTAATCCACATCGGACTAGGTGCTTTTTTCTTTGGTGCTACCGTGGTGTTACCTTTTCCAGGAAAAATTCCTTGCTCAGGAAGCCCTTATATTGACGTATACCAACTGTGAAAATGTAAAAGAGACAGGATATCCCAGGTCGGGTGTCGATACTCGGGGCATTTTTTGAGCTTTGCTGCACAACCTCTATCGTTTCAAGAAAAGGTAGTGGAATTTTATTGAATATTTGCAGATTTTTGCCTGTTACATTGCTCGCATAAAAGTTGGACATTTCTTTCTGTGTTCGAGCCGCCCTTTGCAACAGGAATGATGTGATCATATTCTAATTTCTCCTGACTTCCGCACTCAACGCATTTCCCGCAGTCCCTTCTCCATACCGAAATTTTCACACTTTTAGAAATATATCTGTCATTGTTTGGGTCGGTTGTATCGTCATCCGTGTTTTGTTCAAAGGGAATAAAATCAGGCTCCATCAATAAGGGCAACACCTTAAGAAGGTATTCTATTTCGTTAATCAAAACGTCTTTTAAATACCAATGCTTTTTATTGAAACCACATTTCTTTAAATTCACCATTATTATTGATTCATCAAATTCTTCACCAAATGATGATACATGCGATTGCGACCGTAGTGGTATCATGTCAAATCCACATTGCGAATCATATCTAACTTGATCTAATCGTTTTGACTTGCAGTGTTTTAGAGTCTCTTGATTTGTGTAAATTATATGATATAAAGAATCCAACACAGTATGAACTTTAACAATTCGTTCTAAATTTTCCTTAAGCAAGAAAAGCCCTTTCATCTCATAACCATCTCCTATCAGTTTCTTTACATCAACATTTAAGGAGTTCAACGCTGCGTTATACTCTTCCTTTAATTTATCCATAAATGTAGCACCATTAAGCTCTTTCTGCTGGGCTACTAAGTTCAGCTGAATTCTTTTTTCTTCAGCCAATCTTTCATGCTCTTCTTTTTCATTCATGTCTAAACCCCCACTTACTTTTTGGTTGATATGTTCACCTATTCTGATTTTTTTGCGCCAGCAAAACTAAACAAGGGAGCAGGCTACCATAAAATCACCAACTCGCCACGAAGGAAAATGCAATGTCGCACAACGCTCAATTATGTTTGGTTGCCGTTGTGCGCGGTTTTTTGCGCACTAAACGAGCAACTAAAAATAATTTGACGTTATGCGAGGGCATGATAGGAGCGCCACGGGCGGTTGTTGCCAGCGCAGGCACTGCCAACACGCAAGGGGCTGCGCTGGCAACAACCGCCCGTGGCGTGACGACTGCCTTCATTGAGTTGGTGGATGAAACGAGGATATGGAAAGAACGGGCGGGTGGGGCCATTGCTGGCTTTTGTGCTTTGCGGCTCTTTTTGCCGCAAACACCTGAGTAATGCAGGACTTGAATAGAAGAGAAAGGAGCCTGGGCGGTTGGCCTATGGCCTGACCTGTCGGCCTGGCTGTAGAGGCCTGCAGGATGGGCCATAGGACAGCCGAGCCAGCGGAAGGGCTGAGATTGCACAACCAGCGGCAGGGCTACCACCAAAGGCGCTGTCCCTACGTGATGATTGCATGATAGCAGCTTGATTCTGACAGAGCGGTTACATATAATTCATGAAACATCTCAACTAAGGATGGATTTACGCAATGTAGAGATGTCCACTGGTTGTTTATATAAATTTAATTTGGCTCTGACCGTAAATACTCCTCCAAAACAACACTAGGGGCGTTTGCTATAACCTCAGGGATTTATCCTGCCTGAGTGTTGACAACCATATACACAATGGAGAGTGGAAATTAGGGAGTGTCCATATTTTCTTTAAAATACTCTTCAAGCAATCTGTATTTCCCTGGGTGCCAGCCTCGTTTGAGACCAATGAGTTGCACATCGGGTTTGTCGGCGAAGAATGTTATTCGGCGGATAGAACTATACCTAATAAGAAAATCCTCAAGACGATCAACACCTGCCCTAGAAACACCGGCAAGTACAGCTTTACTTGGAGAGATTTGATGATGGCCTTCTGCCATAAGCGACATGCTGTCCGTGGCTTTCCACGGTCCTTCTGTTTTGGCGTAAATAGTGTAAAGTTTCATAGTCGCATCTTCATTGTTGGTAAATATATGAAAGAAAAGGGGACAATCCTTATTTTCAGTTTTTATCGTTATAAAACTGGATAGTTACGGAAGGAAAAATTAAATTATTCAAGTGAGTGCCTCTGCACGGCAGCATCAGCAATTCTATAACGAAAACTTATAGTTGAGGCGGTTTTGTTTTATTCCAACATATTGAGAGGATATGTGAATGGATATGGAAAGTCAAAGGAAAAACAGGGCGAATTATTTTTCGAACCTTGATCTCAAGAAAAAAAGGGAGGGAACAAAAAAGGGTCCGTGTAGCTTTAAAGGAAAAATGGGGCAGATTTGCATTTGCACGAGCCCTTGAAAAAAGGTTCCAGAAGCATTCGATAATCAGCGTTTAGTACCTTGGTCAGCTTCTTTGCGCTTTCCTTACCGATAGGCCACTTCCCGTTTTCCATTTCGGAGATATGTCGTTGCTTCAAATTGTTTCCGGGCCAGTCGTTTGTCTTCATTCGGATCAACTCCCCGCCCCGTGTCGGCAAGTATTCCTTGAGGGCCGGTTCAGGGAGCCTGATTCAGGGGACAGGATATTTATCGTTGACTCTTCAGCACCTGTGCGGCTATACTTTCACCATGGCAAGAATCGCACGAGTCGTAGCCCCTGGCTGCCCACATCATATCACCCAGCGCGGGAATCGCCGCCAGCAGACCTTTTTCTGCGACGACGATTACCTGGCCTACCTGGAACTGATGGCGTATTGGTGCAGGAAATATGATGTGGACATCTGGGCCTGGTGCCTGATGCCCGATCATGTGCACCTTATCGCCGTCCCCCACACCGAGAAAGGCCTTGCCCGCGCCATTGGCGAAGCGCATCGTCGCTATACCCTGCGGATCAATTCCCGAGAGCAGTGGCGGGGGCATCTGTGGCAGGAAAGGTTCGCCTCTTTTCCCATGGATGAGCAGTATCTGCTGGCCACTGCCCGCTATATCGAGATGAATCCGGTGGCCGTGGGCCTGGTGCAGGATCCTGGTGCATACCGATGGAGCAGCGCCCACGCCCATCTTGCGGGCCGGGATACCGAACTGGGAGACGTGAAGCCCCTGCTTGAACTGGTTCCTGACTGGCGCCGTTTTTTGATGCTGACGCCGGAGGAGGAGGTCGATCTGCTCCACCGTCATGAGTCCACCGGTCGACCTTTGGGAGATGAGATGTTTGTCGATCAACTGGAAATCACAACAAAGCGGGTTTTAAGGCCGCAAAAACCTGGTCCCAAGAAAAACAGCAAATTTGAGCAATCCCGTCCCCGGAACCCGCATTGAAACTTTGGTTTCACTCTCGTCTCACATTGATCATCCTGTCGTCCTCTTTTTCTGGACGGGCTTTCCGAGCCGCGCCGAATCTCCGATGTATTCGTCAATCTTCTTGATATCCTGGCCGGGAACGCCGCTTTCCTGGTAGTACGCCCGCCTTTTTTCCACGACAGACCAGACTTCCTCGATAATATCCGCCGCCTGACTTTGCCGCAGGGCAAAGTTTTTTGCTTCTGCCAATAAATCCTCCTTGCCTGGATACCG
>JACDZF010000346.1 GCA_013426795.1 Desulfocapsa sp. | reverse complement strand
CGACCCGACGATGAGATCGTTGTTGTTTACCTGGGCCTAACTTGAGTGGGAGAAGGTTCCGATGCCCACCGCCGTCGCCATCCCGATCGAACTGCCGGCTGTTCCGGTCCCCCGGCGCCACCCCATCACCGTGACCGAGTACTTCCGCATGGGCGAGACCGGCGTCTTGGACCCGCAGGCGCGGGTCGAACTCATCGAGGGGGAGATCATCGATAGGCCGCCGATCGGAGCACCCCACGCGAGCAAGACCAATCGACTGCTCGATCTGCTGACCGCTGCGGTCCGCGGTCAGGCCATCGTCTCCGTCCAGAACCCGGTCATCCTGGGCGATCTGTCCGCCCCGGAGCCCGACCTTGCCTTGTTGCGTTACCGGGATGACTACTACGTGCAGGCGCACCCCCGCCCCGATGACATCCTGCTCCTGATCGAGGTGACGGACACAAGCCTTGTCCATGACCGTAACACCAAGCTGCCGCTCTATGCCCGCTTCCAGATCCCAGAGTTCTGGATCCTGGACATCCCCGGGCGTCACCTGGACTGTCACCGGGAACCGGACAGCGGGCGCTATACCCAGCAGTTCCGGGTGCATGACCTGTCGCGCGTCGGGATCGGTGCATTGCCCGGGGTCGTGCTCGATCTAGCAGCCTGTCGGACTTAGCCCCTAGGATAAGGGCATGAGTCAACATCAAGGCTTTTTGTTGCTCCACAATCTAACGTAAGGTGATTTCCGCGAGAAATCCAACCCGTAGGAGCCCGCTTGCGGGCGACGGGTGGGGGCACAATGACGCGATTCCGGCAGGTCACGTCGCCCGCAAGCGGGCTCCTACGGAGCTTGATTCTTGATAGCGTCTTATTCGGAAGTCGCCTAAAGTCCGACAGGCTGCTAGCGGAACCCTACACGAGGTTCCATCGGCGGGCTCCGCGGTTTGCTTCGACTACCAGGCATCCACCGGGCTCCTAACCGGCACCACCCCCGGCCGATTGAGCACATGGGTGTAGATCATCGTCGTGGACACATCCGCATGTCCCAGCAGTTCCTGCACCGTGCGGATGTCGTAGCCGGCCTCCAGCAGATGCGTCGCGAACGAGTGTCGGATGGTCGCTTTCGAGCGGGCGCCCCCCGGTTTTCCACCAGTCCCAGTCGATGGTCTTGCCGGCCGGGCAGTGGGCCAGATCGACGAACAGCAACTGCAAGGCGTCGACCAGTTGCCGGAACTGCCAATCGGCAAGTTGCGCTTGGGCCGCGACCTCCTGCAGGTACCCGGTGAGTTCCTCCGCCGTCACCTGCAACAGTGACACGGGACGCCGCGCCTTCAGGAACCCTTCAACGCGACGGACATACCAAGGGCGCATCTGCTCCGGTACGCCGCGGTGGGCCAGGAGATCCAGATACCGGTCCCAGTTGGAGGGGGAGCCGTCCTCGCGGCGGGGGTTGGGGATGGTGGACATCATGTGGCGGTCGTGTCGGTCTTGGACGGAATTCAGTCTAGTTCGCTAGTGGCCCGTTCCAGTCTAGTTCGCTAGTGGCCCGTTCCAGTCTAGTTCACTAGCGGCCCGCGCCAGCCTAGCTCACGA
>JACDZF010000345.1 GCA_013426795.1 Desulfocapsa sp. | reverse complement strand
CATTTGCGGGAGCATTCGCTGTCGTGGAACGACAAAGTGAATGCGGGAGCAAAACTGCCGGAATGCACGTCAGCCAGCCAATGAACATACGAGATACTATGATTAAATCCAAATAAAATTGTAAATATTTTTGAAAAATATATTATATTTGCACCACACAGAAAGAAGACTTCAGTCGATACTTTGTACCGAAAATGTCTATCTAGCGAAGCGGGGCTTGACTCCGCTTCTTTTGTACTCTAACGGCTCTTACGAGCCGGCACAGAAAGAGAGAGCTTAGCCTCCTCATTACCCGAGAAGTATATCAGCGAGCGTCCCACTGATATTGAGCGTTGTAGGCTTCGTTTTTCTTCCACAATACAAAGATAAGTATTAAAAGCTTACGCATAGCGGCAACAACACCTTTTCTTTTGATTGTTGGATTACGTTCTACCACTCTTTGGTACAGAGCTTTAATAGGCTCATTATAACTGGGTGCCGATAGAGCAGGCATATACAAACATTCCCTGATACGTGCATTCCCTTTCTTGGAAATACGCGTTTTACCTTTAAAAAGTCCCGATTGTCGCTCGGCAATATCCAATCCCGCATAGCTCACCACCTGGCGGATATTGTTAAACTGTGCAAAACCATTTGTTTCGCACAATACAGTAACAATCGTGAGCAACCTCAACCCCTTAACCATTTCTATGTTTTTAACCCGCTGGCTAAATTCCTTATCCTCCTTTGTTATTCGAATCATTTCATTTTCAATGACTTGAATATTCTTCTCCAGAAATTCAATTTGTTGTTCCTTGAGTTGTAGCACCACATCGAGCGTGCTATGAGCATGCCTTAATGCATGAACCTGACACTTGCATCGTACCAAGTCTTTTTTTAACGATAAGCGTTCCCGAGATAAATCACGCAGGTTCTTCATCTGCGGCATCATGGGTTGCCACCATTCTAATTGACGTTCTAGTCCGTATTGGGCAATCATTTGAGCATCCGCTTTGTCTGTTTTGGTTTTCAGGTTCAGACTCTTAGCAAAATGCTTCATCTTGTTTGCCAAAACAACCGATACTTTTTGATTGTTTGAATACAGATAATGGGTCAGATCCTCATGATAAACCCCGGTTGTTTCCATTACAAAAATAGGATTCAACACTTTACGCAATGTCCAGTTGAGCAGATTCTCAAATCCCGTAAATTCGTTTTTGAAACTGTGAGTAGCTTTTATAACCACTCTTTCATCCCTTAATTGCTTAATACACACCTCGAAACTGTCTTTGGAAATGTCTATTCCCACACACGATTTTAATTCTTTCATATACAAAAATGTTGTTTATGGTCAGAATTATTCCTTTTAAACCGCCTACCCTCGTAATGAATATACTGAATACAAGCACTTTTGCTTGTTTCTTAGATACTTATTCAGGCTCGAAAAAGGAAAAACAAAGGGCGCAAAATATAAGCTACGATATACATGGCTGTTATCAGGCGTGTGTTGCTATTCCCTTTGCTAATTCTTCCCTGTTTGAGTGCAAATATCTCAATTTTCTCTCAATTTGAAATATTATGAAAACATACGAGGCGTGTGTT
>JACDZF010000344.1 GCA_013426795.1 Desulfocapsa sp. | reverse complement strand
TAATGTGGCTGAACCGCCCCGGCCTTACACCGGGGGGACGACTTTTTCCACAACACATTCCAGCCGTCCCTTATGGAGAAGGACCTCGACCAGTTCACCGGTGCGGCTCTGGCTGCTTTGGGTGATAATTTCCTCCTGATTTTTTCCTCGATTTTTCCTTCTGATGATGGCATAGCCCCGGGCAAGGGTGGCAAGGGGACTGACCGTATCCAGGAGTGCGGTCTGGGCTGAGAGGGCGCTGCTTTTCCGGTCAAGCAGAACGCGCATTCGTCGGGTCAGGGTTTCCGCGGCATAGTGCAGGCGTTGGCTCTGAAGCGCGATTCGATTCATCGGGGATTGCTGCTGGAACCGGGCCATGATTCTTGCGAAACGCAGATCCTGAACTTGCAGGTGGCTTTCCAGTGAATGCAGGAGCTTGGCGGTGTTGTGGTCAACCTGCAAGGTGAGGTGGGCAAGGGTCATTTCCAGATTCCCCAGCAGCCGTCTCTGCTGGCTGACTTCCCGCTGGCAGTCCTCGATCTTTTCGATGATCAGCGTCGTGCAGGTTCGCCTCAGACTCCGGATCTGCCTTTCCAGCAAACTCAGATCGGGAATAATCTGCTCCGCCGCCCCGGTCGGGGTCGGGGCGCGCAGGTCGGCGCAGAAATCGGCGATGGTGAAATCAACCTCATGGCCGATGGCGGAAACAACGGGCAGGGTTGACCCGGCAATGGCCCTGGCCACGCACTCCTCGTTAAAGGCCCAGAGGTCTTCCAATGATCCGCCGCCCCGGCAGAGCACGATAAGGTCGCTCTCCACCTCCCTGTTGACCCGGGCAATGGCCTGGGCGATTTCTTCCGCCGCGCCCACTCCCTGAACCCGCACCGGAAAGACCTGGATTATCGAGTTCCACCGGCGATTCCGCCAGATGGTGAGAAAATCATGGATGGCCGCGCCGCTGGGGGATGTGATCAGGGTGATTTTCCCAGGAAAAAGGGGGATTTTTTTCTTGCGTTCCGTCTCAAAGAGGCCTTCGGCGGCCAGTTGCTTCTTCAACGCCTCAAACTGAAGCTGGAGCAGACCGCTTCCCTGAAAATCGATGGTGTCAACGATGAGCTGGTAGTCGCCGCGCGGCTCATAGAGGGAGATGCGGCCATGGCAGATCACCTGCTGGCCGTCACGAATGGTCTTGGGGAGAAAACGCTGCTGGTTTTTGAAGAGGACGGCCCGAAGCTGCGCGCCCTCATCTTTCAGGGTAAAGTAGCTGTGGCCCGAGTGGGGGCGGGAGAGATTGGATATCTCGCCCATCACCCTGACGAAGTTGAACTCCCCCTCAAGCAGATTCTTGATGGAACGGCTGATCTGGGAAACGGTGAGGACTAGCGGCCCGGAAGGGGTGGGAGATAGTGCGGTAAAGGCTTGCATGGTGGCTGAGTTCTTTGCGGGAGCGTCTGTTTTCCGTGGGGATGATGTGTTGTAAGCGGAAGCCGTCAATGACAGGTGCTGAAAAAAGTTTCCGCGCCGGCGGCAGATGGGGGGAAAGGGCAAGGCATCTGCGAGGAAGAATAGCCAATTTTTCCCGGCAGGGGAAGTCTTTATTCCGGTTCGC
>JACDZF010000058.1 GCA_013426795.1 Desulfocapsa sp. | reverse complement strand
AACAGCGGCTTTGCCAAGGCAGTGGAGTTTCTCATGGAGCCTGGGTTACCGGATCTGCCGGTGGGAAGATATGAGATAGATGGTGACCGCGTCTTTGCCATGGTATCCCGGGATATGGGTCTCAAAAAGGAGGACGGGCTCCTTGAGACACACGAAAAGTACATTGATATCCAGTTGATTGTGTCAGGGACCGATGACATGGGATGGAGGCCGAAATCACTGTGCCGGCAGCCATCCGGGGAATACGATCCCAACTCTGATCTCCAGTTCTTCACCGACACACCCGACACCTGGCTGTCACTGGAGAGTGGCGAGTTTGTCATCTTCTTCCCTGAAGACGCGCATATGCCGATGATCTCGTCCGGGCGCATCCATAAGGTCGTGGTCAAGATCGCAGCGACGGAAGCGATGCTTTCCGGTCAATAAGCCGCGCTGACATTGTACGTCTTTATTGCCCCCCACTGTCTCCACCACCCCTTATCTGAATTCTCCATCAAGGGTTCCATATCCGAAAGAAAACGCCCCTCCCTTGACGGGAGTGGGGGGGGGTGGGAGAAGCTGCCATGGGCCGCTTTCATTGCTGATTCCCCCCTCCCCTGACCCCTCCCCGCCAGGGGGAGGGGGAATTCTCGTATCATCCACGTTTGATGAGGAAATGGAATTATCTCTAAAAACGCAAAAAGGCCCTGCTTCTTCAGTGAAGCAGGGCCTTTTTCGTTCCCAGAAAATCTTCTGGAGTGTCTCAGCCCAGCGCCGTGGCCAGAGACTTCTCCATCTTCTCATTCACTATTGCACCGATATGCTCATTGGTCCAGATACCATCCTTGCGCACCGCCTTGGTGGCGCTGCCAAAGGCAATGCGCACCTTTTGATCCGAGACGGCGGCCAGCGCCTTGTTGATCCTGGCCGTTAACTCTTCCTTCGACAGCCCCTCGGCCTGCCCGATGGGGCCAAGCTCCCTGATCTGCTCGGTAAAGCGGGTGATCAACTGGACAAAGCGCGGGGCCTCCGCCGCTGATGCCCATTGCAGGGTATAGCGTTCCTTGCGGATACCGACATCCTTCAAGACCCTTTTCACCAGGGCATCCACTCCCATCGCGTCATAATTACCAACCTGGTAATGACATTCGCCCAGTTGTCAGCCGCCGCTGAAAATGCCATCCGCCCCTTCGGCCAGGCCGCGCAGGACGAAGGCCGGATCAATGCGTCCGGTACACATCACCCGCACCGTGCGCATGCTGGGCGGATATTGAAATCGTGAAATGCCGGCTGCATCTGCCGCCGCGTAGCAGCACCAGTTGCACAAAAAGCCTAGAATTTTGGGATTAAATTGCTGGTCGGACATACACCGTTCTCCTTCAAGATATATCATTTCCTGAGGCGACACCGGCCACAGGAATGTTCCATACGATACTTACCGCTTCTCGCGCAACTCAAGGGAGCTTGCAGGCATTATGGTCTTGGCAAGCCCCGGTGAATCTTCTTCTCAGGCCTTTACGGTCTGCGCCCGGTCACCAAAGGCCTCGATCTGCGAGTTGATCTGCTCATTGGTAAACCCGCCCATGGAAATGGCAAAGGTCGGGCAATGGGCGGCGCAGATGCCGCAGGCCTTGCACGAGGCGGAGATGGTCTCGGCCTTGCGTTTGCCATCCACCTTGTGCATGACAATGGCGCCATAGGGGCAGAGGCTGACACACAATCCGCAGCCGATGCACTTGTCCTGCTCGACACTGGAGACAATGGGATCCACCTTCACATAGCCCTTAACCAGTGGAATGGCCGCCTTGGCCGCGGCGGCCTGGGCCTGGACGATGGTCTCATCCACCGGTTTGGGGCCATGGGCCAGGCCGCACACATAGACACCGGACACCGCCATCTCCACCGGCCGCAGTTTGACATGGGCCTCGAGGAAGAAGCTGTTGGCCGTCACCGGCAATTTCAGCAATTTCGACAGGGTGTCGGTATCATCCGGCACAATGCCCACCGACAGGGCGACCAGATCGGGACTCATGACCACCTCTTCCTGCATGATCGAATCAAAGAATCGCACCTGCACCTTTGCCCCCTTCTCCGTCACCTCCGGCTTGCGGTCAAGTTCATAGGGGATAAAGACCACCCCCATCTTGCGGGCCTGGAGATAGGCGTCCTCGGCAAAGCCATAGGCACGCATATCCCGATAGAGGACAATAATCTGGGCCTGAGGGTTCAACTCCTTGATCTTCAGGATATTTTTCAGGGCATGATTGCAGCAGACCTTGGAACAGTACTGAAGATCATCGCCTCGGGACCCGGCGCACTGGATCATCAGCACCGAGCCGGGAGCCCGGTTTTTCGCCTTGCCCGCCAGCTGTTTTTCCAGCTCCTGCTGGGTGAGCACCTTCTTTGATTTGCCCAGCAGATACTTGTCGGGCCGATGCTCGCGACCGCCGGTGGCAACAATAATAACCCCGTGATCCACCGTCTGTTCCACCTTGTCCGGCCCCTTGCCGCTGACAATCACCGAGGAAAAATTACCGATAAACCCGGAAGTCTGGGCCAGTTCAGCGTTGCAGACAAGCTCAATGTGCTTTGATGCCCCCACCTTCGCCACCAGATCCTGCAAATGGGCCTGCACCGCCTCGCCTGCCAGGGTATGATGGAGGTGGCGCAGATTGCCGCCGATGCTGTCGCCCTTTTCAATGAGCACCGAGTCAAAGCCCTGATCGGCAAGGTTCAGGGCGGCGGTCATACCCGCCACTCCCGCCCCGATAACCAGGGCCTTCGGTGTTACCGGCACCGTCTGTTCGGGCAGGGGCTGAATATGCCGGGCCTTGCAGACGGCCATGCGCACCAGATCCCGGGACTTGAGGGTGGCAAGCTCCGGTTCTCCGGCATGGACCCAGGAACATTGATCGCGGATATTGACCATCTCAAAGAGGTTCCGGTTGAGCCCGGCATCACGCAAGGTCTCCTGAAACAGCGGTTCATGGGTGCGCGGCGAACAGGCGGCAATGACCACCCGGTTCAGATTATGCTCCTTGATCTTCTTCTTGATCACCTCCTGCGCATCCTGGGAACAGGAGTAGAGGTTTTCGGTGAAGTAGCTGACATTCTCCATATCGCCGGCGTACCGGGCCACCTGGGCCACATCCACCACCGAGCTGATATTGATGCCGCAATGGCAGACAAAGACCCCGATACGGGGCTCTTCCCCGGCGCCGACCTTCTGCTCATCGGGATAGCTGATGACTTCCACCCCTTTTCCGCGCGCCGATTTCATCGCGGCGGCGGCAAGGGAAGCGGCGGCGGAGGATTGGGTCACCGATTCCGGAATATCCTTGGGACCCTGGAAGGCCCCGGCCACCACAATCCCCGGCTGACTGGTCTGGAGCGGGTTGAAGCTGTCGGTGGCACAGAAGTCATAGCGGTTGAGATCGACCTTGGTGATATCAGCAATCCTGCGGGCGTCCTTGGGCGACTCCAGCCCCACGGAGAGCACCACCAGATCAAAGGGCTCAAATTTGTGCTGACCATCGAGGGTGGCGTAGGTCAACTGGAGCCGGTTCTGCCAGGGAGTCACGTCCGCCACCCTGGCCCGGACAAACTTGATGCCGATGGCCTCGGCCCGGTCACGGGCCGCGTCAAAGTCTTTGCCCTGGGTGCGGATATCCATATAGTAGATGGTAATATCCACTTCCGGATCATGTTCCTTGGTCACCAGCGCCTCTTTGATGGCGTACATGCAGCACACCGAAGAGCAGTAGCCGTTATCGCAGCCGATATCGCGGGAGCCCACGCATTGGAGAAAGGCTATCCGTTTGGGATGACGTCCATCGGAAAAGCACTTGATCTCACCCTGAAACGGCCCGGAGGCGGTGGTCATCCGCTCAAACTCGAAGGCGGTGACCACATCGGGATGCTTGCCGTAGCTGAACCGGGCCAGGGTCGCGGGATCAATCTTGCCGAAACCCGGAGAGAGGATCACCGCCCCGACATGAAGGGTTCGCTCTTCCGCCTTCTGATTGAAGTTGATGGCGTGACTCTGACAGACCGGGACACAGATCTGACAGGTGCCATGCTGCAAAAACAGGCAGGATGAGGGATCAATATAATAGGTTGCGGGCACCGCCTGGGCATAATCGATGTGAATGGGTCTGGTGATGGCCAGCCCCTCGTTATAGGGATCCACATGATGGCGCGGGCAGTACTGGGTACAGAGCCCGCAGGCGGTACAGGCATCGGCGTCGATGTAGCGGGGCCGCAGATTCACCGTGGCCGTGAAATTACCAGGGGTTCCATGCAATGCCAGCAGATCGGCATTGGTGAGCATTTCAATATTGGGAGACCGACCGGCCTCTACCAGCTTGGGTGCCAGGATTCAGAGCGCACAGTCATTGGTCGGAAAGGTCTTGTCCAGCTGAGCCATAACCCCGCCCACCGCCGGCGACTTCTCCACCAGGTAGACGTAAAAACCAAGCTCAGTCAGATCAAGGGCGGCCTGAATCCCGGCGATACCGCCGCCCAGGATCATCACCGCCCCTTCCCTCTGATGTATTGCTTTACCCATAATAATATAACTCCCGAAAAAGATCGTAAGACACTTCTCTCATATAGATTTCCAAAGGGATCATCCGAAAAACCATCTGCTCGTTCAACTGAGTTTCCTCAAGGAACCCTTCCTGGCTATGCCACTTTTTCGACCTTGATGGCGCAGATTTTGTACTGCGGGCTGCGTGACAGCCGGTCAAGGCTGTTCAAGGTCAGGTTATTCACCGGGACTTCGGCAAAGTGATAGGGAATGGCTATGGTCCCCACCTGTGAACGATCGGTGATCAGGGTTCGCAAATGCACCGATCCCCGCCGAGAACTGACCTTGATTTCATCCAGATCAACGATGCCGTAGCGCTTGGCGTCCTCCGGGTTGATCTCGGCAAAGGCCTCCGGGCACAAGGCCTCTATCTCCCTGGTCTTGCGGGTCATGGACCCGAAGTTGTACTGCGATCTCTCGCGGATGGTGGTCAGGATCAGCGGATACTCGGCATCGGGCAGCTCGGTGGGCGGGGTGAAATCCTCGGGGATAAACAGCCCCTTGCCCTGGGTGAACCTGCCGATATGGAGCACCGGTGTTCCGGGATGATCAAGGCTTGGCACCGGCCATTGCAGACCGACCTTGTCAATGCGCTCATAGGTGATTCCGGCATACTGCGGCATCAGCTGGGTCACCTCCTTAAAGATCTCTTCCGGGTTTTCATAATCCATCTCGTAGCCCATGCGGGAAGACAGCTCACAGAAGATCTGCCAGTCGGCCTTGGCCTCACCGGGCGGCTCCACGGCCTTGCGCACCCGCTGCACCCGACGTTCGGTGCAGGTGAAGGTTCCGTCTTTCTCGGCGTAACAGGCCGCAGGGAAGACGATATCAGCCATCTTGGCGGTATCGGTGAGAAAGATATCCTGGACAATGAGGAAATCGAGCTTTTCCAGCGCGGCCACGGCGTGCAGGGCGTTGGGGTCGGCCAGGACCGGGTCTTCACCGACGATGTAAAGTCCCTTGATATCATCGCTGAGAATCGCGTCCCAGACCTCGGTGGCGGCCTTGCCCTTGCGCCGGGGAAGCTTCACCTCCCACATCTTCTCATACCGTTCAAAGGCGTCACTGTTTTTCAGTCCGCTGTAGCCGGGAAGGGTGTTGAACAAGGCCCCCATATCGCAGGCCCCCTGCACGTTGTTCTGGCCGCGCAGGGGATTCACCCCGCCGCCGGGCATTCCCAGCTTGCCGCAGAGCATGGCCAGATTGGCGATGGACTTGACGTTATCGGTGCCCGAGGCGTGATGGGCAAGCCCCATCCCGTAATAAATGGCACATCTGAGCCCAGGCGAGGCATAGAGACGAGCCGCCTCGCGCAACTGGGACTCAGGAATCCCTGTGATCTTCTCAACATAGGCAGGGGTATATTTGGCGGTGACAATCTCCAATTCCTCAAAGTTCTCGGTGCGTTCTTCGACAAACTTTTTGTCCCAGAGATCCTCTTCGAGGATCACATGCACCATGCCGTTGAGCAGGGCCACATCGCTGCCGGGATTGGGCCGCAGCCAGAGGTCAGCCTCGTTCGCAAAGTCGGTGCGCCGGGGATCAATCACCAGCAGCTGGGCGCCGTTGTTCTTGGCCTGATGAATCCGCAGGCCGATGGTGGGATGGCTGGTGTCGGCATTGGAGCCAATCAGCATGATCACATCAGAGTGTCTGGTATCGGCGATGGAGTTGGTCATCGCGCCGCTGCCGAATGAAAGGGCCAGACTGGCCACAGTGGGAGCGTGTCAGAGACGGGCACAATGGTCAATATTATTGGTGCCGATGGAGGTGCGCATAAACTTCTGCATGAGGAAGTTCTCCTCATTGGTGGCCCGGGCGCAGCTGAATCCGGCAATGGAATCCGGCCCATACATGGCCTTTAAGTCAAACAGTTTCTTGGCCGTGAAATCCAGTGCCTCATCCCAACTGGTCTCAACCAGCATGCCGTTCTTGCGGATCAGGGGCTTGGTGAGCCGCGCCTTGTGCTGGATAAACTCGTGCGCAAAACGGCCCTTCACACACAGGGCGCCGTAATTGGGGGCCTGCTCCGGCTCGGCTGTCACCTCGATAATCGTGGTGCCCTTCACCCGCAGAATGATCTGGCAGCCGGCGCCGCAATAGGGACAGGTGGTGCGGACCTCCTGCACCGGCTCGCTGTGGATGGGGATGATCTGGGCCTTCTTGTTCAAGGCCCCGGTGGAGCAGTTATCGACGCATTTGCCGCAGGAGACGCAGTTGTCATTGAATCGCAGGTACAGCCCCACCGGCCGCTCCTTGTCGTCAAAACTGGTGGCCCCAAGTTCGATGGCCTCATATTCACAGACCCGCTCACAACGGCCACAGAAGATGCACTTGTTCTTGTCAACGATAATGACAGGATGGGAATAATCCTTGGCATACACCGGCTTGGTTCCCATGCCTGTCTTGTTGATGTTCAGATTATACTGAATGGCCAGATCCTTGAACTGACACCGGTCATAGGCGGTGCACCCGCAGGAGAGGCATCTTTCCGCCTCGTTCTTGGCCATTTTTTCGGTGAATCCGAGCTTCACCTCATCAAAATCCTGACTGCATATTTCCGGGGGCCGGGTGGGCATCTTTTCCCGCAGTTTAAGATGAATGCCGTCAAAGTTTTTCAGATCGACATCATCAAAGCCCTTGCCACGGGTGAAGTTAAACCGGCTTTCCGCATCTTCTTTTTTCTGTCCCATGACATAGGCATGGATATTATCCGCAGCTCGACGGGCGGAAACCACCGCCTGGATAACCGAGCGCGGCCCGCTGACCGCGTCACCACCGGCAAAAACCCCTTCGATATTGGTTTGCGAAGAGCGCACATTGGCGTCAATGGTCTTGTTGACGGTGATGGCGATGGATTTTTCCAGGGGCCCGCCATTAAACCTGTCACCCACCGTGGTCTGACCGAGGGAGGTGACAATGGAATCCACCGGCAGGGTATTCACCGAACCGGGAATGGGCTCGGGATGTCTCACCCCTTTGGCATCCGGCTCACCCAGTTTCATCCTGATAAGCTCCAGCTTCAGCCGGGAGCCCTGGTCTGCGGCATCACAGATCTCCACCGGCGAGGCCATAAGCAGAAACTGCACCCCTTCCTTTTCGGCCTCGCGGATATTGCGCTGATGAGCCGGCATTTCCACCCGCGAGCGGGGGTAAATAACCGTCACCTCGGCCACACCCTGCCTGATCAGGGTGCGCGCCACCTCCATGGCGATATTGTTGCCGCCGATAACTGCGGCCCGGCGGCCCATGTCCGGCCGTTTTCCTTCCGCCATGCGGTGCAGATACTTCATTGCCGTATGGGTGTAGGGGTTGATCGTTCCCGGCACCTCCAGGGGGACATCAACCCCCACCCCGGTGGCAATATAAATGGCGGCAAAACCTTGATCCTTGAGGGATTGCAGGGTGAAATTCTTGCCCCACTTCTGACTGAGCTTCACCGAAACGCCCTGCCGGAGAATGGTGTTGATCTCGTAGTTCAGCATCTCCCGGGGGATGCGATATTCAAGGAAGCCGTAGCGCAGGGCCCCGCCCAGCATGGGAGAGGCCTCAAAGATGGTGACATCGTGCCCTTTGATGGTGAGGAAATGGGCGGCCGTGAGCCCGGAAGGACCACCCCCGATGACCGCGATCCGTTTTCCGGTGGGCGCCTCTTTGGGAATTTCCAGGTCGATCTCATGATTCATGCACCAGTCAGCGACAAAACGCTTGATATGGTTGATGGAAACCGGATCATCCACCAGAATTCGTCGACAGCGGGTTTCACAGAAACGGGGACAGACCCGCCCCACCGAAAAGGGCAGCGGGTTGCGCTCCATAACCAGACGCAGGGCCTCTTCATACTGCCCCTTGGCCACATGGGCGATATAGCCCTGAACATTGATCTGTCCGGGACAGGTGAGATTACACGGGGCCTTGCAGTCGCCAAAATGGGTCTCGGCAAGAATCGACAAGCGCTCGATACGATGGGCCACAACCTTTTCGGATTCCGTGGATATCACCATCCCGTCCCGGGCCAGGCTCACACAGGCCCGGAGCAGCTGCTCCTGCCCCTCGACTTCCACCATGCACATCAGGCAGGGGGTGTCGGCAGGCTTCCCCGGCACATGGCACAGGGTGGGGATATGGATATCCGACCGTCCGGCAATCTCCAGGATGGTAAGACCGGCCTCCGCCACGATTTCGGCGCCATTGATGGTCAAGGTTAGCGTTGTCATGCTCAGATTTTTGCGGGAAAAATTATTCTTATCCAGCCTGGACAGGAGCTGTCAGCGGCTATCCGCCCCATCTCCTGATCTCCATAAGCCCACCACTCTGGTACCGCCCGGGCCTGAAAAGCACGGGGAATATCGTTATTGCTGTCCCTGAAAGTCCTGTCCAGGTCTGCCATGGGCCAAGACCATAAATGGACTTCCAGTTTTTCCATAGGGCTGATCAAGGTGAATCAGCCACACAGGTTTACTTCGAGGGCTTCCACTCCTTCAAAAAGACCGGAAGATGGCCGGCCTCTCTGGGACCGATAATGATCGTCCAGGCCGGAAGCTCCTCTTCCAGTTCACCCTTCAAAGAGGCCAGATAGCCGGGGATAATCAGGTCGCGGTGCTTCACCTTCTCTTCAATCCCGCTCTTTTTCACAAACTGGGCAATCATGTCGGCGCCGAACTTGCCGGCAGCCCAGGCGGTCAATACCGACAGGCCCTCGGTGTCCTTGATCAGGAGCCAGGTGGGCACCTTGGAGCCCTCGATCTCACCGGAGACAATGAAATAGGTAAGGGAGAAGTTACAGGTGATAACCACCGGAGAATTTTCATCCGGTCCGGTCAGGGGATACACATCCTCCGAGACCACCATGGGCCGCTGGGGATCGGTGTAGAGATTCATCCGCTCAAGCAGCAGCGGAAAGAGAATATCCCCCTGGAGATCAGACAGGACAATGATCCCCGCATATTTGGCGATGAGCACCGAGGCAATCATCGCCTCCATCATCGGATCGTCGCACATCTCGCAGGGAAAGGTCAGGGTGGGGAATCCCAGGGGCTTGAACTTGGCCTTCACCGCCGATCTTCTGGCCACCACGTTGTCTTCAAAGGCGGAACGCAGGGTGCGGGCACCGGTGTCAATGGCCAGATCCTTAAGACCCGCAGCCAGCAGGGTATTGGCCACATCGACGCAGTTATCAAGATTCTCTCCCTTCACCGCCAGGGGCGCGGAACAGTCCCTGGCCACCTGGACCATGGCCGCCGCATTCTCCGCCGTTGCCCCATAGAGCAGGGGAACACGAGTCCCACAGAGCTTCGCGGCAGCAGCCAGATGGGCGGGGGTATCGCTCATCAGGATGAGGGCGGCACGGGCAGAACCGTCCAGCACCTTCTGCACCAGGGCCACAAACGAGCCCTCGTCATTTTTACTGTCCTTGACCGCGATGAGTTCGGCCTTCATGATCACCCCCACCCGCTCGTACTCCAGCTGGTTAAAGCGCTCAATACGGCCGCTGATGGCGGCGTCATCCATATCGGTGGTCACCAGCACGGCTATGCCGGTGGGGTTGACAAAGCGTTTTTCATGGCGGAACATGCAGGTCTCGCCGCCCACGACAAAGGCATTCTCAGCATCCCCCAGCTTCAGAGTACGGATGGGAGGGGCTGAGGCCTCACCGATGGTGGCCTTGGCCTCTTCACTGACGTAAGGACAGGCGTCAATCTCCATCTGACCGGCCGCCACCTTCATGGCAAAGGCCAGACAGGTGGGAATGCCACATTCGCCGCAGTTCTTTTTCGGCAGCATCTTGAGAATTTGAATGCCGGTTAATGCCATGATATATCCTCCAGTAATATCCAGGTAAGAACAAAAGACAAGGAGCTTTGTTCTCTCCCCTCTGCCTTGTTATTTCTGTCTTTTTTTATTCTGTTTTCTGACTTTTGGGTTCTTTCTTCTGAGTTTGGAATTCTGAATTTAGAACTCTTCTTTCTTCCGCATCTGTTTTCAGGGGTCCGCGCCGCTCAAGGAACAGCCTGAAAAGATTGGCTGTTCCTTGAAGCGGCATAAGGTGCCGTAAACTCAGTAAGCAAGGAAAAGACCTTGCTTACTGAGTAACGGCACCTAAACAGCTGTCTCCATCTCCAGTGCCGGGTGGCCTTTCTCCTTGAGGAACTTGAGAATATCCTCTTCCGTGGTTCCCTGTTCCTCGGTGGCAATCATATCATACAACTCCGGCATACCGATATCCTTGCACACCTCTTTCAGCTTTTCGCTGATCTCTTCCTTGAGCATCTTGGGCATCCACACCACCCGTTTGAGTCCGCCCTCGGCCTTGAACAGCTTCTTGCTGGTCATATAGTGCTTGCTCACCCCCATGAATCCCGGGGTCTGCATGCCGCCGCCGGCCATACCGGCCAGGCTGGTAAACTTCATCCCGGAAGGGGTCATCCCTAAGAAATCACGATTCACCACCATGATCCCGTTGCAAGTGGGCAGCATGGCGGCGATGGCCTCAAAACAGCCGCAGGCGGTCATCGGGTTGTTCATCAGCGAATAACAGCTGACCTCGGGTACCGCACCGCGAGAGGCCTGATTGACGAACTCATTGATACCGACGTAGTAACCGTTGTCAGGGTCGGTACACTCTCCCTTCTCAATGGGCTGGTTGGGGCCGGTGGGGTTGATCTGATAGGAGGCCTTGCCGTCCAGCCAGTTATAGGCGCCGCACATGCCGATACGCTCCGGGGTAATGACGCAGACATGGCTGGGAGCGAAGGACTGGCAGAGGGTACAGGAGTAAAACACATCCTCGGTCTCATCGGTCATGGAGCCCAGTCGCAGATCCCGCTCGGTATAGACGGAAGCAGCCAGGGCCATGACCTCACGCACCTTGTCCTCGACGGTGAACAGCTTCACCTGGATCTTGTCAAGAATGGCGCCAAACTCCTGATGCAGCTTGCCATGCAGAACCTTGCCGATATGCTTGAAGGAAAATCCCTTCTCCACCGCGGCCTTGCCGATGCGCACCCACATGATATTGCGCTGACCCATGTGCATGATGCCCTGGATATAGTTGGTCAGATGATGGAACTGGCGCTCCAGGATCGGCTCAAAATCCGATTGCATCTGCCGTCCGGCCACCTCCACCAGAATGCCCAGGGGCAGATTTTGACCCTGGGTAATATCGCAGATATCAGGCCCTTCCAGGGTGACAAGGCCGTCTTCGACTTCATCCATGCCCTTGGAAATCAGTACCTCAACCCCTGGCGTCCGGCCACCGCCGCATTCCATAAACAGCTCATCCTTGCGCACCCGCTCACCCTCAAAGGCAGGGCCGAAGGCCATGGGAATATCAATCTTGGTGATACTGACCTTGAGGCCGCGCACCTCAATGGCCTTCTGGACGATCTCGGTATGGGGGATATTGGAAACCACATGCTCGTAGGTGCAGATACCGGTGGGCAGGACCTCGGGGATATCATAATCGGAAATGGTGGGGAAACCCCAGTTGATGGCGCCGGCGGCATTGGCGTACCACTCGTCACTGACCGGGCCAAAGGCCATGACAAAGGCAAAGGTCCGATCCTTGTTATAGATCAGATTGCCCCTCGAGTCTCCGGGCTTGATCCCGCCGAAGGCAAGGGCCACCCGGCAGGCGAAACCGATGGCAAAAACCGCCGAGGTATAGCTCTGGCCAAAGGGGACGAGCCGGGTGTTCCAGCCCACCTGCACATTGTTCTGCACCAGCAGGTCAGGCATGCTCAGGCCATTGGTCTGATCGTGCATGAAGATATACAGATTCTTCTCCTGCAGCTCCAGGGCAATCCTGGAGGCCACATCCTTATCGGCAGGGGTTCCCATGATCGCCGCGAATCCAGGGGCGGTGCCGTCCACAAACTCAACCCCGCGCTTGCGGAAAACCACATCGTCGGCGGCGCCCAGCCAGATATTCTCGGCGGTGGGGTCTTCGGTCCTGGTATAATAGTTGGGCTGATTCAGATAGCGGATGGCCTCGTACATCTCCTCGGCAAAAAAGGTGGCCATACCGGCATCGAGGGCCGGTGCCAGATACGGCAGCCAGATGTCTTCGGTGACCACCGGCGGCATCAGCTTCCGGCATTCCGCAAAGATGTCCTTCATGTCACCCAGCTTGGCGACCTTGGCGCCCAGCATACTGTAGATGACCGGCAGATAATAAGCGGTATTGGGAAAGGCGACCTCATGATCAGCGCCATATTTCTTCAGCGCCTCTTCATAGCTCTCCTCGGCCATATCTATTATTTTCCGAGCCCCGCGGATGGCAGCGGAACAGATGATCTTTGACATAATCTCAACTCCCTTTATTGATATCCCTGGTATCCTTGTCAGCCGTTCAACTCTCTTTGAGACCATTAAGGACAGATGTGAATGCTGCCCTGCCTGGGAACCCCTCAATCCATCAATCCGTTGATCAATGCCCTGGTCATGGCCACCGCCTTGGGATGACGCATGATCAGCACCTCACCGCCGGCCAGCAGCATGCAGCTTGCGGTCAGGGCCTCCATCATGATTCCGCGCTTCTCCTGGTCACCGATCATGGCGTCGGAGGGCAGCTTGGTCTCCTTGGCCTTCCACACCTCGCGGCCCAGATTACAGATAATGGGCACCTGCAGCTTTTCATCCTGCTGGATAAGGGCCGCCATGCGAATGCGCTCCATGACCGAATAGGTGTACTCAATCCCGTAGCCAAGGGCACCCACGGAGGGATCCATAAGAACTGTCTCAAGGGACACCCCCAGATTCTGGAGCAGGATATTCATCTGCTTGGCCAGGTTGACATCAATGGGAGATGCCGCCACAATGGCATGCTGAAAGGCCATGGCAGTGGCGCCGATGGCCCGGTAATTGGCATCTTCAAGGGGTGCCAGGCAAACCTTTTTGTTACCGATGACGGAGGTGAGATCACGCAGGGTCTCGGTGTCCTTTTCATTATTTCCGCATCCCCAGACGATGATCGGCACGTCCACCGCCTCGATAATCCGGGCGGCGACCTTGGCCGCGTCGGCGGCGGACCGATTCATGCCGTTGGGATCGGTGGAGACCAGGGAAATATTAATGGCCTCGGCACCATACTCCTGGATGCATTTCTCGGCCCAGGCCACCGGATTGTCCATGACATCAGTAAAATGGCGGGCCAGGGTCTCCGGCCAGTCATCGGGTCGAGAATCCAGGACATCCATGGCAATCAGCGACTTATGGAGATGCTTGCCTTCAAAGAGATGAAAGGGCAGGGAGGCGGCACCGCCCACGGTGATGGTATGGTCGCCGTTGCCAAGAACAGTCTCACGGATAAGGCCGGTGTATTTTTCCCTGTAGGATTTTTCATCCACCTTGGTGGCACGCTCGGCAAGACTTGTTTTCTCCAGGCTCAGGGCAGCGACAGCAAAATCATCGGCACCCGGAGGAACGGAAACCGGAACCTGAGCGGCGGGCTTGATCTTGGCCTCTGCCTCGGCTGCAGACTTTGCCTTGGCAAGCTCCTCAGCCTTGGCTTGGGCGGCAGCGGCAGCTTGCGCTTCCGCCTTGAGCTTTGCCTCCGCTGCGGCCTTTTCTGCGGCAGCCTTTTCAACGGCAGCCTTTTGTGCCGCTTCCCGGGCCCTGGCCTCAGCCTCGGCCTTTATTTTGGCATCCGCTTCGGCGGCGGCCCTGGCCTTTGCTCCATCATCCGCCGCCGTATCGACAACCCCTTTAAGCGCCGCAGCTTTTCCCTCCGAAGCCGCAACAGTTGCGGCAGGGGCCGCGGAGACAGGAGGCGCGGCAGGCGCCCCGGTCACTGCGCCTGGGGGTGGTTCACGATTTAAAATGGCATGAACACCGGCAAAACTGGTAATGGCCGCAAACTGCTCGTCCGTCAGGCCATAGGCCTTTTTCAGGGCGTTCAGGCCCTGATTCATGGCCTCCAGGGCCATGATCCGCTCTTTCTCATTCATCGCATGCTCTCCCGCGTCATCAGTTATGCCATATTCTCCGCCCGCAGGCGCCGTTATTCCTTGTAATGAAGCCTCAACCACGGCCCCCTGCCCAGCACCGGCAGGAGATACCGCCATCCCGGCCTTTCGTGACAGTCCTTCCGCTTCCCTGCGGGCGTTTGCCACAATCTCTTCCGCTTCCCACCGGGCCCGGGCAAGCAGGGTGTCACCCGCCGCCGTCGCAATCTGAATTGATTCCTGACTCCCTTCAACGGTTGCCACCGCCTGCATCTCACCTTCTGCAAAGACAGCGGGACGAGGCAGCAATCCGGCCCGTTTCAGGATCTCCGGCACCACGCTTTCCCATTCGATGGCCATGACATGGACGCCGGCAACCCCCTTGATCTCCTTGACCTGGCGGATAATCTCCACACAGATATTGATCCCTTCCTCCTGCTTATCCTTTGCATCTTTCATGCGGCGGATGATCTCATCGGGCACATCCATACCGGGCACGGAACTCTTCATATAGCGAACCATACCCAGGGATTTGGGCGGGGTGACCCCTGCCAGGATAAAGACCTTCTCATCCAGGCCCAAATCACGAACCATCTCCATGAAACGGGTGAACTTTTCCACATTGTAGATAATCTGGGTCTGGACAAAATCAGCACCGGCCAACACCTTTTTTCCCAGGCGAACGGCCCGGTACTCAAAGGGATAGGCAAAGGGATTGGCCGCCGCGCCGAGGAAAAGACGGGGTTCGCTGTTCTTGATCTCCTCTCCGCACTGAAACCGCCTGTCATCGCGCATGGCCTTGACCATGCCGAGCATCTGGATGGAGTCCATGTCAAAAACCCCTTTCGAGCCGGGATGATTGCCGAACTTCTGATGATCGCCGGTCAGGCAGAGCAGGTTTTTCAAGCCGAGGGCGGAAGCGCCGAGGATGTCCGACTGCATGCCGATGCGATTGCGGTCGCGGCAGGTCATCTGGATCACCGGCTCCACCCCTTCGCCCATGGTAATCAGCCCGGCGGCAATGGATGACATACGGACAATGGCCGTCTGGCAGTCGGTGATATTCACCGCGTCGACAAACCCCTTCAACAGGCGCGCCTTTTCCCGCACCACCTCGGGGTTTCCGTTTTTCGGAGGACCCAGTTCACCGGTCACCGCGAACTCTCCGGCCCTTAATACCTTTTCAAGATTACTCTCCGATTTCATCGGATGCGCTCCTCCATCACAA
>JACDZF010000057.1 GCA_013426795.1 Desulfocapsa sp. | reverse complement strand
AGGGGAATATGACAAAGGAGAACTCTGTTGAACCCCGATGAACGAGAGAAATGGAATGACAAATTACGCGGTCCGGTAGTTCGGCGCCTCTTTGGTGATGATCACGTCATGGACATGGGACTCACGCAGGCCGGCGGCGGAGATGCGGACAAAGCGCGCCTTCTCCCGCAGCTCCTCGATGGTGGCGGCACCGACGTAGCCCATGCCGGAGCGGAGTCCGCCCAGGAGCTGATAGATGACGTCGGACAGGGGGCCGCGATAGGGTACTTTTCCTTCGATGCCTTCCGGTACGAGTTTCGACTGGCTGCTGATCTCGGACTGGAAATAACGATCCGATGAGCCCTTGCGCATGGCACCGATGGAGCCCATGCCCCGGTAGCCTTTATAGGTTCGGCCCTGGTAGAGGAAGGTTTCGCCCGGGGTCTCATCGGTGCCGGCAAAGAGGGAACCGATCATGATGGTGTGGGCACCGGCGCCGATGGCTTTGGCGAGATCGCCGGAGTGCTTGATGCCGCCATCGGAAATAATCGGGATGCCGTGCCTGGAAGCAGCGGCGACACAGTTCTTCAGGGCCGTCATCTGGGGCACGCCGACCCCGGCAACGATGCGGGTGGTACAGATGGAACCGGGGCCCACACCCACCTTGACCGCATTGGCACCAGCCGCAATGAGGGCCTCCGTGCCTTCGTAGCTGGCCACATTGCCGGCAATGATGGGCAGGTTGGGGAAGGTGGACTTGATGGCGGCCACCGCCCGCAAGACCCCGCGCGAGTGACCATGGGCGGAATCCATGACCACCACATCGACGCCCGCGTCCACCAGTCGCTGGGCGCTGGCCTCCACCGCTGGGCCGACGCCGAGGGCGGCACCAACGAGGAGACGGCCCAGATGATCTTTGGCGGCCAGTGGGTATTTGCGAATTTTTTCCAGATCCTTGATGGTGATCAGCCCGGCCAGATTGCCGTTATCATCCACCACCAGCAGCTTTTCGATGCGGTGCTCATGGAGCAGGGCCTTGGAGTGCTCCATGCTGATACCCACATGGGCGGTCACCAGATTTTTGCTGGTCATCACATCGCCCACCCGCAGGTCACTGTCCGAGACAAAACGGAGATCACGGTTGGTCACAATACCCACCAGCTTCCCCTCCCGCAGCACGGGCAGGCCGGAGATCTTGTATTTTCCCATGATCTTTTCCACATCGGCCACCGATTGATCCTCACGGACGGTGACCGGGTCGATGATCATCCCCGATTCGGACTTTTTGACCTGTTCAACCTCCAGGGCCTGTTTGTTGATCCCCATATTCTTGTGGATAATGCCGATCCCACCTTCCCGGGCCATGGCAATGGCGGCCCGGTGTTCGGTCACGGTATCCATGGCGGCGCTGACCAGGGGAGAGTTGAGGGTGATGGTGTCGGTCAGCCTGGTGACCAGGGACACTTCACCGGGAAGCACCTCCGAGGCCGAAGGGACAAGCAGGAGGTCGTCAAAGGTCAGGGCAAGTTCGATGGTATCTGGGAGCATGGCAGGTTCCTCTCACCTGGTTCAGGTGAACAGTTGATATGGTTGCAGAGGCCGTTAGTGCCTTACAGATTCTATTCTTGTTTTTTTGCAAGAATAGAATCTGCAAAAGGCTCGTATCCCGTTCATCGGGGTGAGAGAACAGGAAGGGTCTTTTTCCGGCCTCCTCTGCCGCGTCAGCGAAACAGCAAATGTGTTTGGCTGTTTCGGAGCGTGGTGTCTTCGCAGGTTCCATCTGCGGGGATCATCCAGGGGGAGGTTAAGAAATAAGGTGTGTTTTTTATCCATTTCTTAACGGCCCCTTCTGGTGTTCTTGCAGCACAGAGGGAGCAAGTTGTTTCTCTCCTTCGGCCTGGCAAATGGGCTGGGGGTTCGATTTTCAGTTTTCAGATGAGGGTTTTCAGTGTTAAATGGACACACCCCGGTGAAAGGTCCTTATTCCGTTCACCGGCAAGGAGGAACAGCCGCCTCAAGTTTTTCAGGGGCAGAGATCACGCGGAGCGCGACCAAGATGCTTATAGAAATCAATCCGGAGAATCCCCAGTTGCGTTTGATTCAGCCGCTTATCGAGCGGCTGCGGGATGGCGCGATCATCTGTTATCCCACCGATACCGGATATGGTGTGGGGTGCGACCTGTTTCATCAGAAGGCGATCAAGCGCCTGATGCAGATCAAGAAACGACCCGAGGGCAAGCCCTTTTCCTTTATGTGTTCCAGTCTCAAGGACATCAGCGACTATGCCCATGTGTCGAACCGGGCCTACCGGCTGATGAAAAAAAATCTGCCGGGCGCCTACACCTTTGTGCTGCCGGGAAGCAAGCTGGTGCCGAAGATCATGGCCACCAGGCAGAAGACGGTGGGGATCCGGGTCCCATCCCATCCCATCTGCCTTCTGCTTCTGGAGACTCTGGGCAACCCTCTGGTCAACACCAGTATCCCGGTGGACAGTGATCATCCCGTTCCCGCCGAGGCCTATGAAATCGAGATGCTCCTGGGAAACCGGGTGGATATCATTATCGACGGCGGATCGATCTACCCCGATCCTTCCACCCTCATTGATCTGACCGGCGATGAGCCGGTGATCCTTCGTCAGGGCAAGGGAGATATCGCCCCCTTTCTTTAGTGCCTTACAGAATAATTTCTTGTTTTTTTGCAAGAAATTATTCTGCGAAAGGCTCGTATCCCGTTCATCAGGGTCAGACCCTTTCCCCCGTCCCCACCATCGAACTCCTCCGCACGGTTCAAAAAAACGCACCATGAAAACGGCCGCAAGGGCTGGAGCGGCCGACGATTCCGGGTGCCTTATTCTGCCTTGATCAAGGGCTCCTTGAGGGACCTGCTCATGGTAAAGTGCACCGTTTTTCTCTCGGGGATATTCATAATCGCCCCGGTTTTTGGATTTTTAGTGCTCCGTTCCTTGCGGCTGCGGATGGAAAAACTACCAAATCCCCGCAACTCGATCCGTCTTTTCTCTGTCAGGGCATCGCGCATGGTCGTCAGCATGATCTCGAGGGCGGTGCTCACATCCTGCTTGGGGAGGGAAAGTTCGGCGCTGACCTGATCAATAAGTTCTTTTTTTAACATTTGAAAAAGTGGGTGTTGAGGTGATTCCGGAGCCGGGGCCAGTGATTCCGGGTACGGGGATATAGCCGCAGGCCCTGGGCGAGATTGTCAAATTGGTCGGTGGTTATAAAAAAAGTTGTTTTGCCGGCAAGACTGTTCGCCGACAAAACAACCATTATTTGCAGAAGCCCGTGCAGGCTCCCCGGAACGTTCCTGAGGAGTCTGCGCGGGCTCCTTGTGCCGCTTCCACCACGCAGGGGATCAGCTTTTTTCGGTGCCCTCATCTGCCTGTCCATTGGCGGCGGCCTTGAGCAGATCGCCGAAGGTGGAGGGGGCGGCAGCAGCGGCAGCGGCAGCTGCGGAAGCTGCTGCTGCTGCTGATTCTTCTTTCTTGGGCACAGCAGCAGTAGTGCCTTCTTCAGCCGCTGAGCTGCCATCATCATCAAGGGTCTTGATGGAGAGACCGATCTTCCGGTCCTTGGCGGAGACGTTGATGACAATGGCCTTCAGGGTGTCGCCGACCTGATAGACGCCAACGGGGGTCTTGATCTTCTCTTTGCTGAGCTCAGAGATATGCACCAGCCCTTCGATACCCTCTTCCAGCTGCAAAAAGACGCCAAAGTCGGTGACGTTGGTGATGGTGCCCTCGATGATGGTGCCGGAGGGATACTTATTATAGGCGGCCTGCCATGGGTCCGGCTCAAGCTGCTTGATGCCCAGGGAGAAACGCTCGTTTTCCTTGTCGATCTTGAGGACAACGGCCTGGATGGTCTGGCCCTTGGCGTATTTTTCGGAAGGGTGTTTGATCCGCTCGGTCCAGGAGAGGTCGGAGACATGGATGAGGCCGTCAATGCCGTCTTCAATGCCGATAAAGACACCAAAGTCAGTGATATTTTTGACCTTGCCCTCAATAATGGAGCCCACCGGATAGGATTCGGTGACCAGATCCCAGGGGTTTGGCTGCATCTGTTTCATGCCCAGGGAGATCCGTTTGGTCTCGGGTTCAATATTGAGAACCATGACCTCCACCTCATCGCCCACGGCCACGATCTTGGATGGATGACGGGGTTTCTTGGACCAGGACATCTCTGAAACGTGGATCAGGCCTTCCACGCCTTCTTCCAGCTCGATAAAGACGCCGTAATCGGTGATGGAAACCACCTTGCCGTTGGTCTTCTCACCAATGGGGTAGCGGGTGGTGACGGTGGCCCAGGGGTCCTCTTTCAGCTGCTTGACACCCAGAGAGACGCGATCGTTATCCTTGTCATACTTGAGAACCTTGACTTCCAGCTCCTCACCCACCTTGTACAGCTTGCCGGGATGGGAAACCCGACCCCAGGAGAGATCGGTGATATGGCAGAGGCCGTCCATGCCGCCCATGTCGATGAACAGGCCATAGTCGGTGATATTGGTGATGGCGCCTTTAATGATCTGGCCTTCCTGGAGGATGGAGCGCATCCGCTCACGCAGTTTGTTGCGGTCGTCCTCAAGGATGGCACGCCGTGAGATGACAACGTTATTACGTTTCCGATTAAATTTCAGGACCTTGAAGGAAAAGGTCTCGCCGATAAGGGCATCCAGGTCTTTCACCGGACGGAGGTCGATCTGCGAATAGGGAAGGAAGGCCGGGACGCCGACGTTGACGGCCATGCCGCCCTTGACCCTGCTCTCCACCTTGCCTTCAATGGTGCCGTTCTCTTCCTGGATCTTGGCGATATCGTCCCAGACTTTGATGGCAATGGCCTTTTCCCGGGACAGCAGGAGACCGCCCTCTTCCTTCCGACGCTCGATAAAGACATCGAAGGTGTCGCCTATCTGAATCTCTTTGCCGTGTTCCAGCTGGAATTCGGCTTTGGAAATATAGCTCTCCGCCTTGTCGCCCACGTCCACCAGGACGTAGCCGTCAACGACACCGATAATGGTGCCGGTGGTGACATCGCCGACGTTGACGACGCTTGAGTTTTCTTCCATCTCAAAGAGCTCGGCAAAACTGAGCTCTTCATCATTGCTTGGTGTTTGATTGAGTGCCTCGGTCATGGGTTTTCGCTCGTGCGGCCCAAAGGGATGGGCCAGATTGTAAGGGGTTGATCTTTATCGTCCGATCTTAAGGATCAGGCAGACGACGCTATGGTTACGGGTCCAAAAAAGATCGACGCGCCACGGATGGTGCATCGAAACATTTTAAAGAGCATTACCATATAGCAAAAGAAAACTGGAAAGACAAGTACTTCTTGGTTTATTCTTGAGAAGAAAAGTAAAATGTCCGCCCGTTAGAATGCCTGATCTGTCCGCTCGTCCCGTGGGCGTCGAGGAGGTGGCACCGGTACCACGCATCCCGGATATTTGAGGAGATATTCCCGCCGGGTTGCGCTGGGACCCATGGCGGCCGGCAGGGAGAGGGAATAAGCCCGGGTGGCCGGCCCGTTCCGACAAACGGGGGAAAGTGGAACCGGCACAGCCGCCCCGTGCCTCCGGGAAGGAGGACAGGTTCAAAGGCCTGTTCGGGGACAAATGTGACCGTTATCCCTTGAGTGACTGAATAAAAGAAAGGGGCGAAACCGGAGGGCATCCCTGTTGCCGCCGGGGGACAGATTTATTTTTGACAATGGTTCAAGAATTTGTTAGTCAGTCGCCATGTCACAACGATCACCAGGGGTTTTTCCAGACCCTCCCCATCAGAAACATTCAGCCCCGTTCAAGGGGATGATATCGGCGCACCTGGTACCGCTCCATCGAGCTCAATCCCCTGGGGGCCGGGCCGTCCCCTGGAAGCTGAGAGGTGAGAGGCATGGAAGGTAAATCTGTCTCCTTTTTGGCGGTGATGATTGGCGGATTTGGAGCCTTTGGCTGCGTGGCCCGCTATTACCTCTCGGGTTGGGTCTATGATCTGCTGGGCCGGGACTTTCCCTATGGAACCCTGGTCGTGAATGGTGTGGGGGCATTTTTTATCGGGCTGATTATGGAATTCGGCATGCGCAGCACGCTGCTGCCAGTCAGTCTGCGGGCGGGCCTGACCATCGGATTTCTGGGCGGGTTGACCACCTTTTCCACCTTCAGTTATGAGACATTTCGGCTGCTGGAAGAGGGGGATTTTTTTGTGGCTGCGATAAATGTTCTGGCAAGCGTCATCGCCTGTCTTTTCTTTACCTGGCTTGGCATCCATGCGGCACGGATGCTGTAAAACCGGACTTTGAAGCTCTTCTTCCACGAGGAACAGTATGACGCGATTCAGCGGTGAAAAGGTCCTGATGCGGATTTTCCTGGGCGAAAGCGACAGGGTCGGGCACCGCCCCCTCTATGAGGCCCTGGTGGAGCTGTTCAAGGCCGAGGGATTTGCCGGGGCCACCGTATTGCGGGGGGTTGCTGGTTTTGGCGCGCACAGTGTTTTTCATACCGACAAAATTCTCCGGCTGTCCCTTGATCTTCCCATGATCGTTGAGGTGGTGGAGGGTGAGGAGAAGATTGATGCCCTCCTGCCCCGCATTGAAGAGATGATGAATGGCGGCATGATCACCCTCGAGAGGACCACCGTGATTCGGTATACCCATAAAAGTTAGATTCCAGTTCAAGGGAGTATCTGTGCTGCCTTGATCCCACCTCGTCTCTTTTCCCTCCATCAATGACCAAAATCCTGGATTTCTGCCCTTGAAAGGGGCCAGATGGGCCACGCCGGATTTGCTTTCCCCCCGCCGGCATCCTTGGAAACAGGATGAGACTGGTCCGGCATCGAACATCCTCCCTTATAGAGAGCCACCATAGCCCTGAGCCGACGGCCCATCACCCCGGGAATGTCGAATTCTCTTCGCTGCGTCGGCCTGGATGCACTGATTTACCACTCTTTTTCATCGTGGCCATGCTTCGCCTGGAGAATACCGAGGGGCCGGCAGGGATAGATTTCTCCCAAGAGAATCAACTGCTGTTCTGATCCTTAACGCCAGTCGCAGACAGGCGTTCTGTGAAAATAGTGTGCAACGAGCTTAAAACGATCATTATTTTTCGTCTTGTTGGGCGTGTTCATAGAAAATTTCAATGCTCATAATATTTGTATTGACCGCCTTAAAAGGCGGTGGTAACGTAAAAAAAATTTTGGCTAAGAGGCACAGTTTGCATAATGGAACCAGTAACGTATTCAACGATGATCTTTGGTTGTGGTAATGTAGTAATGGGTGATGATGGTTATGGGCCGGCAGTGGTGGACATGCTGAACAGTCAGCATGTCCTGCCTGAAGGCGTCCAGGCCGTTGATGCCGGAACATGTGTCAGGGAATATCTTTTTGATTATCTGCTCACCGACGAGGGCAGGCCGGAGACGATAATCATCCTTGATGCCGTTGATTTTCCTGATCGTAAACCGGGCGAGGTCTTTGAGATTGACCCTTCGTCTATACCCCCTAAAAAAATTCACGATTTTTCTCTTCATCAATTTCCCACCGTTAATCTGTTGTTGGAGCTTGAACAGCATACCGGCGTACGAGTGATTATACTTGCCGCCCAAGTTGAGTATATTCCGGCTGAAATTACTCCGGGACTCACGGATGCCATGTCTGCTGCGGTCTCTGTTGCATGTGAGAAGGTTGTACAAATTCTTTCTGAAAAAGCTAAATGAGGTGACAATTTATGATGTATGAATTTAAAGTCAACGAAATGGCAGAGGAATTTGGTGTACATCGGAATACCATAAGAAACTGGATTAACGCCGGTACCCTTCCTGCCAAGGAAGGTCCCGGGCGTAAGTATCTTATGAAATTCCAGGATTACCAAATCCTGTGTGAGAAGTTTGGTCGTGAGCCCCATTTTCGACCGGACAGTCCCATTGATCCGGCGACCGTGAAGCCGCTGATAAAGGCGGATGTTGAGCCCTATCTCCTCAAGAACAATTCCAGCACCCTGACCGCCGATGCCTCATGGGCCGATGCCTGTATGACCTGCGGGACCTGCGCCAGCGCCTGTCCCATATCAGGAGTGGATGGCCTTGATCCGCGGAAAATTGTCCGCATGGCGGTTTTGGGTATGGACAAGGAGTTGGTGGAGTCAAGCTGGCCATGGAAGTGCACGATGTGTGCCAAGTGCGAAGAGGCCTGTCCCGCCAATATCAAGATCACGACCCTGATGCGGAAAATTCGCGGCACCCGCGAGAGAGACCTTGTTCCTGGTCCCATCCATAAAGGGGTGCAGATGTGTCTGGAGCGAGGTAATAACCTTGGGATTCCCAAGGATGACTTCGTCTTTCTCTGTGAAGAGCTTGGGCAGGAACTGGCCGAGGCTGAATGCCCGGGATTTGTAACTCCCATTGATGTGCATGGGGCTCGAATCATGGTAACGGTGAACTCCAAGGAGCCCTTTGCCGAGCCCGATGACATGAAGTGGTGGTGGAAGATTTTCTACGCTGCCGGTGAATCCTGGACCATACCTTCCGAACATTGGGAAGGAGTCAACTGGGGTCTCTTCTCCGGTGATGATGTCTCCATGAAGATCATCGTTGGTCGGATTGTTGATAACCTGCGGAGGTTGCAATGCAAGGCCCTTCTCTTACCCGAGTGAGGCCATGCCTATTTTGCAACCCGGTCCGGGTTGAACCGATGGTTTCCTGAAGTTTTCACAGAGTTCAAAGTCTACTCCGTATTCGATCTGCTGCTCGAATACATCCACGAAGGCAGAATCAAGCTGGATAAAAGCATCCATTCGATGTCTGCCGCCTACCATGATCCCTGTAACTATGGCCGCAAATCGCTGAAGGCCTTTGGTCAGGCCTATTTCGAAGAAGGTCGTGAAATAACCCGAAATTGTGTCGAAGATGTGCGTGAGCTCAATCCCAATCGCAACGGAGCATACTGCTGCGGCGGCGGTGGCGGGGCCTGGGCATTGCCGTATTCCGATGAGCGGGTCTATTATGGCCGGATCAAGGCCAGACAGATTTCAGAATCCGGCGCCCATCTGATTGTTGCCCCCTGCCATAATTGTCGCGATTCGATCATGAAGTCCCTGAACAAGGAATATGATCTGAATATCGAAGTCAAGTATCTCTGGGAGCTGGTTGCGGATTCATTGATCCTGCCGGAAAAGGAGTAGAGCCAGTACAGATGGTTTCGGGTGATTCGGGCTGCTGGCTCGAATCACAACGAAACCTGCTGTTTTTATAAAGTATTGAAGAAATAATTAAGAGGAGACAATTCATGCTGGACAATAAAAAAGTTGGATCGGTGATGATTGTGGGGGGGGGAGTCACGGGGATGCAATCAGCCCTGGATCTTGCAGATTCCGGATACTATGTGTATCTGGTTGAAAAATCGGGCGCCATTGGTGGTGCCATGGCGCAACTGGATAAGACCTTTCCCACAAATGATTGCTCGATGTGAATTATCGCGCCAAAGTTGGTTGAGTGCGGTCGGCACTTAAATATCAAGCTCATGACCCTCAGCGAAGTTACCAATATCGCTGGAACTGCCGGTAATTTTCAGGTCACGGTAAAAGAGGCTCCACGCTATGTGGATGTGGATAAATGTATTGCCTGCGGGGCGTGTACGGAGAAATGTCCGAAGAAGGTGGACAGCGAATACAATGCAGGAACTGGCAAAAGAAAGGCGATTTATGTCAAGTACGCCCAGGCGGTGCCACTGAAGTACCAAATTGATCCTGAGGCCTGCATCTGGCTCAAGAAACCTGGTGCCTGCGGTTTTTGTCAGACCGTGTGTGACGCCGGTGCCATTAATTTCAATGATACCGAGAAAATTCACGAGATCAACGTCGGCGCGGTGGTTCTGGCACCCGGCTTTGAGGCATTTGACCCCAAGGAAGCCAAGGTCTGGGGGTATGGGGTTCAGCCCAATGTCATCACCGCCATGCAACTGGAGCGCTATTTGTCGGCCTCTGGACCATCGGAAGGACATCTGGTCCGCCCTTCCGACCATAAGGCAGTCAACAAGGTCGCTTTTCTTCAGTGTGTCGGATCCCGCGATGAGAATCTCTGCGGCAACGGCTACTGTTCTTCCGTCTGCTGCATGTATGCCATCAAGGAAGCGGTTATCGCCAAAGACCATGTTCCCGGCCTGTCCGCGACCATTTTTTATATGGATATGCGAACCCATGGCAAGGAGTTTGAGCGCTATCTGGAACGGGCGAAAACCGATTCCGGGGTCCGCTTTGTCCGCTGTCGGGTGAACGGGGTGGAAACGGATGGCAATACCAATGACCTGCGCATTCGCTATATCAATGAGCAGGGCCGTCAGGTGGAAGAGTTTTTTGATATGGTTGTCCTGTCCGTCGGACTCCAGACTCCCAAGCATGTCCTGGCCCTGGCAGAGACTGCCGGAATCCAGATGACCGTGGATAAATTCGCGGCTACTTCTGATTTTGCCCCTGTCCAGACCTCGCGGGAGGGTATCTTTACCTGCGGTGCCTTTGCCGGTCCCAAGGATATTCCCCAGTCGGTGGTGGAAGGTTCCGCCGCTGCTGCCGCAGTTGCCGATCTTCTGGCCCCTGCCCGGCATCAGTTGTCCACCGCCGCCACCTTTCCCACGGAAAAAGATATCACCAATGACGAACCGCGAGTCGGTGTCTTTATCTGTCATTGCGGCTCCAACATAGCGAGCGTCGTTGATGTTGCCAAGGTTGAAGAGTATGCCGCGACCCTGCCCCATGTCACCTACGTCGAGCGCAACCTGTTCTCCTGTTCGCAGGACACCCAGGATATGATTGTCAAACGTATCCAGGAGCAGAATCTCAACCGCATCGTCATTGCTGCCTGTACTCCCAGGACCCACGAACCCTTGTTCCGTGAAACCCTGAAGGCGGCAGGTCTCAACGAGTATCTGGTGGAGATGGCAAATATCAGAAATCACAACTCCTGGGTTCATACCAAAGATCCGGCCCATGCCACGGCCAAGGCCAAGGATCTGGTGCGGATGGCTGCCGCCAAGGTCACCTTCTGCACCGCCCTGAAACCGATTTCAGTGCCCATTACCCAGAAAGGTCTGGTCATTGGTGGTGGAGTGGCGGGCTTGACCGCCGCGCTCAATCTTGCCGAGCAGGGATTTGAGGTCCATCTGGTTGAACGCACCAATACCCTGGGCGGAAATGCCTTGTTCCTGAAGCATACCTGGTCAGGCGAGCATATTCCCACTCAGGTGAAGAAGCTTATTGAAAAGGTTCTGGCCAACGACAAGGTCATCGTTCATATGGAGTCTGAAATCAGTAAGGTGGAAGGCTTTGTTGGTAATTTCGAGACCACCATCAAGAACAAAGAGGGATTGACGAGGGTCATTGCACACGGTATCGGCATTGTGGCCACCGGGGCCGGGATTATGACCCCGCACGAGTACTGTTATCAAACCAGCAAGCGGGTTGTCACTGCCCTGGAGTTCGACAGGTTGCATGAGTTGAAGGAAAAACATGTCCATAGCGCCAGAAATTATGTCTTCATTCAGTGTGTCGGCTCCCGCGAGGGTGACGCCATGTACTGCTCCAAGGTCTGCTGTACCCATTCGGTGCAGTCGGCCATCGAGGTGAAAGAAGAAGATCCGACCCGCAATGTTTATATTTTGTATCGTGATATGCGGACCTATGGCCAGCGGGAGAAGCTCTACCGTCAGGCTCGCCAGATGGGGATTATTTTTATCAACTACGAGTTGCACGGCAAACCCCAGGTCATTGACAAGGGCGACAAGATGGAGGTTATGGTGCATGACCATATTCTTCATCGCCCGCTGAAGATTGAAGCGGATATTGTTATCCTTGCCACTGCCATCCGGCCCCGTCTGGATGCCAAGGATCTGGCCAACCTCTTTAAGGTTCCCGTCGATGGCGACGGCTTCTTCCTCGAGGCCCATGCCAAACTTCGGCCCGTTGATTTCTCCACAGACGGTATGTTCGTTGCCGGTCTGGCCCATTATCCGAAACCCGTTGAGGAGTCAGTGGCGCAAGCGCTGGCCGCTTCGGCACGGGCAGCGACCCTGTTGTCCAAGGATGAAGTGTCCCTCGATGCCATCAAGGCCACCGTCGATCCTGAATTCTGCGATGGCTGCGCGCTCTGTCTTGATGTCTGCCCCTTCAATGCCATCACCCTGGTGACCAGGGAAGTGGATGGAAAGGTCGGAAAAATGATTAATGTTAACAAGGCAAAATGCAAGGGTTGCGGTCTGTGCCAGGGAACCTGTCCGAAGCGGGGCGTGTACGTGGGCGGATTCACCATGCAGCAGATCAGCAGTCAGATTGAGGCAGCCTTGGCGGTTTGATGCTCCACGATCAGACTACTGAAACAAACTGTGAATAGAATAAGGAGTTGATATTATGAGTTTTGAGCCGAAAATCATTGCGTTTTGCTGCAACTGGTGTTCCTATGCCGCCGCTGATCTGGCAGGCATATCCAGGATGCAGTACCCGCATAATGTGCGGATTATACGGGTGATGTGTTCCGGGATGGTTCATCCCGAGCTCGTCATGGATGCTTTAGGGCAGGGTGCCGACGGGGTCATGGTTCTTGGCTGACACCTCGGTGAATGTCATTACCTGGATGGTAATTATAAAGCAATGAGTCGCTCCAACATGATTGTAGAGTTGCTGGAGGATTTTGGATATGAAAGCGACAGGTTTGAAATATCCTGGGTTTCATCCGCCGAGCCTGATAAGTTTGTCAAGGCAGTTACTGACATGACAAACCGTATCAAGCGCTTGGGGCCGATTAACAGTCAGAATGCCGATGCGGCATAAAGGAGGACGATATGGGTGTAACGACCGCTTTGGAATGGTTGAGTTCATGTTCCGGTTGCGAGATTTCGATCCTCAATATTGGCGAAGATCTTGTCCCAATCATTACCGAGGCACTTGATATTGTTCATGCTCCGGTTTTAATGGATCACAAGTATTTTGGTCAGACCGGTGAGGGCACGGTGCTGACTATCCCCGAGGCAACGGTGGGAATTGTCACCGGCGGGGTGTCCAATCACGAGCATCTGGAAGTGTTGGAAGAGATGCGGAAAAAATGTACGGTGCTGATTGCCCTTGGCACCTGTGCAACCCACGGTGGAATTCCGGCCCTGATGAATGGTCAGAATCGGAAGGAGAGCTGGGAAGGGATTTTCCAGACCAGGGGCACCGATCCTGGTGCCCATGTGCCCACCATCGAGGTCCCCGCTCCCCTGGATCGGGTCTATGCCTGCGATGAGAAGGTGAAGATTGATATGTATCTTCCCGGCTGTCCGCCGAACCCGGCTCATATTGCCGAGGTTATTATTTCCCTGCTGGAAAGTCGTCCGGCGGTGCTGCCCACCAAGAGTGTCTGCGATACCTGTCCCACCAGACGGGAGGGCAAGGGTGAGCTGTCGGTGTTGAAACGCTTTATCACCAATGCCGAGTTTAATCCCACCGAGCCGATCAGCGAAATGCGCTGTCTGCTTGAACAGGGGTATCTCTGCATGGGCCCGGTCACCGCCGCAGGATGTGCCAAACGCGGAGCGCCAAGCTGCATTGCGGCGCGGGTGCCGTGCCGGGGCTGTTTCGGCCCGGTGCGCAAGGAGGGCAATCAGCTGCTAGATATGATGAATGCCCTGGCGAGTAACGGCATTGACTATCATTCAGTCATTGACCGTCGCTCCCTGCTCCGTTTCTCAGGAGCGCACGGTTTGCTGAAGCCGTTAATAAAACATGAAGTTGAGGAGGAATAAAAATGGGAACTGTATTAAATATTGCGCCGGTTTCCCGCATAGAAGGACATGCCAAAATTGCCATCCATCTTGATGATGCCGGCAATGTGGAGGATGCATTCCTTCATATCCAGTCTTTGCGCGGGTTTGAAAAATTTATTGAGGGACGTCCGGCCGAGGAAGTGCCGCGGATTGTCAACCGGATCTGCGGCATCTGCCCGTGGATGCATCACCTTGCCTCAAACAAGGCGGTGGATGGATGCTTCGGGGTCACTCCCACTCCCACCGGTCATAAACTGAGGGAAATGTGTCAGGTTCTGGCCCATATCAATGACAAGATCCTTCATTTCTTCTTCCTTGCCGCCCCGGATTTCGTACTCGGGCCGGATGCCGATTATTCGGTGCGCAACGTTATCGGTATTGTCAAGGCGGCACCGGAACTGGCAACCCAGGTGGTGAAGATGCGGCAGCTCGGTCAGATGATGCTCGAGCGCTTTGCCGGCAAGGCAATTCATCCCATCGCCGGTGTGGTGGGTGGGTTTGCTAAACCTCTGCTGGAGCAGGAGCGGCTGGATTTATTGACTGATTGCCGAACCTTGCTCGATTTTGCCTGTTACACCCTGGATTTCGCCAAGGCCAACGTCTTCTCCAAATATCTGGATGTCATCTGCAGCCTTGGGGTGATTACCACCGGCTTCCTCGGTACCGTTGATCGTGAGGATGGTTCCATGCGCCTGTACGACGGCAAACAGCGCCTGATGAAAGCCGATGGCAGCTATGTCGACTTTGAGGGGAATGACTATGGCAAGTATCTGGGTGAACATGTTGAGCCCTGGGCCTATTCCAAAATGCCCTATGCCAAGTCCTGGAACGAAGGATTTGACCTCAATCTGGATGCTCCCAAGGGGATCTACCGCGCCAATACCCTGGCCCGGATCAATGTCTGTGACAAGATGTCGACCCCCAAGGCTCAGGCTGCCCTGGAAGAGTTCCGGGCCACCTTTGGCCGTCCGGCCCAGGCGACATTGCTCTATCATTATGCCCGCCTGATTGAACTCATCTACTCCTGTGAGCGGACCATTGAACTGCTCGAATGGGAAGGCATCACCGATACCAATGTCCGTGCCAAGGTTGAGCCCAAGGCCGGACGTGGTGTCGGGATTGTTGAGGCACCACGCGGCACCCTGATTCATGACTATGTAACGGATGCCAATGGCTGTATTGAAAGCGCCAACCTGATCGTCGGGACCACCCACAATATTGCGCCCATGAATATGAGCGTCAAGCAGGCGGCCACGATGTTGATTAAGGATGGGAAGTATGATCAGGGACTGTTGAATCGGGTGGAAATGGCCGTCAGGGCCTACGACCCCTGAATGTCCTGCGCAACCCACCGCCTGGATGGCGGCATACCAATGTCAGTAAGCATCGTTAATGCAAAAGGGAAAGAGATCGATCATATTACCAATTGATGTAAAAAAACAGGCAGACCCAGGAGCGGGTCTGCCTGTTTTTTCCGATCAGCAGCAGGTGCCCCCTGGGCACGGAAGTTTTTTATTTTTGAGCTGATGAAGGCCAAGAATATCCCGCGGAAGAGACCTCATCTTCTGCTGACGCATCTTTCGGAACAGCAAATGTTCGAGATAAGGAGAAAAAAATGTCGGATACACCAGAAAAAGCAGCACGTCATCAGGTCCGTGCGGAGAATCCCTCGGGAGCATGTGGCCATATCGAGCACATGACCATTGATCAGTTGAGAGCGCGGGCGGTGGGCGATGACTTTGACGCAACCTGCCCGGCCTGTGGATTATTTCATCTGACTCAGGCGGAAATAGATAAATTGAACAGTGAGAAGGTTACGGAGTCGGATCATTATATCGCGATGAAGAATGCGGCGGAAGACACGCCCTGATTTTCCCGGGTTGGAGTTCCTCCGCAAGTATTTCATCTGAGAGTGTCAGATAAGCACTTTTTTATATCCACGTTTCAACGCAGTAATTCCTTTTCTAAATCAAGATGTGCACGAGAAGAAAAGCGAGTCGCGACGAG
>JACDZF010000056.1 GCA_013426795.1 Desulfocapsa sp. | reverse complement strand
TAATCGGGAGGGCTTTTCCTCAGGTCTCCTATTGACAACGCTACCAAATATTTTAAATGAGGATTATCTGAAACCATTATCCATTACAATCAAGGATATGGCTTCTATCCTGGGTGTTTCAAGAAAAACATTATCAAAAATCATTAACGGGAATGGGGCGGTAACGCCTGATATGGCATTGCGGTTGTCCAGGGCATTCGACACGACTCCTGACTTATGGCTGAATCTCCAAAAAAATTATGACTTGCGGCACGCCGTCCATGATTCTCTGGAATGGCAGCGGGTGATGCCTGTTCTACCTGCCGTAGCGAGTCCTCAGGCGTAAAAACAGCGAACAGGAACACAGAACTGAAAATGAAAAAGGGGGCAGAAGTGAATTCTGCCCCCGGAATGAAAAACGAAAAGAAGAGACTCAGCCCTTCAGGTCAGGCGCAACCTGAAGTCCTCAATCCTCGCTGGAAGGTGAATCAGCTTCCGCTTGGCCCTGAATAGATAAATTTCTGTCCTTTCAAAATATTGTCCACGGACAACATATTCCCCTTCATATAGAAGATATTGGGCTTGGTCCCGTCTCCTGGTCTCAGAACCCAGACGCTTTCTTCCAGTTGGTGCACCAGTTTAAAGACGATATTGCTGGGATCGCTGAGATTGCCGAAGGTGCGGGCGTCAGTGGGGCAGGCGGAAGAGCAGGCGGTCTGGGTCTTGCCCTTGGACAGCCGTTCTTCCCAGCAGAAATCGCACTTGTCCACGGCATGCCTCTCGGTGCTGAAATAGCGGGCGTCATAGGGGCAGGCCAGCATACAGGTCTTGCAGCCGATGCATTTCTTGCTGTCCATGCGAACGATCCCGGTGACCGCGTCCTTGTAGGTGGCCCTGGTGGGGCAGGCCCGCACGCAGGGGGCGTCGTTGCAATGATTGCAGAGGACGGGAATAAATTCCACCTTTTTGTCCAGTTGTCCCTGATGGTTACGGGTGAGAATCCGGGTGCGAAAGCCGTATTCGGGGACATGGTTGGTCTTGTTGCAGGCATCGACGCATTTTTCGCAGTCGATGCACAGGGATTGCCGGATCACCATGCTGTAGTGCGGGTTGTAGGGAAATCTCTCGACAAAGTCGGTGCCGGAGGCATGGGCAAGGCCGAAGGTGGAAGACAGCGAGAGGATCTTGCCGCCGGCATAGACCCCGGTAATGGCAAAGCCGAGTTTGAGAAAGTTCCGTCGTTCCTTGTTGGTGATGGACGAGGTGCCCTCATTTTTTAACCGGTCAAAATCAATTTTTGGAAAATTCATAGTCGTAGTTCCTTTCAAGGGATTCAGGTAATCACCTGGTATTACCATATATTATGTTGACGCTTCATGGCATCCTGCTCAGTCTCACCTTCCTGCATGAAATGGATGGCACCGCAGCCGGGGCAGATATATCCGCCCTCGGGGACAATCTCATGTTTCTCAAGCTGATGGCCGTTGAGCATCTTCTCACCGGCTAAATAGGCAAAGCCGATAAAGGAAAGGCCAAAAAGGGTGACCATGATTTCATGGAATGAGGGCTTGTATTTGATGAGCTCAAGCCCCTCCTCAACCCCCAGCACCTGATAGACAGAGACAATCTGGCCCGGGATCACAATGTCGTAGCGCATGAAAAAGATGCCGATCATCATCAGGCCCGTGGCCCACAGAATCATGTTGAAGTTGGTTCCCCTGGACAGAAAGAGAAGGAAAAGGGGCAGCACCATGCCGAGAAAGATATCGAAAAACCAGAAATTGACGGAGTAACTGCCATTGACCAGGGACATGATGACCAGGGATTTGTCATGGGAGACCATGCCGGTAATGATCTTCCAGATGGTGAAGAAGATGATCGTGGAGATGAGAAAGATGGTGATCTGACAGACGGCCTTCATTGCCCGTTCCATGCGCATATTCATAATGGCCGGGTTGATCTTCCAGGCCAGAGTCGTCACAAAGAGGATGGCGCAACCTCCCGACATGCCTGCCGAAAAGATAAAATAAATGGGCAGGTACGGGCCATACCAGAAGGGACGGCCATGGAGCATGCCAAAGACCGCGCCCAGATTACTATGGGCCGCGATACCCACCACCAGCCCGAAGAAACCCATCAGTCGGGACAGACTGTGGTTCTGCTCGAGGAGGAAGTAGTATTCTATCATCATGAAGACCAGATAGGCCCCATAGAGGGTTCCCATCCACCACATATTTGAGCTCAGATTGGGGGAGATGACATTGTAAATGGCCATCCGGAAGGGATTTTCGATGTCGAAGAAAATGATGCAGAACCCGCCCAGGATAAAGATGATGGACATGAAGACGGCGCGTTTGGCGATGGGCATAAAGGCCTCGCCGCCAAAGACATGGCCGATGGAGGAAACAATGCACAATCCGGTGGAGGTGACCACGCAAAAGACATAGGCAGAGATGAGAAGTCCCCAGGACATTTCACGGCTGACGTTATAGACATGATGATACCCGGTGATCATCCCGTGCACTCCCACGGCGGCGCCAATCAGGGTCAGAAGGGCGAAAAACCCCATAATGATAAAATATCGGGGGCTTGCATTTCTCAGGGCGTCTATGCCGTGATAGCCCCATCTTTTAGCGATATCAACGGTACTTCTATTCATTGTTTCACCTACATGGATGAGTTTCTTGGTTTATCTGGAAAAAATCAGCTGATTGTCTCTTATGGTATCAAGGCGGTCAGTGTTTTTTCTTGCCGGTGTCGCTGTCTTTTTTCAGGCTGTCGCTTTGCATGGCGTCATAGCCTTTGACGCCGATATGACAAACGGTGCAGCGGGTCAGATAGCCAAAGGCCTGTGACGAATCGTGGCAGGTTCCGCAGTATCTGTTGTGGATCTGCTCCAGGTATTTTCTCTTGTCACCATCGGCAGGAGCAGACTGATCCGCTCCCTCGATGGACCCCTTTTTCATGACGAAGACCTCCTTGTGGCAGGCCTCACAGGCCAGTTTTCCCTTCTCGACATGGATGGAGTGATCGAATGCCACCGCCTTGACCGGAGAGGTGAAAACAATGGGAGCGTCCGGCGCGAAATGGCAGGAGCCGCACTGGGTGCTGCTGTCAAAGGCGGTGCTGCCATCATGACAGGTGCCGCAATATTTTCCTTCCTTGAAGGATTTCATGGTGAAATCGCCATTTTTTGCGGTTCCGCCTTTCTCCATGGGAAAGATATCGTCATGGCAGTTGTCACAGCTGAGGCCGGCATCCATGGTATGGGTTGAATGGGAGAAGATGGCCTTGGTCGGGGTGGTCCAGATAATGGGTTCCTGCGGGCCATACTTGTCAGCATCGTATGGTTCTGCGGCCATACCGATATTTGCTGAAAGAAGAGCCGCCACAAAAGATGCCGAGAACAATGTGGTCAAGGTTGATAAGCTTCCAGTCGATGCCTTATTTGTGATCATTGGTGTTCTTCTGCCTCCTGTTATCTGTTATCTGTGTCCGCCCATGATGAATTGGGATGTTTAACGAGTGTATGATGAATGGGTTACAATTTCAAGACGCTGAACCAGATAAAAAAAATCGCCAACATTTTTCAATTCGATGATTTTCCACTGAAAGGTGAAGATTATAATTTTTTCAATATGGCCGCGATACGTTCCCCGGCGGAGATTATTTTCCCCAGGATTACCTTTTCCTCTGTGCCTTCGCCGGGTTCCTCAAAGGAGTCGGTCAGCAGTTGGGCGTAATTGATAATGCCGTTGGACAGATTGGTCCCCTCATTGATGATGGCTGCCATCTGCGGATCTGATTTTATGGGGGATTGACCTTTGCCGGGGTCTGGGGCCTGGTGCCGGGACAACTCAGCCAGGGTTTGGGTCACTTTTTCAATTTCAGCACAGGCGCCGCCGCTGCTGGAAAAGTCCTGTGCCCGGATATCCTCGGCGCTGACCTGATCGGCAAGGTGAAGGAGGGGAATCAGGGCCTTCTGGTAGAGCAGGATGAGGGTGAAGCTGATGATGCAGATGATGATGCCCAGGGAACCAATCATGATGGTTTGAAAATGAACCACCTTGGCGCGCATCTGGCTGACAATGATCCGGTCAAACTGGAGCAGGTACTCCGCCAGGGTGCGCATCTGATTTTGCAGCTTGAGACTGTGGGCGATCTTGTCTTCGGTGCTGGTGATATTTCTGGAGGTAATGGCAAGCCCGGAAAGATCGATCTGCTTTGCCATGTCCAGCTTATATTCGGAGGGGATGAGATCGCTCTCCTGGAGGCGGACCAGCGTCGCGTTCAGCACCTTGAAGTCCTGAGCGGCAGCCGCTGCCTTGTCCCAGTCATGGGTGATCAGGGATTCTGTGATCCGCTCCCGAATGGTGGAAAACTGAAAGATGGATTCCTCACTCTGGCGGATGATGGTGGTGTACTGTCCGGTGAGCTGATACTGACGAATTCCCAGCAGAAGAACCACGATGAGAAGGATGGCCACGGCGACGAAGGCCAGATAGCCGGTTTTCTTTAGAGAGCGCATGATGATGACTCCCGGATTTTGCTGTTGGCACAGCTTGGGCAGGCGGGACAGGTATCGCAGTCAAGTTCTTCGGCGCTGCCGGCTTCGGCCTTGAGCTTGTTGGAACAGTTGAGGATGATCTCAAATTCTTCATTATCCAGGGTTTCAACCTGGATAAGAATCTCGGTCAGATTTTTCAAGAGATCGATTTTCTCATGGAGAATGGCCTTTGCTTCCTCATAGGAGCTGGCGAGGATGGCTTTGATCTCCTGGTCAATGGCCTTTGCGGTTTCATCGGCCATGGAAAGACGCTGGGAGGCCGAATCGAGAAATCCGCTGTTGTCAAACATAAAGGCCTGGGGCCCTAAGTGTTCGCTCATTCCCCATTTGCAGATCATATTGGTGGCGATCTCGGTGGCCTGCAAAATATCGCCCTGGGCGCCGGTGGAGCGTTGATTAAAGGCGATTTCCTCGGCAGCGCGGCCCCCCATGAGGATGGTGATTTTATTTTTCAGGTAGGTATAGGAGTAGGCGTGGCGGTCAAACAGGGCGAGCTGCTGGGTTTGTCCCAGGGCCCGTCCTCGGGGAATAATGGTGATCTTGTGAAGGGGGTCGGTTTCAGGCAGAGACTTTGCGATGATGGCATGGCCGGCTTCATGATAGGCGAGAATGTTTCGCTCCTTTTCGGTCATGACCAGCCCTTTGCGCTCAACGCCCATGAGGATGCGATCCCGGGCCAGCTCAAAATCCGTCTGGTCAACCCTCTTTTTGCCTCCCCGCGCGGCCATCAGGGCGGCCTCATTGACCAGATTGGCAATATCGGCGCCGGTGAATCCAGGGCACATCTGGGCTATCTCATGCATATTGAGCTCATCGGCCAGCTCGATTTTTGAGGTGTAAATCTGGAGAATCTTCTGCCGGCCATTCATGTCAGGGGGGAGGATATTGATCTGTCGATCAAAGCGTCCGGGGCGACGCAGAGCGAGATCAAGGATATCGGGCCTGTTGGTGGCCGCCAGAACAATGATATTGTCGGTGGAACTGAATCCATCCATCTCCACCAGCAGGGCATTCAGGGTCTGGCTCCGCTCGTCACTGCCACTGGCAGAACCGCCTCCGCTGCGACTGCCGCCAACGGCGTCAATTTCATCAATAAAGACAATGCAGGGAGAGTTCTTTTTCGCCTCTTTGAACAGGTCGCGCACCCGCGAGGCACCGACGCCCACAAACATCTCCACAAAATCAGAACCACTGAAGCTGTAAAATGGAACGCCCGCCTCCCCGGCAATGGCTCGGGCGAGCAGCGTCTTTCCGGTTCCGGGCGGGCCTTGCAGCAAAACTCCCTTGGGGATGGTGGCGCCCACCTGGCTGAATTGATCGGGATTGACGAGAAAGAGGACGATTTCTCTCAGTTCATCCAGGGCCTCCGGGATGCCGGCGACATCCTTGAAGGTCACGATCTTGTGGCCGTCATTGGGAAGAATCAATTTGTCCGTGGCAAATCTGCTTTCCTCCTCCTCTTTTCGCATCTTAATGAGGGAAAGAACAATGATCAGAACAAGAATGGCGCCGTAGGCAAGGGTGAGACTGTGGATGATAAAGTCAGTGTGGTCCTGGTTAAAGATGATGCGGATATTTTTATCTTTGAGCTCCGTGATCAGCTCTTCCGGGTTGGGGACAGTGGTGATATAGGTGAATCCGGGATTGGTGCTGTTTTCTGCGGTTCTGTGACTGACCACTATCCTGTTGCCGGTGAAGGTCATTTCGGAGATATCATGGTGAGCGAGGCAGTAACGAAATTCACTGTAATTTCTTTCCGGTAAACGATGCTCAACGGTCCATAAAACGTAAACACCACCGGAGAAAACTGTAAACAGAAAAAAAATAAAGAGATTGCGCGCAAGAATTGCCATGATGGAGAGTTGCAGGGGAATACAAGGGTTGATAACAGGTACATTCTTCTGCATGAAAAAGCGGATTCAAAGGCTCAGGACAGCAGAGAGTTTGAATCAGCGATGGCAGTATATACCATATAAAAAGTCGGTAAAACAGAAGAACCGACTTTTTATATGAGGTGAACCTTGTATTGAACAGGAAATCTTAAAAGGCAAAGGTTGGGTCCCTTTGGATGAAAAAGCCTGACTGCGAGATGACTAAACTCCGGTGATGGCAGAGAACAAGCTTTGAATCAGGGTGATGGGACCGCCGCTGTTGGTCATGGCGCTGAATAAACAGACCAGACTCCACAATCCGATACATGCCGCAAAGGCAGCAGTAATAACGGTTCCCACCTTATACAGTTCACTGTCGGTTCTGGCGGATTCGTGGGTGGTTGCTGTGATTTGGCTTTTGGTGATGGCTTTGTTTTCCATGATATGTTTCCCCCTGGTGATGGAAGGTCGTTAATTGAATCTCGAAGCGAGAACTGATTGGAAAAATGAACGTGGCCTGATTATCCGCCGATGGCCTTGAAGAGACTGCTCACAAGGTTTACCGGGCCGCCACTGTTTATGATTCCGCTGAATAAATTGGCCACGGCCCAGAGGCCAATGGTTGCGGCCGTAAATGCCACCACCGTTACCCCTATCTTTGAAATTTCGGCGCTGCTGGAAGTGGTGGCCGTTGTGGTGGCTTGAATTTTACTTTGATCTCTTGTCGTTGCGGTTTTCATGGAATCTCCTCGGTGACTCAGTTGTTTACTCTCAGGAATCAGTGGGAAAAGTACAGATCAGCTGAGGGCATTGAAATAGTTGACGATCAGGGCGACGGGGCCGCCAGAGGCGATCAGACCGGCGGTCATACATGCCACGGCCCAGGCGCCACAGAGAAGGGAGGCAAGGCCAAGAACCACGGTACTTGATTTTTGCAGTTCAGCAACGGCTTGGGATTTATCGCTGGCAAGATATCCGGTTCTGATCTCGATCCTGGTTGTTGCGGTTGCTGTTTTCATGGTGACCCTCTTGGGATGAAGTTGGAGAGAAACGGTTTTTCGGGTTTTGCTCCCATTCCTCTGTTTGCCATATTCATTGCATGGGGCGTGCCAGAATAAGGGGGAAATCAGCAATGATCTTTCGAATTGACCTAACTATTCGGTAAGAAAGATCTTTATTTAATTTGATGGCGTCGGCTGGAGGTTTCAGGGATATTTTCGAGGGCGGGGGTGTTGTGTTGCGAATATGTGTCAATGGAAAAAATGTGTTTCAAAAATGTTTCAATTGTGCTGCATTTATGGAATGGCGCCACAGGTTGGAGGGGAGCAACGGCAGACCTTCTTCGAATTCTCCATCACGTGTTCCATGTCGGAAATAAAACTCCCCTCCTTTGACGTCGATATGGAATGTCGAACGGCAAGGGTCGGAGGTTTGTTCGGGAAAGGTAGCTCCCCTCCCTTGACGGGAGCAGTTGGGGGTGGGTGACGCTGCCACTGGCTGCTTCCATTGCTGCTTCCCCCCTCCCCTGGCCCCTCCTCGCCAAGGGGAGGGGGAATTCTCTTCACATCCACGTTTGATGTGGAAATTCGAATTCTTTATCAAAGGTTCCATCTCGGAAAGAAAAAGCCCTCCCTTGACGCCGATAGGGAAGGTCGAACGGAAAGAGTCGGAGGCTCGTTCGGGAAAGGAAGCTCCCCTCCCTTGACGGGAGGGGTTGGGGGTGGGTGAAACTGCAATTAACCGATTTCATAGCTGATTCCCACATCCTCTGAACCATCCCCGCCAGGGGGAGGGGAATTTTCTTCATATCCGCGTTTGATGTGGCAATGGAATTTCTCCAGTCGTGGGAAAAATTGCTGAATGAGAACCGTTGCGAGGTGGTTTATTCAATAAAATCATCGGCATGAATGGTGTGGCGCTGCATCTTCCGGTACAGGGTGCTGCGATCCACCCCCAGCATCCGGGCCGCCTTGGACTTGTTCCCCCGGGCCCGTTTGAGGATGTCGATAAGCTCATCCTTTTCACTGATATAAGGGGGATAGGTGAGATTCGTCGGCAATGCCGGCGGGGAGGGAGGGCCTGCGGAAGCCGGGACTGATTTCAGGGGCGACACCGAACTTTTCTGCATCTGCAAAGTACGGATTTCTTCAGGGAAGTGCTCCAGTGAAATGGTCTGGCTTTCGCACAGGACGCAGGCCCGTTCGATGACATGACGGAGTTCCCTGACATTACCGGGCCAGGAATAGAGGGAGAGCAAATTCATGGCTTGATCGGAGATTCCGTGAATATTTCGCTGCAGCTCTTCCCGGAACAAGGAGAGGTAGTGGTAGGCCAGTATGGGGATATCGCCTTGCCGTTGACGAAGGGGCGGCAGTCTGATCTCCACAACCTTGAGGCGGTAGAAAAGATCTTCGCGGAAATTTCCGGCCCTGACACTTTCGATAAGATTGACATTGGTGGCGGCAATGATTCGCACGTCAACCTTGATCGGGGTATCCTGGCCCACCGGGGTAAAGGTTTTTTCCTGGAGAAAGCGGAGGAGGCGCAGCTGGGTTCGCGGCGAAATATCGCCGATCTCATCCAGGAAGAGGGTACCGCGATCAGACTGCAAAAGCCAACCCGGCCGATCCCGGTCGGCGCCGGTGAAGGCCCCCTTTTTATGTCCGAAAAGCTCGCTTTCCAGCAGATCCTCAGGGATGGCGGCGCAATCAACCTTGATCAGGGGCATCTCCTTCCGCCTGCTTTCCAGGTGCAGGGACTCCGCCGCCAGCTCCTTGCCGGTTCCCGATTCTCCGGTGATGAGCACGGCGGTGTCCACCTTGCCCACATTCTCAATGAGTTTGTACACTTCCTGCATCAACGGGCTGGCTCCCACATAGCCGTGGAAGTGATTGCGCAGGGAGCTGTTTGCATCCGGTTCCGGCAGGGTGATGTCCCTGGCGACGATGACAACGCCGCCAAACTCATCCTGGCCGTCCTCGAGGGGAGAGGCGTTGAGGCTGATGATCCGGATATTGCCGTCGGGTTTCCGACACTCAATCTGATGCTCCCGGACCTCCTTCCTGTTGCCCAACACCTGCACCGCGTCCTGGAGGCAGGCGCGACTCATCTCATCGGGGAGGGCTTTTATCGTAGCCGGGATATTCTCATCATCGCAGGACAACCATCTTTTGGCGGTATTGTTGATCTGGATGATATTCATATCGTTGTCAATGGTGATAATGGCGTCACGGACGGAACTGAGGATGGCCTCCAGATACCGTTTATACTTTTCATTTTCTTTGCGGAGCTGCCTCTTTTCCTTTTCCAGCTGCCAGTGCTGGAGTGCCTGTCGGACAAATTTCAGCAGGGTCTCCTTGTTCACGGGTTTGGAAATATAATCAAAGGCCCGGTATCGGAGGGCCTCGGAGGCGGAGTTCAAATTGGGAAAGCCGGTAATCATGACCACCGGGCATTCAATCCCGGTTTTTCGAATCTTGCGCAGAAGATCCGTGCCCCGTCCACCTTCCAGGACTATGTCACTGATAATCAGGTCAAATTCCTGGGCCTCGATGGCCGCCAGGGCCTCGTCAAGATTTGTGGCCGTGGTGATGGAACCATAGCCTTCCCGAGTCAGAAACATCTCAAAGGTCATGCGGATGCTGGCCTCGTCATCGACGATGAGAATGCGCGCGTTTTTATCAATGGTATCGAGGTATTCCATGGCTTATACGGTGGAAGCAGGAATTTGCAGAAGCATTTCGGTGAACCGGTGCATGATCGAATTGACCTTGATGGAGCCGGCATGGTCCTGGATGATCCCGAAACTGATACTGAGGCCAAGGCCGGTGCCTTGACCGGCAGGTTTGGTGGTGAAGAATGGATCAAAGAGCCGGTCGAGGATGCCCTGCGGAATCCCGGTGCCGTTATCACGGAGGCTGGTCTGGATCCATGGGCTGCCGTCTTCCAGGATGATGGGCCGGCATGAAATCAGGATCTTTTTGTCCGGCGAGGGAAGGGGGTAGCGCTCATTCAAGGCAAATCGGCTGTTGCTCAGGAGATTGAGAAGAACCTGCTGCAACTGGCGGAAGTTGCCGTTGACGGGACAGGGGCCGTTGAAAAAATCGGTGTCGATCTGGATGCTGTCATTTTTGCACTGATGTTCGACGAGCGATAAACTGGTCTTGACAACATCCACCATATCAATGGGTTCAATCTCCTGATCGCCTTCTCTGGCGAAGGAGAGCAGATTTTTAATAATGGCGGCGATGCGTTCCCCTTCGCTGATGATGCGGGTGAGGAGTTCTTCCTCGAGGGAGTTTTTTTTGCTGTCATCGAGGAGGATCTGGGCAAAATTGATAATGCCGGTGATGGGATTATTGACCTCATGGGCCACCCCCGCCGCCAGTTCGCCGATGGCGGCCAGTTGCGCGGTGCGCATGGAATCGACCTTGCGCACCTCCTCGCAGGTCAATGCCCGGGCAATCAGGAGGATCTTGCTGACACTGCCGTCAGCCTCCCTGATGGGTGAGATATCGAGGAGATATTCTCCAAAAAGACCGGGCAGCCTGGTTTCCTCCACCCGGGGGGTGCAGGTCTGTAAGAAGGATTCGAGGGGACATTGGAGGTGGGGAGAGCTGCCGCCATGGATAATCTTGCAGATCCCCATGCCCACAATCTGCTCTCTTGCCTTGCGGGCAGCGACGATGGTGGCGGGATTGGCGTCGAGGATGATGCCGACGGGGCTGACAACCAGCACCGGGTCATGGATGGCATTGAAAAGTTGTTTGCCGGTCCCCGGTGGAAAAAGGCTTCTCGGGCGCTTTGCCGGGGCGATCTCTGATGTTTCCTGGCGGGTGGAAGACATGGAATTGGTGCTTATCCGGCAAGCGAGCTGAGAACTTTTTTGACCATATTGCCGTCCGCGCCCTTGCCGAAATGTTTCATGATGGTCCCCATGGCCTGCATCGGGGTTTTGAACTGGGAAAGATCAATATTGGCCCTGGTCCAGGCCAGGATTTCATCCTCACCGGCCATCCTCGGCAGATACGATTCGAGAATCTGGAGATACTCCGAGCTTTCCTGTCCGGCAAATTCCAGGGTCTGTTTTTCGGACTTGCACAGGCCCAGGATCACCGAGATAATCTCATCGTTGCTGATCTCATCGTCGCGCTTGGGACGGCTGCTTTTTTTGCCGTTTTCAAGGGTGATGGGCAGGGTGATTCGGGTGGGGAACTCGCTGATGAGAATGCGGATGGCGCCCTTGACCGGCTCATTTCTGCTCAGCATGGCAGCCTTCAGATCAGCGCGCAGCTTGGTGAGCAGGGGGATGCCGGATGTCTCGCTCCAGCCGTATGCAGCGGGTTCGCTCATGTTGGTGCCTCAGGAATATAGGTTTGGATGGACGCCGGACGCGGCATTGGCCTGCGAGGTGTTTTCTCACTGGACGGATTCCATCGGGGATGAGGGGTGAGCTTGCCTGGGGAGCGGTGAAGCTTCATTCCCCCACGTCTCTTCATATCGGAATCAGGCAATGGGTGTCAAGGGAAAAAGCCGGAACGGGGCGGGCCGTGGAGAAGATCGGGCCAGGGCCGCAGCAGCCGGTTCTGCTCGCTTCTCCCTTTGATCTATGCTATTTTAGAACCACTACGGGGCGGGTTTTCTTTCAACGGGCAAGGGGTACGACGGAGACGATGCGGCAGGGTATAATCGAAGAGCGGCTTCAGGGGATTGTCGAGCGGGTCACCTATCATAATACCGAGACGGGCTGGTCGGTGCTCCGGGTCAGCTGTTTTCAGGAGCATGAACCGGTGACCGTGACCGTCCATCAGACCCGCGTTTTTGCGGGTGCCACCATGAAGTTCTTCGGTTCCTGGGTCGTTCATCCCGGCTATGGACGCCAGTTCAAGGCCCTGCGGGCGGAGGAGCAGAAGCCGGCCACGGCCGCCGGGCTGGAAAAGTATCTGGGCTCCGGCCTGATCAAAGGGGTGGGGCCGAAGACGGCCCGCAGGATCGTCACCCATTTCGGCAAAGAAACCCTGGATATCTTTGAAGGGCGCATCGAAGACCTGCTCCTGGTGCCGGGCATTGCCCATAAAAAACTGGCCGGCATCAAGGCGGCCTGGGAGGAACATCGGGCCGTGCGGGAGGTCATGCTCTTTCTCCAGGGGCATGGGATTTCCACCCTGTTCGCGGTGCGTATCTATAAAAAATATGGGGATCAGGCTGTGACCCTGGTGCGGGAGAACCCCTACCGGCTGGCGGACGACTTCTACGGCATCGGTTTTTTTTCCGCCGACAAGGTGGCCCTTTCCCTGGGTATTGCTCTGGATTCGGAGATCAGGATCATGGCGGCCATTCGCCATATCCTGGCGGCCTCGCGCGAACAGGGCCATTGCTTTCTCACCGCCAGCCAGATCCAGACGCAGATCAGGGAGCTTCTGGAGATGGATCTGGGAGATGGACTTTCGCTGTATCTCCAGACCATGGAGCGGGAGAATCTGCTCAAGACCCGACTCCTTGCCATCGATGACACAACTCCCGTTTCCTGTTACTATTCCAAAACCCTCTATTACGATGAGAAGCATTGCGCGCAATGGCTCAGGGAAATGTGCGCCCCCCTGGTGGTGGACGGCCGGCGGGTGGAAAAGTGGCTGGCCGCCTACAGCGTCACCCAGAATCTGCAACTCAGTGGGGAACAGCATGAAGCGGTGGCTGGTATTGCCGCCTGTCGCTGCGCCATCCTCACCGGTGGGCCGGGCTGCGGCAAGACCACGGCCACCAGAACCCTGGTCATGCTGTTGCAGGCCATGAAGCTGCGGGTGGTGCTGGCGGCCCCGACGGGGCGGGCGGCCCAACGCATGGGCGAGGTGATCGGGATGGAAGCCCTGACCATTCATCGTCTCCTGGAGTATCAGGGGGGCGGGTTCAAGCGGAACCGGGAACAGCCCCTGGAGCTTGACTGCCTCATCGTTGATGAATGCTCCATGCTCGATATCAGCCTGACCGCCTCTCTGCTCTCCGCCATGCCGGAAGGGGCGCGTCTGGTGCTGATCGGAGACGCCGACCAGCTGCCCTCGGTGGGCGCCGGCAATGTGCTGGCGGATCTCATTGCCTCCGGGGTGGTTCCCCTCTTTACCCTGAACAAGGTCTTCCGGCAGGCCGGTGCATCCTCCATCATCCGTTTTGCCCATGCCATCAATACCGGCGAGATCCCCCGCATACCGTCTCCCTTCAAGGAGCCGGGGCTGTGGAAGGAAAAGGTGGATTGCCTCTTCCTGGATTCCAACGAGGCGACCCAGGAGCAGCTGCGGGTGATCGGCCGGGTGCGGGACCATTTCCAGTTGTCGGGCCGGGAGGTGGAGGCCCGCTTAAGTGAAGAGCAGCTCTACACCGGGGCCGATGAAGAGCTGCCGGCTCAGCCTTGGAGGGCCGGGCTTGATCTGCCGGATCACTACCGGCATATCAACTTTGGCTTGCTCCAGACGGCGGAGAGCGGCGCCGATGAGCTGCGGGCGGTGCTTAAAAAGGTGCATCCCTGGTCGTCCCTCTACTATGGCCTCACCGCCCAGGAGGTGATCCTCCGATTGTACACCGACTGGATCCCCAAATATTTCGGGAAAGGCTGTGAAATTCAGGTGCTCTCGCCCATGACCCGGGCCAGTCTCGGCACCTCAACCCTGAACCGGACCCTCCAGCAGGCGGTGAATCCCGGTACCGAGGGCAAGGGGCAGCTGATCCTGGGAGATCGGATCTTCCGGGTGGGCGACAGGGTTATCCATCGCCGCAATAATTACACCCTTGGGGTGTTCAACGGTGATATCGGGGTGATCGAGGGGGTCAACGCCCTTGATCTGACCTGCCGGGTGCGTTTCTTTGCGGGCGACCGCGGGGTTGAGTATCAGAAGGATGAGATCAGCGAACTGGAGCTGGCTTACGCCATCACCATCCATAAATCCCAGGGCAGCGAATTTGACTGCGTGATTATCCCCATCGTCAGCCAGCATTTCAAGATGCTGTTTCGCAATCTTATCTATACCGGTCTGACCCGGGCCAGGAAACTGGCGGTTTTCGTGGGAACCAGGCAGGCATTTTCCATGGCGGTGGGCAATGTGGATACGGCAAAGCGGCAGACGGCACTGGCGGAGTTGTTGCGTCGGTAAAAGAAGTGGAAATGAAGGACTCCGGCCATTGCGGGTATGGAGTTGGGTTGCATTTTGTAACTATCCAGCTTGTTGCCGGAGAGGAACCTAAAACCACGTAGTGTAACTGGATAGTTACTGCATTTTAAGTTAGAGCAGAGGGGGAAACAATGGAATATCGTACAGCAACAATGGGAAGGGTGATCATGGCCCGGTTTGATCAGGGTGATGATCTGTTATCCGGCTTGCAGGGGCTGGTGGTCAAGGAAAATCTGCGATCCTGCTGGTTTCAGATCCTGGGCGGCCTTCGCCAGGCCGGGGTGGTCACCGGGCCGAAGGAACCGACCATGCCCCCTGATCCGGTGTGGGCGGAGGTGGACGGCGCCCGTGAGGTGGTGGGCAGCGGCTCCGTTTTCTGGGAGGGGGACGAGCCGCGCATCCATCTCCACGCCGCCATGGGTCATCATGGCGACACCATGACCGCCTGTGTCCGCCGCAACACCAAGGTCTATCTGATTCTCGAGGTTATTCTCTTTGAACTGCGGGGGATTGATGCCACCCGGCCCTTTTATCCCGAGGGCGGATTTAATCGGCTCACCTTCGGGCAGGAGCACTCTGCGTGATTGTTCTGATAACGGTGGTCAACGAAGGGATACAACAGGATGATATTCTATGGATGAGACAATAAGCAGATCGGAACTGAAGCGAAGATTCAAGCAGATCGAAGACGTGGCCCAGGAGTTGACCGAGCTCACCGACAAGGATCTGAAGAAATTCCCCGGCGATGAGTTCGTCTGCGCCGAGATCAAGTCCATTCGAGCCCTGAGCGGGGGCGCGCGGAAGCGGCAGGTGAAACATCTGGCCAAGCTCCTGCGGCAGGGCTCGGATATGGATGCGGTCTATGATTTTTTGAGCAACCGGAAGGGTTCTCAGCTCAAGGTGAAAACCCAGCTCCATGAGGCCGAGCATCTGCGCGATGCCCTGATCAATGAGGCCATGGCCGATTTTCAGCACTGCCGCTCCCTCCAGCGGGAGTGGGAGCCGGACTGGAAGAGCGAGATATTTGGCCCGGCCCTGGCCAAATATCAGGGGCTCGACGAAGAGGCCCTGCGCAAAACCGTGTACCAGTACGTCAAAAGCCATAACCGGCTCTACTATCGGGAACTGTTTCGGATGGTCAAGGCGGCCATTGACAACTATGAGCAAAGCCGCCGGATGGACACGCCGAAGCCCTAGGATGAACAAAGGGAGGTGTCGGCATTGACCCAGGGGCCGAGCCAGGGGACGAGCC
>JACDZF010000055.1 GCA_013426795.1 Desulfocapsa sp. | reverse complement strand
AGCCAGGCGACGATGCTCCTGCTTCCGGCATTGAATCAGATGATCGACATCACAACCACCAGGATGATGGCATTGCGAACGCATCCCCCCATGGTCATCTTTATGCTGCTCGGCTTTCTCAGTCTTGTGAGCGCGTTGCTCGTGGGGTATGGCACATCCACCAATAAAAAACGGAGCTGGATTCACATTGTCGTCTTTGCCGGAATCATGTCGCTCTCGACGTATGTCATCCTCGATATTGAATTCCCGCGCCGTGGCCTGATCAAGGTGGAAACTGCCGATCAGGTGCTGATTGAACTGCGCCAGAGTATGCAGTGATTCTGTCTCCCCATCAACCATGCAGGCTGGAAAAAGCAGACACCAAGCTGATTCTGTGACCAGTCATTGTCATGATATGGACCGTTCTGATCAATCAGGAGTTGAGCGGAGGTTGAATATGCAGCGGCCCTTGCCGAAGGTGGCGCAATTGTTTCTCTGCCTGCTGCTTGTTTTGCTCTTTTTCGGATGCGGCAACAGCTACTACAGCGGACCGGCGACCGCCCACTTCGACGGTGAGAAGTTCGACAACCCCTGGGCGCCAATGCCCGAACGCTTCGGAGAATTCCTCAAGTGGCGCCTGACGGCCGATCGCGGCCGGTGGCCGGAGTCTGTACCGGTGAGCCTTTCAATACCTCCAGCGAGGGTTGCCGGCGACACCCTTCGGGTGACGTATGTCGGGCACTGCACCGTGCTGCTGCAAACCCAGGGTTTGAACATTCTGACCGATCCGATCTGGTCGGAGCGGGCCAGCCCGCTGAGCTTCGCCGGCCCGAAGCGGGTCGCCGCCCCCGGTGTTCGATTCGAAGATCTTCCCCCCATCGACGTGGTGCTGGTGAGTCACAACCACTACGATCACATGGATATGACGACACTGAAGCGCCTGTTCAAGGCCTTTAACCCGCTGGTACTGACCCCCCTCGGCAATGATGCCGCCATGCTCGCGGCCATTCCCGGAATGCGGGTTAGGGCCCTGGATTGGGGGGAGAGCTTTGAGCTGAACCGCCAGGTGCGTTTTACCCTCGAACCGATGCAGCACTGGTCGGCCCGCAGCCTCTTTGACCGGCGTGAAGCCCTGTGGGGTGCTTTTGTGGTCGAGGCTCCGGGTGGCCCCATCTATTTCCTGGCGGATGCCGGCTACGCGAAATCCTTGTCCGGGCAGTTCGTCGCCAGATATGGAACTCCCCGGTTCAGCCTGTTGCCGGTGGGAGCCTACGAGCCGAGGTGGTTCATGCAGTATGCCCACATGTCTCCCGCCGAGGCGGTGCAGACCTACCTCGACCTTGGCCAGGGCTACGCCATGGGAACCCAGTACGAAGTCTTTGCCATGGCCGACGAGGCCTATGCCGCGCCGCGTCAGACCCTTTACGAGGTCCTGCAGGCCAGGGGAATCGAACGGGAGCGGTTTCAACTGCCCGACGTGGGCGGCTGGTTCACAATACCGCCGCGCTGATCGTCAGGCGGGGCGCATCTGGCCCACCGGGGTGAGGGAGATGGTGAATTCCCCGGTGTCGTCGACGCCAGGCAACTGATCCGGCAGCTCCAGGTGGGGGCACAAGGACGTTGCAAAAAATTGATCTCCTGCCCTTACCACACTCACCGCTGGCGTATTGAAATTTTCATGAACAATCGAGCGCTTTACCGATGGTGGCCCAACACCTGGAAGCCCCCCCATTGCTGGGAAGCGAGAGTCTTGATTGAGAGCTAGCGGTTGAACAGGCGGCACGAAAAATGCTGAGATTCCACCTGGAAAACGTGAAATACTGTTCAAACCATCGGAGCCGCTTCTTGCCTTGAAATCGCCTTATATCATTCACATGAAGAGTTTCCAGAACCGGAACACCACAGCATATTCTGCTGAGGAGCCGTATAGGATAACATTCAAGACTGCATGCGAGCCGTGACTGTATATAAGTTCTCGAAAACACTGGTTATGTACAGTTTAAGGAGTCGCAGAAAATGATTGCTGGAAATGTATTCGTGGAAATAGCCGCGATTTTAGGACTTGCGACACTTGCCGGAATCATAGGGCAGAAGTTGCGCCAGCCCTTGATCATCATGTTTTTGGCATCGGGCATTCTGGCCGGCCCTTCGGTTTTGGGGATCATCCATAGTTATGAGCAAATTGAGCTGCTGGCCCATATCGGCATAGCCCTTCTGTTGTTTATTGTTGGTCTGAAGCTCGATCTGAATCTGATTCGTACCACCGGTCCCGTCGCCTTGGCGACCGGCCTCGGACAGATCGTGTTTACCTCTCTTATCGGGTTTATCATTGCCATTGCCATGGACATGTCATATCTCAGCGCGGCGTATGTTTCGGTTGCGCTTACTTTCTCAAGTACGATTATCATTGTAAAGCTCCTGTCCGACAAAAAAGAGATCGACTCGCTTCATGGCCAGATTGCTCTTGGTTTTCTGATCGTTCAGGATATCGCTGCAATTTTGGCTTTAGTCGCCTTGACAACATTGGGGGCGTCTGTCACTGCGGACTCGCCCGAGTACCTTACGTTCCTGATGATCGGCGCAAAGGGGGTGGGGCTTTTGGGCGCAGTTGCCCTGCTGATGAAATATGTCGTTCCTTACCTGACCCAGCGTATCTCAAATTCGCTGGAAATGTTGACATTATTCGCCATCGCATGGGCGGTCCTTCTCGGAGCCGGCAGCGAGCTGTTGGGATTCAGCAAAGAGGTCGGCGCATTTCTGGCCGGTATCTCACTGGCGTCAACCCCCTTCAGGGATTCGATTGGAGCGCGGCTCACAGGCCTCCGGGATTTTCTTCTGTTGTTTTTCTTCATTGATCTTGGCGCACGATTGGATTGGTCCACGATGGGCTCGCAACTGGGGGCATCGCTTGTTTTTTCAATCTTTGTGCTCTTCGGCAACCCGCTCATTGTTCTTATGATCATGGGAGCCATGGGGTATCGCCGTCGCACCGGATTTCTTGCCGGTCTCACGGTGGCCCAAATCAGTGAGTTTTCCCTTATTTTAGGGGCACTGGGGTTGAGTCTCAGCCATATTGCCGAAGAAACGATGGGGCTGATCACCCTCGTGGGGGTGGTGACCATATTCCTGTCCACCTATATGATCCTCTATTCCGACCCGCTTTATCGTCTCCTCTCCTCCCCTTTGAAAATTTTCGAAAGGCGCAATCCTTATCGGGAAGCGGACATAGACACCTTCACGGAAACAGGAGTAATCGACGTCATTTTAGTAGGATTGGGTAATTATGGCAGTGGGCTAATGGAGCACCTTCTCCGGCGAAAAAATGCCACAGTGGGGATCGACTTCGATCCCCACGCTCTGGATATGTGGCATAAAAAAGGTGTTCCTGTTCTTTACGGGGATATGGCGGACCCGGAGATGCATGAGCATTTGCCGTTGAAAAAGACGCAATGGGTTATCAGCACCGTTCGTTCCCAAGAAATGAATTTGGCGCTTATCCATAATCTCAAGCAGGACGGTTATGCTGGCAAGGTAGCCTTGACCGCGACAAACAGTCAGGAAGCGGCTGAGTTCGAAAAAGCCGGCGCCAATTTGGTGTTTCGGCCTTTTCAGGATGCAACGGAACAAGCGGCCGATGCGTTGACGTATGCAATGGATTTCCTGCCGGAAAGTATAGATTGGCCTGTTTCATTTCTCGAGTTGCGTATTCGTTCGGATGCTTCAGCAGCTGGGCAGACCATACGAGAGCTTCAGTTATCGGCTTTGGGAATATCTATTCTGGCGGTCAGTCGGGGAGGGCGCATTAATTACGAGCCGACACCGGACTTCACAATTTTCCCGGCCGACCGGCTACTCCTTATGGGACATCCGGCTGGGTTAAAAGAAGCTGAAAACATACTGAATCATCTTGAGGCGCGGCGAGATGCAGAAGACACAGACCGCTTTGAAATCGCCGAAATCGAGGTAGCGGAGGATTCCGCCTTATCAGGCAAGTCTTTGTCTGAGCTTCATTTCCGACAAAGGTTCGGGGTGACCCTGGTCGGCATACGCAGAGGCCGAGAACAGATTAGGACGATCAATCCTGCGGAGCAGTTGTACAGCGGGGACTGCTTGATCGTTATCGGCAAGTCAAGCGCAATCAAAGAGTTGAAGAACCTGGCCCCTGTTTAAACGGTGGCTTCCTTGGTGGTAGTATACTCCAAAAACATATAGCGTGAGGTTATCCATGAAACGTTTCAAAAACATTCTCTACCTGAACGAACCGACCGTTGACCAGGCATCGGCTGTTGCGCGAGCGGTCTCACTGGCGGAAAACAATCAGGCCGACCTGACAATTATAGATGTTATCCCGACGCAGCTTGTCAGGGAAGGTATCGGCCTGCAGCCGGGAGGCCCTATGGCCAAAGGGCTGCGAACCGTCGTTGAATCCGATCATCGCAAAGCAATGGAATCTATGGTTCAATCCTTTAAGGATCGTATGCAAATCCGGCTGGAAGTATTGGTTGGAAAGACGTACCTCGAAGCGATTCGAGCCGTATTGAAAAATGGGTATGATCTGCTCATCAAACCAGCAGAAAATCCGACTTGGATGAAAAGGCTCTTTGGTAGTGACGACCTCCATCTTCTCCGGAAGTGTCCTTGTCCGGTCTGGCTCATGAAACCACCAGAAAAATCCAATTACAGCAGCATCGTGGCGGCTGTTGATTTCGATCTGTTCGTTCCCGTCCCTTCAGAGCATGATCTCAACCGAGAAATTTTGGAATTGGCAGCCTCCTTAGCGCTGTCCGACGTTGCAACCCTGCACATTGTTCACGCCTGGGAAGCCATTGCTGAGAAAACCATGTTATCACGGGGCGGCATGTCGCCTGAAGATATTACCAATTATATTGAAAGTGAGCAGGCGTGCCACAGAAAAGAACTTTACCAGCTGGCCGAACAGTTGCGCGGATGGATCGGAATGGACCCTTATGAGGAACTTTCTCCCAGGATGCATCTACCTGAAGGACCGGGGAAAAAAGTGATTGCGCCATTGGCGGCGAAGTTGCAGGCGGATCTTGTCGTCATGGGGACGGTTGCCCGTACCGGCATATCAGGAGTGATTATCGGTAATACCGCCGAAACCATTCTAGATCAGCTTACATGTTCCGTTCTTGCTATAAAGCCTCCTGGTTTTAAGACGCCGGTAAAATTTGATGAATGATGTCTTTCGTGTATTCAGTGGTCAAAAAAGAAAAAGACCCCTTTTCGTACAACTCATGCCTGGAAAGACGTGACAACCCTTTCCATCAATGAGAAGCAAATTGAACAAAAAAAAATCGCATATTTTTCATGGACAATCGATCGCTTTACCGGAAGTGGTCCAACACCTGGAAGTCCCGCCATTGCTGGGAAGCGAGAGTCTTGATTGAGAGCTGGCGGTTGAACAGGGGCACGAAAAATGCCGATATTCCACCTGGAAGACGTGAAATATTGTTCAAACCAGCGGAGCCACTTCTCCAGGAAGTGGACGATGCCGATCAGAGACTGGAAACCAGCCTTGAACTGCCTGTCCATTATATTTGGTGACAGAGTGCCGATTTGTTGAAATCGGCAAAAAGGTTGTTTCCACAAAATTATTTACAGCCCCCTTTAACCGTACATTACCTCGAAAAATCATAATGTTGCTCCCTTTTAGCCTGGGTCTGTAAATGGAGCTTTGCTGCACAAGCGCTCTTTTGCCTGCGCCCATTGCCGCTTTATCTGAACCCAAGCTCTCGTTTCACTCCCCACAGCACCTGTTTTTCCACCTGCCTTGCCCCAATTCTTGAAGCGTAAGCTTATCACCCCGTCATTTTTCCCTCCTCAGTCATATCTTTTTTTCCTTTTTTCTCCATGGTCATATTTTACCAGGGGTTAAATATGACCTTTTTCGTCCGGCTGACCATGGCCACCATGCACACATCCTCCATGGGATAATTATTATTAAATATCAAAATGTTAGATGAGGTAATTGGGAGTAATTGCCACTTGGCACAAGAATTGAACTGTACAGGTGAATAATGGGAAAGCGATTTCTCGGCGCAAAGATCAACAATCCGTGATTTGGGCGCTCTTCAAAACCAAAAAATGGAGGATTGGTATGCTGAACAATGAAAAAGGAAAGATAGGCTGGATACTGCTTTGGGCCTTGGGAATTCCGGTGCCGATTCTTGTGCTGCTTTTTTTCCTGCGAGGCTGCACCTGAGAGATTCGACAATATGCCATGTACCGCAAGAATTGTTCAAGGCGCTGCGGGTGGGTTCTACCCGAATAATCCAAGGGTAAGGAGGATGTTATGATTGGAGCAAGGGAACAATCGGTGGCTCTGTACGGGATTGTCCGGGCATCGAAGATCATCGGCGAAACCGTGGTCAATCGCCAGGGTGAGAATGTCGGCAAGATCCACGAATTGGTGATCGATGCAGAGAAGAACCGCGTGGCCTATGCAGTTCTTTCCTTTGGAGGTTTCCTGGGAATGGGTAGCAAGCTGTTCGCCACTCCATGGGATGCCTTCGCATTCTCTGCCACCGAAAACAAGCTTATCCTCAACGTCAACAAGGAGAAGTTGAAGCAAGCTCCCGGATTTGAAGAGAGTGATAACTGGCCGGATTTCTCAGACACCCTCTGGGGAGAGAGTATTTACAAGTTCTACGATTTCACCCCACCATGGAAGATTGATCGCTATCCAGGAAATATGTCAATAAAATCATAATGATCGTTCGGATATTGGCAATCCGGAAAAGAATCTTTGACAGCCAAAAGTTGTCACAACAATTGACCTTAGGGATAGGCCGTGGTCAAGAAATCAACCAACTCCAGGAGAGACACCACCATGAAAAATCCAATGTATCGCTTCGCACTGATTGCCACTGTAGCCTCGACGTTTTTGATAAACGCCCCGCTCTTTGCATCCCAAACCGATGACCGCATCGAAGCGGCCGCCAAAGAGACCTACGTGTTCAAAACTTACCTCCAGGACGATAATATCAAGGTGCAGTCCGAGGATGGCCTTGTCACCTTGACCGGAACTGTTTCCGAGGCATCCCACAAATCCCTGGCCGGGGAAACAGTTGCGGGCCTGCCGGGAGTTAAAATCGTGGACAATAAGCTGGTGGAAAAAGATGGAGCCCCTGTTGCACAATCGGATGCATGGCTCATCACCAAAGTGAAAACAACACTGTTATATCATAACAACGTCAACGCTATGGGGACTGAAGTTATCGCCGATAAAGGCACCATCACTTTGCGTGGTGAAGCCGACAGCGTTGCCCAGAAGGACCTCACCACCGAGTATGTCATGGATCTGGATGGCGTTACCAAGGTCAACAATCAAATGACGGTGGCAAAACCCGCAGTAAAGACAGACAAAAGTGCGGTGGCCATGAAGACGGATACCATGGGCGAAGCCATTGATGATGCTTCCATCACTGCCCTTGTCAAAATGACCTTGCTCAATCATCGTTCGACCAGCGCACTGAAAACCGCAGTCAAAACCGATCAGGGTGTTGTCACCTTGGAAGGCAATGCCACAAACGCGGCGTCAAAGGACCTGGCCGGTAAATTTGCAGGCGACGTTCGTGGGGTAAAGAAGGTCGTCAACAACATGACCGTTAAGTAAGTCGAACTTACGGCCATCAGATACTGCCGACTCGCCACCGACTGTTTTCCGGTGGCGAGTCCACCATCGTCCGGCTTTGGGATTCAGTCTCTTGAAAAGATCCGGTTGCACGAACATGCGATGAGAAACAGTTCTGGTTGTAAAACGAACCGGGTGAAACCAGGCTCTTCTCTCCTGCGTTGCCCATCATAGTTAAATGGAGGTTCAATCATGTCTATTGGCACAATTTTACTCATTATTGTCATACTGGCACTGGTAGGAATGATCCCTGTCTGGCCGCATAGTCGATCTTGGGGCTATGGGCCGAGCGGAGGGGTGGGGCTGATAGTTGTTGTTCTGGTCATCCTGATCCTGCTCGGCAAAATATAGACATTTTGTGAAGCTCGCAAAACAGCCAGGCTCACTTAAAAAACAACGGAGGAAATCTTGCCATGAGCACGATCACCCTGAAAGACAGCACAGAGATCTACTACAAGGACTGGGGCAAAGGACAACCAGTGGTATTCAGCCATGGCTGGCCGCTCTCCGCTGATAGCTGGGAGGCTCAGATGTTCTTTCTGGCGTCGAAGGGCTATCGTTGTATTGCCCATGACCGTCGTGGCCATGGCCGCTCCAGCCAGCCCTGGACTGGTAACGACATGGACACTTTTGCCGACGACCTCGCTGAACTCATCGAAAAGCTCGAACTGCAGGACCTTGCCTTGGTCGGTTTCTCCATGGGCGGCGGTGAAGTCGCCCGTTATATTGGTCGCCATGGCACCAAACGGCTGACCAGGGCGGTGCTGATCTCGGCCGTGCCGCCACTGATGCTGAAGAGTTCCGAAAATCCCGGTGGGTTACCGATGAAGGTATTCGACGAGATCCGCCAGGGCTCTCTTGCCGACCGCTCCCAGTTCTATAAGGATCTCGCCGCCGGTCCTTTTTTCGGGGCCAACAGGGCCGGTTCCAGGGTATCGCAGGGGATGATCGATTCGTTCTGGCTGCAGGGGATGCAGGCTGGTCACAAGAACACCTTCGACTGTATCAAGGCGTTCTCCGAAACCGATTTCACCGAGGACCTGAAAAAGTTCGATGTGCCGACGCTGATCATTCATGGTGACGATGACCAGATCGTACCGATAAAGGCCTCAGCCCACCTCTCGGCAAAGCTGGTAAGGAAATCGACCCTGAAGGTCTATCCGGGCGGACCGCATGGTCTGACAGAAACGCACAAAGAACGGCTCAACGCCGACTTGCTGGAATTTCTCAAGCCTTGAGACCGCTTTCCCCGCCGAGTCCTGGAATGTTATCGCCGGGGCCGCAGGAGATTGGTCGGCCATCCGGCAGCCCCGGGCAGTGAAAATGCCCTGAACGGGGTGCTGATCAAAATCACTATTTTTTAAAGAACACGATGGAGGAATAATGATGAACAATGACCAGACTGCAGCTGTATCTCCCTACGCCCTGCCTGCCTTGCCCTACCCCGATGACGCATTGTCCCCGGTTATCTCGGCAAATACCATTGGTTTTCACCATGGCAAGCATCACAAGACATATGTCGACACCCTGAACAAGCTGGTTGCAGGAACGGAGTATGCGGACCTGCCGTTGATGAAAGTCATTGCCAGGACGGCCGGTGTGGCCGACAAGACGGCGATATTCAACAATGCCGCCCAAGTTTGGAACCACACATTTTACTGGCAGAGTCTCAGGCCAAACGGCAGCGGGGAACCGCCCGCCGGGTTGAAGCAGAAGATCGAGGCCTCCTTCGGCACCGTCGAAGCATGCAGGAAGGAGTTGGCGACCACGGCGATGGCTCAGTTCGGCAGCGGCTGGACCTGGCTCGTGCTTGACGGCGACAGGCTCAAGGTGGTCAAGACCGGGAATGCGGATATGCCGCTGACAACCGGCATAAAACCGTTATTGACCATCGATGTTTGGGAACACGCTTACTATCTGGATTTCCAGAACCGCCGCCTGGACTATGTCAACGCGGTGCTGGACAAGCTGATAAACTGGAATTTCGCGATGGAGAACCTTGGCTGATCAAGCTTTTTTGCAAATTATTCTTAAAAATCATGATGTTGGCTGAAGCAGCGCTGAGTCTTGAAAAGACTGGCAGCAGGATTGGTTTATATGAGATCGGTGGTTCATGGAACGCAGAAAATCGTGTTCCTTACCAACGAACCCCGATGAACGGGATACGTGCCTTTCGCAGATTCTATTCCTGCAAAAAAACAGGAAAATAATCTGTAAGGCACTCAAACCGCCGGCTTGAACGGCGAATCAGAGACCCAATATGGGGTCATAAAGAGATTCCGGCAAGAGGAACGAAAGCCGGGACAAAAACAGGAGAAATGCCATGAAATCAAGCACAAAAGACAACGCAGAAGGCAAAATGCACCAGGTAAAAGGCAAAGTCAAGGAGACTGTTGGAAGAATAGTCAAGGATAGTGATTTAGAAGCCGAAGGAATCGTCGAAAATATCAACGGGAAGACCCAGGAAAAAATAGGCGAGATCAAGAAAGTTGCCGGAAAGTAGAAGGTTAACGTAACAAAAACAGGATGTTGACGATATAGTCGTATCAAAGATTCATCCTGTTTTTTGTTACCTGTATTTCCTGACAAGGTTGCATTCTCTCAGAGCCCGGATACCGCCAAAATAGTGGGCCGATCGATTCGAGAGATCGTCACCTTTCGATTGACCATTTGCCAGGTTGCAGGGCTGGAAGGAAGATTCAACAACATGCCATACACCGCGAGAATTGTTCAAGGCGCTGCGGGTGGGTTCTACCCGAATAATCCAAGGGTAAGGAGGATGTTATGATTGGAGCAAGGGAACAATCGGTGGCTCTGTACGGGATTGTCCGGGCATCGAAGATCATCGGCGAAACCGTGGTCAATCGCCAGGGTGAGAATGTCGGCAAGATCCACGAATTGGTGATCGATGCAGAGAAGAACCGCGTGGCCTATGTAGTACTTTCCTTTGGAGGTTTCCTGGGCATGCGCACCAAGTTGTTTGTCATTCCCTGGGATGCCTTCGCATTCTCTGCCACCGAAAACAAGCTTATCCTCAACGTCGACAAGGAGAAGTTGAAGCTGGCTCCCGGATTTGAAGAGAGCGACAACTGGCCGGATTTCTCAGATACCCTCTGGGCAGAGAGTATCTACAAGTTCTACGATTTTGCCCCGCCATGGAAGTAAAATTGACCCGCCCCCATTTATTGTACCAGTTCAAGGTTCGTGATTTCGGTTTGTTGTTTGCGGAAGAATTCTGTTGAAAATTCTTCCGCTGTCATATCATTTAAAGAGCTGTGAGGCTGGTTCGTATTCGAATCCTGGTGCCACGATTCAATGATCTGCTGTGCATTGCGGAGATGAACAAAAATATGTTCATTGAGACATTCGTCCCGAAGTCTGCCATTCAAACTTTTTTGAAAGCACGTCCTTTATTGCATGGTTTTCCCACATCGTATCGGCTAATAGTTGTTTGAGCTTCCTGTTTTCTGCCTCAAGGGTTGGTAAACGTTTAGCTTCAGAAACTTCCGGCCCGCCGTACTTGCTCCGCCATTTGTAAAAGGTCACATCGCTGAGCCCATGGGTCCGGCACAAATCAACAATCTTTATCCCGCCCTGGGCCTGTTTTCATATCCCCATGATCTGTTCTTCGCTCAATCGGCTTGATTTCTGCCTTTCTCCTTTCTGAGGTTTTTAGACCGAAATCACCAACGTTACAATGGTACAGTTTGAAGGGGTAAGGTCAGAGGGTCAGTATTCATAGGGGAAAGAAATTTTGCGACAGAATTTCAACCGCATTGACAACAGTATTTACCATTTGGAAAACGACCAATGGTGGCAGCCCGATTCGGTGCTTTACCTGTTGAAGACATCGATGAATCCTGTCCGGGTGGGATATTTCGCGAAGAAACTGTTCAATCAACTGAAAATAGTGCCGCAAGGAAGCGCTGCTTTGGAAGTGGGCTGCGGAGGAGGCATACTGTGCGAAGAAATTGCGCGGATGGGGTTTGACACCACCGGAATCGATCCCTCTGCACAATCCCTGCATTTCGCCGTCAGGCATGCAAAAACCAGCGGTTTGGAAATCAGATATGAAAAGGGAACGGGCGAAGCCCTTCCTTTTCCGGAGAACACCTACGATGTCATTTTCTGCTGCGACGTATTGGAACATGTTTATGATCTGCCGTCAGTGATTTCAGAAATCAGCCGGGTGCTCAAACCTGGTGGCGTGTTGTGCTATGACACCATCAACCGCACTTTCATCAGTAAAATGATAGCAATCAACGTCGCGCAGCGGTGGAAGCGGTGGGCGTTCATGCCGCCGAATCTCCATGTATGGGAAATGTTCATCAAGCCCGAGGAATTAAAAGCACTCCTCAAGCTCAATAATTTTGAATGGAGAGAGCACCAGGGAACGGAACCGAATCTTTGCTATCCTCAAATTCTGTATTATCTGCGCAAAAGGGCAAAAGGAGAATGGACCTACGAAGATCTCGGCGAAAAGCTTCTGCTGGTCGAAAGTACGGACATGAACATTATGTACATGGGGTTTGCCATCAAAAACAATGATGTCGCTGCCATTTAATTCAGGTGACCCGGAGAAGACCATGAATGAAGCATTGGAAACCGCCAAGAACTGCCGGCACTACGCGATGTGCAAAATTGACTTCCTGGGAAGCGGCATTTGTGCGTCCGGGCCTGAAAAACAGTATGTCAGCTATTATCCGCAGGGAAGGATGGATCTCTATGCTGCTTTGGCGGAGCAGAAAATTTCCGTTACGGAAAAGTGTGTGGAAATTGCCGATAGTTGCGATCTCTGCGGCAAATGCGACTACCAGTGCTGTTTCGTCACCGAGATGCGGCCCTCACGGGTGATGAAAGCCCTGAAAGATCACGTCGCCCGCCACATTGCCGCAGGTGGGCCGGTGGAAAAGGCCGCAGACGACCTGCTGCTGCGGCAAATCCGGGAAATCACCAGCGATGAATGGGCCACCAATGACCGGGCGATCGCCGTTACCTACGCCCACGACCCCTGTGCCCTGGCAGTGCTGAAAATGCCCGCTTACGTGGTTTTGCCCCGCACGCGGGAAGAAATATCGGCGCTCATGCGGCTGCTCAGGCAACACGATATCCCCTGGGTAGTCCGTGCCAACGGGACCAATCTCCTCGGTTTCCACCTCTGCGAAGGAGTGGTCATCGATCTGAACCGGATGAAAGATATGGTCTTTGACGAGAAAAACTGGTCCGTCAAGATCGGGCCGGGAGTTGCGGCATTCGACCTCCAGCGCGCGGCAGTGCAGCGCGGTTATCGGGTCAATGTCGCCGAAGCGGCGGCGCTGGTTTGCGGCAGCATGATGTCCTCCGGCATATTGTCGCTTTTTTCGGCTGCGTATGGGACATCCGCAGACAATTTCATTGATGCCGAGTTTGTCGCCCCAGATGGCTCGTGCTTTTCGCTCAACGAAAAAGATGCTCCGAACCTTTTTGCCTTCAGTAAATCCGGCCGGCAGACACCGGGTATCTGTACGGCGATCCGTGCCAAACTGCATCCAATGACGGATGACGAGGCCGGAGTCCTGGTCCCTTTCCAGACATTGGCAGAAGCCCTCGACTTTGCCGGGAATTGCGCAACACGGCGCATCGGTCTGGCCATTGGGGTTCTCGGTGCGGAATATGTGTCGGCCTTTATCGCTCCGACCCGGCAATTGGCCGCCGAAGCCAGGGAGATTTTCGAATCGCGGCTGGGGATCGCCTGCATGGTCCTGGTGATCGGCGACAGGTACGCCCTGCGCAGCATAAAAGACATGGGCCATCCGGTCATCGATCAGCGTCTTTTCACCGCGCTTAGCCTCGGTTTGCCTTCGTTGAAAACAGCCAACTGGCTGGACCTGATTACCGAGCTTTCCGCGGGTGACCCTTTCTCTTATCTCAAAATCAAGGGATTTGCAGAACTGGCGGAAACGGCACTGGCACCGTCACCGGCAAGGCTTGCACAGGAAACGCCTCGGGAGCTGAGAGGATTTTACGAACAGCTGTATGCACGGCCCGAAATGACTAACCTGCTCTGGCTCAACATGTTCAGGATCACCAGCACCAGGGTCGGTCGCGCGAAGCACTTCTTCCCGCTCCTCATGTATCTCCCCCTCGAATATTCTTTGATTTCCACCTTGAACGACGGCTTCTCACGGATAGGAGAACGTCACGAACTCAAGCATGAATTCGGTTTTGTCACGCCGGTCGACGGCGGCAAGCGCTGCATTTACGAATACGACTATTTTTACGATCAGAATAACCGGGATGACATCGCTCGCGTTCAACGGGCCACGATGGAAGCCGGCGCCCTGATCGATGAGCATTCGGCCCGCGAGGGGACCATTAGATGGCTGAAACATCTTTTGTTCCAGGGGTATTGCCGAAAGGAAAATCTCCTCTACGCATAGGTGATGTCATGACAGATACCAATACGCAGACGTACGTGCTCACCGGAGCTACCGGATTCCTGGGAAGCCATTTGCTGGATGCTTTGCTGCAAAGGGGCAATCGGGTCGTTGTCTTGGGAAGGAGCTCGGCCAGTGAAAGCCTGGCAGCCAGAATAGACAAATTGCAGGCTTGGTTCGACCTTCGGGGGCGAAGCGGCCAGATTGAAACGGCAGAAGTCGATTTCCTGAAGCCCTTGTGCGGCCTCGATCCAAAAACATACCGTGCCCTTTGCAAAAAGGCGGGCACTCTTATTCATTGCGCGTCAGATACCCGCTTTTCGGAACGCAACCGCCGGGAATCCACAGCCACGAATGTTGACAGCCTGGAACAGATCATCGGGTTTGCGAAAGACAGCAACGCACCATGGTTCCATTATATCAGCACTGCCTATGCCGCCGGGATTGCCTCCGGGCATTGTCCGGAGGCGCCGGTGGCTTCGGAGCGGTTCGTCAACGTTTATGAGGAGACCAAGGCCCGGGCCGAACTGGAAGTTGCATTGCACTGTACGAAGGGTGCCATACCCTTTACGATTATCCGCCCATCCATTGTTTATGGTGATTCCCGCAGTGGGCGGGCCAACTGTTTCAATGCCCTGTACAATCATGTCCGGTCGCTCTATTACATCAGGGAAATTTACCGGAAGGACATACATGAGCATGGTGGCCGAAAATCTCGAGAGTACGGCATTTACCAGGAAGACAGCGATATTCTCCATATCCCGTTGAAAATAGCCGTTGCCCATAATGGCGCTATCAACCTGATCCCCATCGATTATTTCGTTTCCGCAACCCTGTCGATTCTGACCCACGCGCAGACCGGCACGTATTATCACATCACCAGCGATAACCCCAAAACCGTAAAGGATATCGCTTCATATTGCGAAGCGTTCCTGAATATCCGGGGGATAGAGGTCGTTTACGGAATCGCCCCGGATACGCCACTCAACCCGCCTGAGGCTCTGTTCAACCGTTTCATCGAGCCATACCTGCCATATCTTTCCGATACCCGCATGTTTGCCCGGAGCAACACCGACGCGGCGACAGCCGGCCTGATCCCGCCTGAATTCACCTATGATATTTTCCAGCGGTGTATGGAGTATGCCGTCGGGGCAAATTGGGGAAAATGAAGGAAGACTTCCACCGCGACAGAACCATGGCAAAAACAATGACCATTTTAAATTCGCTAAGGCAGAGATGCTCTCAAGGGTTTTATAAAAAGAAAGGGGCAGCGCGGTTCAGAAGCAACCGGGCGATCAAAGACACTTCGGGCGAAGAGCGCAAAGATTATCCGGGAACCCGCCATCATGCTTTTAAAGGTTTAGAAGCCGTTAAGACTTTTTTGGAAAAATAAATGCGTCCCCTTTTTCCCCACAGTGAAAATATTACCATTTAATCTTTATGGGTGACTTCAATGTTGAGGGGAGATAAAATACTGAAGATAGAGAAGGTTAAAGGGGCTGGAGCCAGAAACATCTGGCTGAGATCATCGGCACAAGCGGCCCGATCGTCGGCAGGTGTGAACGAAGCGAGTTGACACCATCAGTCGAGGTTGCAATAATGCTGGCCGAATCTTTCAAAGTAACCCCTGATTATCTTCTTTGTGACACGGATTCCATATCCGACATTGAGAATATGGCCATGCTGCGGCGCGTGACCGATATTGAAAAACTTGACCCGGCAGACAAGACGACCATCGTTTATGTCATTGACAGTCTTCTTAGGGATGCAAAGGCTAAAAACGCCTACGCCTCTCATGCCTGAAGGAACGGAGGAATTTCACCATGCAGATACAGACAGTAAAAGAGAAAAGAACAAAGGTGATTTTGTCGCAGCCGGAAGATTCCACATTCGATGAGATCATGAAAGAATTGGTAGCGTAGAAAAAGAGAGACCTTGACGATGTGAGAGTAAAAAAGCCCTCC
>JACDZF010000343.1 GCA_013426795.1 Desulfocapsa sp. | reverse complement strand
CCTGCCTCAAGGTGCCTTGGGACTTCGGGGGAGCCTCTTTTTAAAAGGGCTAAAGGGCTTAGTGAAGGTCACCTGGCAGATTCTCTTTGGTCAAGATATTATCATATCAACCCATGAGGGGGCTCCTTTTTTTCAGATTTGTTAGTGAGTTGTAAGCCAAATAAAGTTAAATAAAAACAAATTCATACAAACTCATAGACCCTCATGCTAGTTGACTGCAAGCCTACGGGTGTCAAACAGCTTGGATGCATCAAATGCGACCCCTTGGCTGACATGCCAGAGTGCTGCGGCCAGCTTTCTCATGATCGCCACTATGGCTTTCATTTTCGTGCCGCCATCTCGGGATGTTTTTTTGTGGTACCAGGCCGCTATGATCTTATCACTCATGATCAGCCGGAGTGCGGCCATGTAAAGGTACTTCCGGGCCGAACCCGACCCCCGCTTGGTGATGCGTAACTGACCTGTATGATTGCCGCTGCTTCGTTCCTTGAGATTAAGGCCCAGGGCTTTGATTACGCTGGCGGCCCCGGAATGATCGTGCATACCACCAACGGCGAGATAAATGACCGCTGCCGTCACTTTTCCCAGTACCTTGGCCATTGCCTTTACGCCGTCCACGTCTTGGGTCAGCTCCTCAACCCGCTGTTGAGCGTGACGCCGTTGTTGCTGGAGTCGGCGTATTTCCTGGCACAACTCCTGAACCTGGAGGCGCTCGGCTTCAATGCTCTTGACCCCAAGACTGGTGGGTGCGCTGGCAAGAACGGACTGAATCTTATCGTCCTTCAGAAAACAGCAGCCCACCTTTTTCATGAGGGCCTCGGCCTCTTCCAGATTCTGGGCGACATGTTCAGGGCAGCCGTAGCGAATCAACAGTTCGAGCAAGGTTGCGGTTTGTAACGGAAGAATATTCGTCAACTCCGGCCAGTAACGCATCGTCAATGCCTCCAATCGATTGATATTACGATGATAGGCTTCGTCGTACATTTCCATGGTGCGGATCGCCGCAGTAAGTGCCCGCTGATCATCGTCGGGCATGGGCCACAACTCGCTACAGCCCTCCAGATGGAGGTAACCAATAATCGCGGAGGCCTTGGCGTCGTGCATGCTGGGAACACCGTCATACACCTCGGCAGCATCATGGGTACGTTTGGGGCTGACACGAAACACATTGATGCCGTGACCAATAAACAGGGCGCGCAAGCTGTCACCATAGGTGCCGCTTGGCTCCATTGCAACCTCCAGGGAGTGCCAGCGCAGATGTTTCAATATCAGCTCGATCAGAAGCTGGCTCTCCGTGGGATGTTTCCATTTTACGGTAAGCAGAACTTCCTTGTTCGAATTCATTATGGATGCAACAAAAACGGTCTTCGCAACATCGGTGCTGAAAACAATGTCTTGCCCTTCGACCATCTTGGACAATGCATCAATGTTTACTTTCTTGACATCAACGGCTTTATACGCTTTCTTTTTCATGGAATCCTCCTGTGGGTTAATAAGGTTGGTTTGAACTGCTGACCAAAATTAACGCACTTGGAGGATTCTTGCTTCTTTGAATGGCTTTATTATAGCTGACTTCGGGTGCTCGCAAAAAAACGCTCACAGCCTTGAC
>JACDZF010000054.1 GCA_013426795.1 Desulfocapsa sp. | reverse complement strand
AAACCTGAGATGAACCTGGAGAGTAGTGTAAGAATTCAAGAATATTAAAAAAATCTGTTAAAGGGCGTACGCGTTTTTGCCGCGATGATGAATTTCGGCAATGAGCCGGGAGAGTTTCTCGGCCTCATTGGGTGCCTCTTGATACTCAAAGAGTTGGGGATGGGTCTCGAGAAACGAGGTGTCAAAATCACCCCGGATGAAATCCGGATCCCGCAAGATATTGAGGTAAAAGGGGATGGTGGTTTTCGGCCCGGCGATGTCGAAATTCTGCAGACAGCGGCGGACCCGGGAGACGGTTTCATTCCAGGAAAAACCATGGACGGTGAGTTTCACCAGCAGGGAGTCATAGACCTGGGGGATGGTGTAGCCCTGATAGGCAAAGCCATCGAGACGAACCCCGAAACCGCCGGGCGAGCGGTAGAGGGACACGGTCTTGCCGCCCTCGGGCATGAAATCGGCCTGCGGGTCTTCGGCGTTAATCCGCATCTCGATGGCATGGCCCCGGAGCTGGACGTCCTCCTGGCGGAAGGAGAGCGTTTTGCCCAGCGCCAGCTTGATCTGGGTGCGGACGATATCGATGCCGGTGATCATCTCCGTGACCGTGTGTTCCACCTGCACCCGGGTATTGATCTCCATGAAGTAGTAGTTGAAATCCTTGTCGATCAAAAACTCGACGGTGCCGGCATTGGTGTAGTTGGATGCCTTGGCCGCCTTGACCGCGGTCTGACAGATTTCGTCGAGCAGCTCCTTGTTGCCGATCATGGAAGGAGCGATTTCAATGAGCTTCTGGTTGCGGCGCTGGATGGAGCAGTCGCGGGTGCCGAGATGAAGGGTGGTTCCCTCGCTGTCGGCGATGATCTGCACCTCCACATGCTTGGGCTGGAGCACCACCTTTTCCAGATAGACGGAATCGTCATTGAAGGCGGCCTTGGCCTCGGAGCGGGCCACCGGGATCTCCTTGCGCATCTGTTCATCGGACTCAATCAGCCGGATGCCGCGTCCGCCGCCGCCGCAGGTGGCCTTGAGCATGATGGGGTAGCCGTATTGAGCGGCAAAGCTCAGCGCCTCCTCAACCCCGGCATCTCCGGCCGAGAGGTTGGGGGTACCGGGCACCATGGGGATACCCGCGTCCGCCATGATCTTGCGGGCGATGACCTTGTTGCCGAGATCAGCGATCACCTTCGATGTGGGGCCGATAAAAATAATGCCGGCATCTTCGCAGGCCTTGGCAAAGTCTGGATTCTCCGCGAGAAATCCATAGCCCGGATGAATGGCGCAGGCCCCGCTGTGCCTGGCCGCCTTGATGATCTTGTCGATATTCAGATAGTCACAGCGCGGGCCGTCGCCCAGGAGGATGGCCTCACTGGCGAGCCGGATATGGCGCGAATCTTTATCCGGGGTCTCGTAAACGGCCACTGCCTCGTAATCCAGTTCCTGGATGGCCCGCATGATGCGGATGGCAATTTCGCCCCGATTGGCCACAAGTATTTTCTTTTTCACGGAAATGCCTCTTTTATGGTTTGTCTCTCTGGATAAAATAGTGCTTCAAAGCTCTGTGAGCGATTCTGGCGCGGGCTGATTTTGTACCGGGCGCCGGTGCCACCCGCGGCCATATAACGGCGTGAATATCCATGGCCGGCAGAGCGGGAAACCATCGCCATGGAGCGCGCTTCGTCATGGGGACTGGTGCTGATTCGTAACCGCGGCCAACTGGACAAAATAAAGGCACCAAAAGGCTGAGTCAACAGATATTATTATTTTTCTGTTATGACCCCTGCGCCGGGGTCACATTCCCGGGCCGTTCGCTCAAGCTGTCGGGCAGAAGCTGGAATCCTGATCAGGACTTGTCCTGATTGACCCAGGAATCCTTGAGGGTGACGGTCCGGTTGAAAACCGGGGCGCCGGGCCGGGAGGTGACGAGGTCGGCACAGAAATAGCCATTGCGCTCAAACTGGAAATGGTCTCCCGGCAGGGCCTCGGCCAGGGATGGTTCGAGCATGCAGTTGTCAAGAATGGTCAAGGACTCAGGGTTGAGATGCTCCTTGAAGTCCACCCCCTTGTCGGCATCGGGGTTTTCCGTCAGGAAAAGGCGGTCGTAGAGCCTGACCTGACAGGAGACAGCCCGGGGTGCCGAGACCCAGTGGATGGTTCCCTTGACCTTGCGCCCGTCGGGGGCGGAGCCGCCTCGGGTCTGCGGGTCATAGGTACAGTGAATCGCAAGAATCTCTTCGGTGGCCGGGTCCTTGTCCACGGAAACGCAGCGGATGAAATACCCGTAGCGCAGCCGCACTTCCCGACCCGGCCCCAGGCGGAAGAATTTTTTGGGCGGATCTTCGAGAAAGTCTTCCCGTTCGATGTAGATTTCCCGGGAAAAGGAAATGGCGCGACTGCCCATCTCAGGTTTCTGGGGATGGTTCTGGGCGGTCAGTTCTTCCTCTTGGGCAAGGGGATAATTGTCAATGATGACCTTCAGCGGCTTGAGCACCGCCATGACCCGTGGCGCGGTGTTATTGAGCTCGTCGCGCACGGCATTCTCAAGCACGCTCATGTCAATCCAGCTCTCTTTCTTGCCGATGCCGATATCGGCGCAGAAACTGCGGATGGCGCAAGGGGGATAGCCCCGCCGCCGTATGCCGGAGATGGTGAGCATACGGGGATCATCCCAGCCTTCCACATGGCCGCCCTGCACCATTTGCAGAATCTTGCGCTTGCTCATCACGGTATAGGTCAGGTTCAGGCGGGCAAACTCGATCTGGCGGGGATGGCAGGGGGTCTCCAGGGTGTCGAGGCACCAGTCGTAGAGGGGGCGGTGGTCTTCAAATTCCAGGGTGCAGAGGGAATGGGTGATCCCTTCAATGGCATCGGAGAGGCAATGGGTATAATCGTACATGGGATAGATGCACCATTTGTCGCCGGTGCGATGATGGGCGACCTTGAGGATGCGGTAGATGACCGGGTCACGCATGTTGAGATTGGGAGAACCCATATCAATCCTGGCCCGGAGAACCCGGCTGCCTTCGGCAAAGTCGCCATTTTTCATCCCCTGGAAGAGGGTCAGGTTTTCCTCCCTCGTCCGGTTCCGATAGGGGCTTTCAATGCCCGGTTCGGTGAGGGTGCCACGGTGACTGCGGATCTCTTCGGCAGAAAGATCGCAGACATAGGCCTTGCCCAGGTTGATGAGTTGAAGGGCAAAGTCGTAGAGCTGGTCGAAGTAGTCGGAGGCGTAATAGAGATGGTCGCCCCAGCCGAATCCCAGCCACTGGACATCCCGTTTGATGGACTCCACATAGGCGGATTCCTCCTTGCTGGGGTTGGTGTCGTCAAAACGCATATGGCAGCAGCCATTATTCTCGAGGGCGGCACCGAAATTGAGACAGATGGATTTGGCATGACCAATATGAAGGAAGCCGTTGGGTTCGGGGGGAAAACGGGTGACGATTTTTTGATGTTTTCCCGAGGCCAGGTCTTCGGCGATAATCTGGCGGATAAAATCAAGGGGTTTCGCTTCGGCGGCGGGGATGATGTTGTCAGGCATGATTATCTTTAATTTTGATGGGTTGTCAATAAAGGTTGTTGGGAACGGGGAGCGTTCCTGCTTGCAAGCGACAGATGCGGAGGATCTATCCTGAGTCCGGTTGGGTTGACGAAGTCCCCTTGATTATTGGAAAAACTTGTCCACATCCCGCAGCCGTCGCACCACCGTCTCCCGTCCCAGGGTGAGAAGGATGTCATACATGGACGGCCCGGCGAGCTGGCCGGTGACCACGGTGCGCATGCCGTTGACGATGATCCCCGGCTTGACGCCCTTCTCCTCGGCCAGCTCCTTTGCCACCCGTTCGGTCTCTTCGGCGGTGAACTGGGGCAGGGCCTGGTAGCGGCGGGCCAGTTCGGGAAGCCACTGGTGCAGTTCGGGAAACTTGAGCAGGTTTTTGGTCAGGGGTTTTTCTTCCACAACAAAGTCATCTCCAAAATAGGCGCGGCCCAGGGTCGCGAAGTCATTGATGGTATGGAACCGGTCGCGGATAAGATCCAGGGTCTGGAGGTACCATTGCCTCCTCTCCCCTCCGTAGGCCGCGTCCCAGAGACCCTCCCTTTCCAGCACCTTCTGCGCCATGTCACCGATTTCATTGATATCCATGGTGCGCAGATAGTGTTCATTGATGGCAATGGCCTTGGGGTCGGTGAAGAATTTTTCATCTCCCTTGCGATAGTTAAAGATGGAGTTGGACTTGTTGATACGTTCCAGGGTAAAGGCCTCAATCAGCTCTTCGCGGGAGAAAAATTCCTTGTCGGTGCCCGACGACCAGCCGAGAAGAACGAGAAAGTTGCTCAGGGCCCAGGGAATAAAGCCATGTCCCTTGTAAAACTGGACGGCGACAATCTCGCCGTGGCTGCGTTTGGAGATCTTGGCCTTTTTCAGGTCGAGGGTGAGGGGCATATGGGCAAAGACCGGCAGTGGCGCATCCAGGGCTTCGTAAAGCAGAACCTGACGAAGGGTATTGGTCATATGATCCTGGCCCCGCAGGATATGGGTGATCCGGTCACGGATATCATCCACCACATTGCAGAGCAGGTAGAGGGGCTTGCCGTTGGAACGGACAATGACAAAGTCCTCAATCTCCGTGTAATTCTGCTCAATGCGCCCCAGAACCTTGTCGTCGTAGCCCAGCATCCCGCTGCGTTGCGGGACCTTGAAGCGAATGACAAAGGGCAGGCCCGCGGCCTCATTGGCGGCGATCTGCCCGGCGCTCAGATGACGGCAGGTGCCATCGTAGCCGACGACCTGCCGGGCGGCCATGGCCGCCTCTTTTCTGGCGTCCAGATCTTCCTTTTTGCAATAACACTTGTAGGCGTGACCCTCGGCCAGCATCCGGTTGGCGGCGGCGAGATGGTCCGCGCTGAACTCCGTTTGAAAATAGGGGCCCTCGTCCCAGTCAATGCCCAGCCATTCCAGGCCCTCCAGGATTCCCTGGATGGATTCCTGGGTGGAACGTTCGGTGTCGGTATCTTCAATGCGCAGAATCAGCTTGCCCCCGGTTTTTTTGGCATAAAGCCAGTTAAACAGGGCGGTTCGTGCCCCCCCGATATGGAGATACCCGGTGGGGCTGGGCGGAAAACGCAGTCGTGTTTCGGTCATGAAGAATCCTTGCCGGAAGGGGTTGATAAAATCATTGGGTTGTCAAAGGGGTACCCTGGAATACCCATCTGTATATATCGTTTTCGGATTCTTTGTTCAATAGTATTCAAGACCTGTCGGGCGAGAAAACCGGTTCCGGTAAGTGCTTAAGGGCAGTGGCCGACAGCACCCGGCAAAGCGCGGAACCGGCTGCCGCCGCATACCTGGGATTCAAATGGAGGGATCATCTGCCGGAGCGCGGGACAGGGTGCCTGCTTCCCGCAAAAGTGAAAAAAAATGTTGCTATCGGAGAAGAAAATGGGTATGAAAAGCGGTTGTTAAGGGTTCGACAGATGTGAACAGATGCAGGGTACTTATTATGCTTGGTTGTTATTGCTTGCTGATCAAGTGATAAAGGGCTGAGAAGCAAGGGAAGGAGAACGTGATGGCAAAGGTATGTCAAATTTGTGGAAAAGGGCCTGTTACCGGGAATAATGTTTCCCATGCGAATAATAAAACTCGTCGGCGCTGGCTGCCTAATTTGAAAAAAGTTCATATGGTTGCCGCCAGTGGCAGTGCCATACGGGCCAGAGTGTGCACGAGATGTATTCGATCCGGCGCGGTGGTAAAGCCTGCCGCGTGAAGGTTTGATGGGATTTTTGTAAAAGGCGAGGGGCAGAGTCCACCTCGCCTTTTTCCGTTTAAAGGAGTGAGAAATGACGGAGAATGACGTGAAGTTTCTCCCTTTTCACGAGGCGGTAAAGATCGTCGCTGCCATTCAGGAAGAGGAGAACGTCCATGACCAGGATCGACGGATCCTGACGGTGTATAATCACGATGAGCGGGAGCTGTGCTGGTTTGACTTTGAAGAGGTCATGCAGGCCATCGGCCCGGGAGAAAAGGATCAACAGAAGGAGGCGGTGCAGAATTATATCCTGCACCATATCCCTGACTGGGCCCTGGATCTTGGGTGATTCGCAGATTCTTTTCCTGTTTGTGTGAAAGAAAATATTCCACGAAAGGCGCCTGCCCCGCTTATCGGGGTTCGTTCCCATTGGAAGGGGATTTTTCCGGAGGGTGCCATGGGTCTTTCAGGTTGTCGCTGGTCTGAACAGGAAGGGGCGCTGGAAAGGGGCAGGCAGGCCTGAGCTGCTTACTACTCTTCCCCGGCTGCCAGGATGCCTTTGGGCAGGGCAGGAACCCCTTCTCCCCCGAGAACAAACCCCCCATCCATCCGCACAACAGTGCCGGTGATGAAGTCCGCGTCACGCAGAAGAAACAGGACGGCGGTGGCCACCTCTTCCGCTGATCCCGTCCGCTGCAACAGGGTATGAGCCACTATTCCCTGCCTTTCCCTGTCATCAAGAAGTGACCATCCCCTTGTCTCCTCACCATGCCGGTGCTGGATAAAGCCCAGCATCAGTTCATTCACCCGTATCTCCGGCGCGCCCTCCCGCGCCCAGGTTTCCGTAAACGAAGCAATGGCCCGGTTAGCGGCGCCATAGGCATCGTTAAAGACAGGCGCGGCGGGCCCGCTTCGGCCGGTTCTGGCGGCAATGGATGAGATATTGACCACGGCGCCGGGGCCGGAGCGTTTCATCAGGGGCAGACAGTGATGGAAGAGCAGCCATTTGGCCTTGAGGGTGGTGTCCATCTCCAGATCCCACTGGTCATGGTTGTGGGGCTCATCGTAGGAACCATGGACGATGGGCATGCCGCCCCGCTCGATATTGTTGACCAGAATATGGAGGGCGCCAAATCGCTGCTCAATGGTGGCGATCATCCCCTGAACCTGGATCTGGTCCCGCAGATCACAGGGGGGGATCAGCACCTTGTCCGCCATCTCCCCGAATTCCTCTTCCATCTCCACAATGGAATCCGGCCAGTCAAAGGTGGGAAGGATAAGGCGCACCCCCTCTCCGGCCAGCTTCCTGGCAATGGCCCTGCCGATGGCCCTTGACGCACCGGGGATAAGGGCTGTTTTTCCTTCTAAGAGCATGCTGTCTTCTCCTTTATTCCATTTCTAAATCAAGCGTTCACTTCGTCGAATGCGCTCCGTCGCTCCTCACCGTACTTATTGTACTGCCTCGTCGCGACTCGCTTTTCTTCTCGTGCACATCTTGATTTAGAAATGGAATTACATGGCGGCTGGACGCCGGATTTCATTCCTTGTAATCGCCAAATCAGGATATAAAGTAATGACTCTTTCTTGAGTTGACGGAGATATTCTCACCATCACGCATTCTTCATCCTGGCCCCGCGTGAAGACAAGCCTGCCGGGGGAAAAATCCGATGCTGTCCGTCGGCTCCCGAAAAAAATCTGTGGGTCCAGCAAAAACGCACGGACTCCGGCATGGCAGGTCCCCAAATCGCGGGCCTTTTTTATATAAACTTCCATGGAACTGTTCCGCAAGGTGAAAGTATGAAATGGCTGAACGCCCTGCTTCTTTCCTGCCTCCTCCTGGTTACTTCCTCCCAGGCAAGCCCCGCCGACCCCTCGCCCAATGAGACGGCCCAGAATCAGTGGTGCCGGAGCTCTGGAACCTGGCCCCATGAACAAAGTGATCTGCCTCCTGACCCCGCCCTGGTCTTTGGCCGCCTGGACAATGGCTTCCGCTATGTCCTGATGAAGAATCAGGAGCCAAAGGGACGGGTGGCGATGTATCTGAATGTGCAGGCCGGCTCGCTTATGGAGACAGACGAACAGCGGGGCATTGCCCATTTTCTGGAACATATGCTGTTTAACGGGACCACCCATTTTCCGCCCGGGGCCTTGATTGATTATTTCCAGTCCATCGGCATGAGCTTTGGCGGTGACACCAACGCCCATACCGGTTTTGACGAGACCGTCTATAATATTCTGCTCTCCGGCACGAGCCCGGAAGAACTGGACAAGGGGCTGCTGGTCATGGCCGATTATGCCCGCGGCGCCTTGCTGTCAGATACCGAGATTGAGCGGGAGCGCGGGGTCATCCTTTCGGAAAAGCGGGCCCGCGATTCGGTGGAGTTTCGGACCCATGAGGCAGGCCTTGCCTTTACCATGCGAGGCAGCAGGGTCCCTTCGCGGATGCCCATTGGTGTCCTTGAAACCCTGGAAAAGGCTGACCGTGCCCGTATGAAGTCCTACTATGATGGCTGGTACCGCCCGGAAAAGATGATCCTGGTGGTGGTGGGTGACCTTGATCCAGGGTTGGTGGCGCCCCGTATTCGTGAGCGTTTCAGCTCCATGCGGGGTGAAGGGGCAATGCCTGACTGTCCCCCCTGGGGGGAGGTGAACCATGCCGGGACGGAGTTTTTTTATCACCATGAGCCGGAGATGGGGTTCACCGAAGTGAGCATCGAGACCATCTGGAATGAGCCGGAGGCACCGGACACCCTGGCCTCGCAAACGGCCGAGATACACCGGGAGGCGGCAGGTCGTATCCTTAAGTATCGGCTTGCCCGGCTCCTGGAAAAAAAGGATATCCCCTTCACCAGCAGCGAGGCCCATTCCGGCATCTTTCTTGGCCGTATCGGCTACGGCTCGATCAGCGCCCGCACCAATCCCAACCAGTGGCAGTCGGCCCTGGCAGTGATTGAACAGGAACTGCGGCAGGCCCTGGAGTTCGGATTTACCGACTCCGAGACAACGCGGGTGCGGAAGGAGATGCTGGCCGGCCTTGATTCGGCAGTGCTCACCGCGGCCACCCGGGACAGCCAGAAGCTGGCCGCAAAGATTGTCCGCGATCTCAATGGACAAAAGGTCTCGATGTCGCCGCAGCAGGAAAAAGAGATCTTTGCCCCGGTGATTGGGAAAATGCAGGCCAAAGAGCTGCACGCGGCCCTGCGGGGGATCTGGAATCAGAGGGCCAGGCTGATTCAGCTGGTGGGCAATACCGAGCTTTCCGGGAAAGAGCCCCGGGAGCAGATCAGGGAGGTCTATGAACAGGCCGTCGCCCGGAAGGTAGAACCGCCCAAGGCTGGAGCCGAGCTGGTCTTCCCCTATCTGCACCCCACATCAGCCCCCGGTCCCGTCCAGGAACAGGCCCTCTCCGAGGTTGAGGGTGAGCGCATCCGATTTGCCAACGGGGTGGTGGTGAATTTGAAACGGACGCCGTTCAAGGACAACGAGGTGCAGCTGGTGGCCCATTACGGGTATGGCAGGCAGACCGAACCGGTTCCCGGCCTTGCCATGCTGGCTGAACAGGTGGTGAATGAGTCGGGAACCGGGAAGCTGAGCAAGTCGGATCTGGAAGGGGTTCTGGCCGGCAGTACGGTAAAGCTCGATTTCAAGGTTGGGGAGTCAAGCTTTATCTGGAAGGGGTCGGCGGTGGGCAAGGACCTTGAGCTCCTGTTCCAGCTTCTGCAGGCCCGACTCGTTGACCCGGCCGTGCGTGAAGACGCCTACGTCCTGGCGATGCAGGGCTTCAAACAGATGTATGAACAGATGAACAGTGATGTGAACGGGTTTCTCCAGTTGTCGGGGGAATCTTTTCTGGCCGGCGGCAATACCGCCTTTGGGCTGCCGCCCTGGTCTGAGTTTGCCAGGCTGAAGCCGGAGCAGATCCGTGCCTGGATGGATGTGGCGCCCTTGTCGGGAGGGCTTGAGGTCTCTCTGGTGGGTGATTTTGATCCGGAGCGGGTTCGGGAGCTGGCCCGGAGATATCTGGCGCCCCTGCCGCAACGTGGCCAGGAAAAGGCCGCGGTGGAACAGATTTCCTTCCCGGCCGGTCAAACCCTGCGCCTGACCGTGCCCTCATCCATTGACAAGGCCCTGCTGGTGGTGGCCTGGCCCACCGCCGATTTCTGGAATATTGAGCGCACCCGAGGGCTGTACCTGCTGACCGAGGTCTTTGCCGATCGGTTGCGCAAGGTTATCCGTGAAAAGCTGGGGGCCACCTATTCCCCCCAGGTCATGAATCAACCGAGTCGGGTCTATCCCGGCTATGGGGTGTTGCGGGCCCAGTTGATTGTAAACCCTGCCCAGATAGAGGCGGTGCGGGAGGAGGTGAGCCGGGTGGCCGCGGACTTGTGGAAATCGGGAGTAACCGCCGAGGAGCTGGTACGGGCCCGCCTGCCCGTCCTTACTTCCCTCAAGGATATGGTGCGCACCAACGGCTACTGGCTGAACTCCGTTCTTTCCCTATCTTCCCGGCATCCCCAGCAGCTTCAGTGGCCGGCAACCATTCTTTCGGGATTTGAATCGATCACGGGAGATCAGGTGTCGGCCCTTGCCCGTGAGTACCTTGATCCGGCCAGGGCTGCCTCGGTGATGATTGTCCCGGAGAAGCAGTAGGGTCTGCCATTCTTCCATTCAAGGGGGGCAGAGGCCGAAGGGAATCCTAGGGCCCCGCCCCCTATCCCACCAGCCAGAGGGCGATATCCTGGGCGTTTTTGGCGGTACGATCGGAAACCCCGCCCAGAACCCCCTTGGTGGTGCCATCCCCCCTGCGGCCAATGACAATGGTTCCGCAATGGTGTTTTTCGGCCTGACTGATGATGCTCCGGGCCGCTTCCAGGTCCGATTTTTCGGGCAGGATAATGATATTTTTTTTGGGGATTCCTGCCTCCATCAAGAGTTGCGTCGGACCCTGAAAGAGAATTTTATCATCACAGAGATGGGTGTCGCACCAATCTTTTCCCCAGAGATGGTAGAAGGTCTCGGGGCTTGCTTCCGGCGTGTTGCCCAGGAAATGCAGGCAGTGGAAGAGGTACAGGGTGATGTCCTGGCGGCCTTCCATGATATGGGTGAGGTGATCGATGGCCATGAAGGATGGCAGGGAGCCATCCACCGGAACCAGAAAATTGCGGTTCCGCACCTCCCCGTCAATGATCCACAGGGGGATGGTGTGGCATTTTTTGAGCAGGGTGGCGGAGACCGAACCGAGCAGCATCTCGCTGAGGGTGTTTAATCCCCTGCGACCTATGAGAATGCTGTCCATCAGGAGATTTTCGGCCTGACGTTGAATGGTGGCGGCAATATCATATCCCGATGGTTCCACGGAAGAGTGGATTCTTTCGGGGGGAATATGGAGGTGGATGAGTTTGGCCCTGGCTTTCTCGAGGTACCGTTCAGCCGTCTGCCTTTTGCCCTGATTGCCGGATGAGGGTAAGAGGGAATTATTCCTTTCAGCCGAGGAGGGGAGGATGTTTCCCTGGCCGCTGACACAGGATGTGAGATGGAAATGGATGGTGGCGTCATCGCCAAAAAGCAGGGCGAGATATTCCAGGGCTTGGGTCGAATAGCTGGAGCCATCAATGGCTATGAGGATTTTTTTTTCCATGGGTGAAGTGTCCGGGGAAGAAGGTTGTGAGTGACGTGACTCGGGGTGAGTGAATCAGACCGTATGGCACCAATTGAGAGCCCGATTTCGCAGGATCAATGGGTCAGGCATTTATTTTATGGTCAGCCCGCTCCCAAAGTCAACCAAAAAAACGAATGGCTGGATTGGCGAGGGGAGCCGGTACCATCGCGGGTTGACCTGATTTATCGGAAAGTTGCCGGGAAACGAGGAAAAGTGGCTGCTGTCAGAATGAAGCCATGGTTTCCGGCTGGCCGACAGATTTGCGGCGCACTCTTCATTGAGCTGGCCTTGTCCTCCCTGACTGCTGCCCGCAGTTTCCCCGATAAGCGCCTTTACCCGCCGGATAGCTGAAGATCACGGTGTCCCTCGTCTTGTGGGCCCGCAGTCCCCGGCTCAGATGAGTCTCGGCTCCCGGCTCCCGTGTGAGCAGGAGGTCGAGCAGGAGTTCTATCTGCCTGAACTGCGGCCGGGCCTCCATCCGCCAGCAGCATTTTTCCAGGATCCGGCGCTGGATGGCCCTGTGCTCCCGGCAAAACCGTTGAATGTCGAGGCGAAGGGTATGGGGCGGCGTGGCGGAAGAGACCGGTGCTGTGGCCATAACGCTAACCGTCTCCTGCCAGGCGCTGTCGGCCATGGTCTCCATAAGCGCCTCCTCGTCTCCGAGGATCTGTGCGGTTTGCAGCAGGGTCTCGCGGATGGAGGGGTTAAAGTGGTCCTCCAGATACGGCAGGAGCTCAAGTCGGACCCGGTTTCTGAGATAGATCCGTTCCAGGTTTGAGCTGTCGATGCAGAAAGGGATGCCCTCGGTGTGCAGATAGTGGAGCAGGCTTGCCTTGCTCTCCCCCAGAAGCGGGCGGATAATCCAGCCATTGCGGGGCTGCATCCCGGACAGTCCCTTACGGCCGCATCCCCGGATAAGGCGGATCAGCAGTTCTTCGGCCTGATCATCGGCGGTATGGGCCACGGCGATGGCCGCTCCCTGATAGTGCCGGCGCAATGTCTCAAGACCCTCATACCGTAAAATACGGGCAGTCTCCTCAATGGATGCGCCATGTTGTTCGGCGCCGCCCCGCACATCGACACGGATCCGTTCAAATCTGGCCCGCAGATTCCTGGCCAGGCCCTCCACCAGCTCCATCTCCGCTCCCGTTTCATCCGGCCTCAGACCATGGTCAACATAGACTGCGACAAAGTGGAGGGAAGGCAGGGCGGTGGCGAGGATATGCAGCAAGGCCACGGAGTCAGGGCCGCCGGAGACCGCGACGATAACCGTGGCACCGGCCGGCAGCGGCAGGGTGGCGGTCACCAGGGCTGAGGCTCGCTGGCGCAGGAGAGCTGGGGGAGTGGGGTGTTTCAAGGTGGTGAAGGGGTTGATTGTGCTGTTAGTCGGTCTTTATCCCGGTGGCGAAATGGAGAGACTCCTCCGAAGATGGTGAAGCGGCCCGCAGGCCTTCCAGGAGTCGCTGGTGAATATTGTCAAAACCGCCATTGGAGAGAATCGCCACCACATCGCCCTCCTGCAGGGTGGTCAGGAGATGGGCCAGGATTGCGTCGGTGTCGGCAAAGGTGAAGGCGGCAAGGCCCCGGCTTTGCAGGTCAGCGGCGAGCTGATGGGAGGAAAACATCTCCTCTTCCGCGACATTGGCCAGGGGCAGCGGCCTTCTGACAAGGATCAGGTCGGCGGCGTCAAAGGCGCTTCCATACTCCTGCTGAAAGATGGAGCGGCGCGAGGAGTTGGTTCGTGGCTCAAAGACCGTCACCAGACGGCGGCCCGCGTAGGCCGCCTTGAGGGCGGCCAGGGTCTCCCGGACCGCGGTGGGATGATGGGCGAAATCGTCGATAACGGTCACGCCGCGTTCCACCCCCCGGATCTCCTGCCGTCGCTTGACCCCGCCAAAGTTGCTCAAGCAGTCGTTGATCTGCTCAGGAGCAAGACCAATGCGGTGTAAAACCGCGGTCACCGCCAGACTGTTGAGGCAGTTATGGCGGCCCGGCATGCGCACTGCCAGCTCTGCCCAGTCCTGCTGATGGTGCCGCACCTTGAACCGGGTCAGCCCCTGATCGGTGCGGACATCGGACAGCGACCAGGCAAGCTCCGGGCTGCAGCCATAGCCTTGCACCGCACAGGGGGCATCGGCTACGACCTCGGCCACGTTGGGATCATCCAGGTGCGCGATAAGGAGTCCGTCCCTGGGCAGCAGGGTGACAAAGCGGCGAAAGGAGCGTTTGATGGCGTCAAGATCGGCGAAGATATCGGCGTGATCAAACTCCACCGAGGTGATGACGGCAATTTTGGGCTGATAGTGGAGAAATTTGGAACCTTTGTCAAAAAAAGCCGTGTCGTATTCGTCGCCTTCCACCACAAAGTAAGGGCCGTGGCCGATGCGGAAGTTGGCCTCGAAGTCGCGGACGATTCCTCCAATCATAAAGGATGGATCAAGGCCCGCCCGGTGCAGGGCCGAGGCCAGGAGCGACGATGTGGTGGTTTTGCCGTGGGTGCCGGCCACCACCAGGGAGGTGCGGGAGCTGATAAAGAAGTGGGCCAGGGCCTGGGGAAAGGAAAGATAGGGGATGCCTGCCTCGATAAGCCCCTGGGCCTCAGGGTTTTTGCGGGTGATGACATTGCCGACGATGACCAGATCGGGGCGGGGAGTGAGATTCTCCGGGCCATAGCCGCTGGCCGCCTGAATCCCCGAGCCTGCCAGGAAATCCGACATGGGCGGATAGACGCCGCTGTCGGAGCCGGTCACGGTATAGCCGGAGGCCTTGAGCATCCCGGCCATGGCGGCCATGGCGGTGCCGCAGATCCCCATGATATGAATATGGACGATATTTTGGGGAACCCTGTTGCGGTGCGGATCAAGCTCGTTCATCCCTTGCGCACCGTCTCTTTGATGGTGCTGTAGATGGAGTCAAAGGTCTGCTCGAAGGTGGCCGGCGTCAGGCGCCCCACTTCAATAAACTTGATAACGATTTCCTTGGCAACCTTGAGCAGGGTTTCGTCTGAGACGGGCCGGTCTGAAGGTGGGATGATGTTTCTTTCTGCCATGATCTTGAATGAAAATAGGGTAAAGTGATTCTTGAACAATGATGACGGGGCGGGAGCCTTTTCCGCTGGTGGCCGGCAACTCTTGAGTATGCCGCCTCTGCCGGGGCGGAAGAAGGCCAATTCGTCACGAGACGGCAGAGGCGGGAGTTCCAGAAATAACGGTCAGGCCATCCCTGAAGCATCTATTTTCTACCGTAGTTCTACGAGTTTTACCAGAATAAATTGATCAGAGACGATGGCAGGCAGCGGGAAGATACTTCCTTTTAAGGAGAGAAATGGATGGATAAACGGGCATTGATCGGCGCCAGCATGTTGTTTGGCGGTCTGCCGGAGGATCAGTTTGAGGCGGTGGTGCGTCTAGCCGTGGAGAAAAAGGTGGAGAAGGGTGAATTTATCTTCCATGAGGGGGACCCCGGCAACGGGTTTTATATGGTGGCGGAGGGCAAGGTGAAGATCTTCAAGATGTCCTTTGCCGGCAAGGAGCAGATCCTCCATATATTCGGCGCGGGCGAGCCCTTTGGTGAGGTGCCGGTCTTTCACGGAACGCCCTTTCCTGCCAATGCTGAGGCCCTGGCGAAAGGGGCCTTGTTGTTTTTCCCGAGGGATGTCTTTATCTCCCTGGTGCAGGAAAATCCCTCGCTGGCCCTGCATATGCTGGCCATTCTTTCCCTGCGTCTGCGCCGATTTGTGGATCAGATCGAGAACCTCTCGTTAAAGGAAGTGCCGGCAAGGCTGGCCGGCTATCTGCTCTATCTCCTGGAAGAGCAGGGGGCAGTGGAGAGTGTCGAGCTGGAGATATCGAAAGGGCAGCTGGCAAGTTTGCTGGGAACCATCCCCGAAACCCTGTCCCGTATCTTTGCGCGGATGAGTGACGAGGGATTGATTGCGGTGGATGGCAAGAAGATCCGAATCCTTGATCGGGCAGCCCTGGCCAGGAGATAAGCGCTCCCCTGAAAATGTGGCACTCCCATGGATTTTTATTTTTTTCTATTGTATAATGGCCTCGGTCAGCCGAAATTGCTTTTGGACTGGGATAAAGCGTGATCTGGTGACGGATTTCATCTCCTGGGAACGGCATGAAATTATGAAAGTCACTGTGGCCGCCTGAAGAATATCATTGTCTTATCGTTGATTGGTTATCTTTTAAATTTCTCTATGGTGGATATATGGGATTTCTTAAGAAGGTATCTTTGTTGACGGCGATTTTCTCCTCTCTTCTGTGCGCCCAGGGCAACGCGGTCCAGGTTCAGGAGAACAGGCAGATGGCAGAGAGCAAACAGTACAACCAGACGCCTCAAGTCGTTCCTGAAGGATTTATCCCGGCTCCTCCGGATTTACTGGAGACCCTTTCGCCCGGTGAGAAGAAATGGTTCCAGAGATTTCAGGAAGGCGTGCCCCTTTTTTCCGGATGGAAAACAATAACCCAGTCCGTTGTTGAGAGGTTCCCGGAGAATGAGAGGGAGCAGCGGTTGGCCATCATGCGGGAACTCGGCTTGAAGATCGGCAGTGAGTGGAGTCGTGATGACCATGTCCGCAAGGTGGATACGGATATGCTGCGGCACTGGGGAAAGGAGCTGCGCCAGGCGGGGGCGGAAAATCATCTGCAGATAGCCAAAGTCATGTTCAAGATCGAAAGGGAGGTCAACTCCCTGCTGCATCTGGAGTAATGTGGCTGAACCGCCCCGGCCTTACACCGGGGGGACGACTTTTTCCACAACA